>NZ_CP072801.1:618125-927187 GCF_017901135.1 Thiothrix litoralis | reverse complement strand
GATCCTGTTACCCGACAAATACCCCACGATTCTTTCCGAACAGGTGATTATGGAACTGCTGACCAGCTTGCGTAACGAACTCACCCAGTGGTCCGGGCATGTGTTGAGTTTTTCGCTGTCATCCGTCTTCAACCTGCTGGCATTTATTGTGTATCTGGTGGTCGTGCCCTTGCTGGTGTTCTTTTTCCTGAAAGACAAGGACATGGTGTTGGGCTGGTTTTCCACTTTTTTACCGCGTGACCGTGAGCTGGTGATGCAGGTTTGGCGCGAGGTCAACAAAAAGATTGCGGGCTATGTACGCGGCAAGTTTATGGAAATCCTCATCGTCTGGGTGGTGTCGTTTGTCGCTTTCATTGCTTTCGACTTGCGCTATTCGATGTTACTGTCGTTTTTAGTGGGCATTTCGGTGCTGATTCCCTACGTGGGGGCTGCGGTGGTAACGCTGCCAATTGCGGTCGTGGCTTATTTCCAGTGGGGATTTAATAGCGATTTCGCGTATGTCATCATCGCTTATGCCATTATCCAGTTCTTCGACGGCAACCTGCTTGTGCCTTTGCTGTTTGCGGAAATGGTCAACCTCCATCCCACCGCGATTATCACGGCTGTGCTGTTTTTTGGCGCGGTGTGGGGCATATGGGGGGTGTTTTTTGCCATCCCGCTGGCAACGTTGATCCATGCCGTGATCAATGCATGGCCGCGCAATACCCAAATACCACGCCCCCTTTGACAAGATGTTTACAGGCACGTAATGAATAAAAAGTCGGCTCCCCAGCACACCCCGATGATGCAGCAATACTTCAGGATCAAGGCGGAATACCCTGACATCCTGCTGTTTTACCGCATGGGCGATTTCTACGAACTGTTCATGGATGACGCCAAAAAAGCCGCTTCCCTGCTGGACATTACCCTCACTGCACGCGGCTCTTCGGCGGGCGACCCGATAGCGATGGCGGGTGTTCCCTACCATGCTGTCGAACAATACCTTGCCAAACTGCTCAAGCTCGGCGAATCGGTTGCTATCTGCGAACAGGTTGGCGACCCCGCCAAATCCAAAGGCCCCGTGGAACGCAAGATTACCCGCTTGCTCACACCGGGCACGGTTACTGACGATTACCTGCTGGACGACCGCCGCGACAACCTGCTCATGGCTGTGTGTGAGGAAAAAACTGGGGGTAACTACGGCATTGCCGCCATCGACCTCAGCACCGGGCGTTTCACCGTCCAGCAAGCCGATTCCGACACCACCTTGCTCAACGAAATCGAACGCCTGCAACCCGCCGAAATCCTCCACGACGAAGACTGGAAGCCGCCCTTCGTGCGCACCCAGCATTGCACTTCGCGCCCAACCTGGCACTTCGACCTCGACACTGCGCAACGCTTGCTGCTGCGCCAGTTCGGCACGCATGACCTGTCCGGTTTCGGCTGCGATCACCTGCCACTCGCCATCACTGCCGCCGGAGCCTTGCTCAATTACGTGCAGGAAACCCAGCGCACCGCCCTGCCCCATATCAATAGCCTGACGGTGGAACTCAGCGATGAAGGCATCATCCTTGACGCTGCCAGCCGCCGCAATCTGGAGCTGGAGCACAGCCTCAGTGGTGAACACAAAAACACCCTGATTTCGGTGATCGACAAAACCGCCACCAGCATGGGCAGCCGCC
This sequence comes from Thiothrix litoralis, assembly GCF_017901135.1. NCBI lineage: Bacteria > Pseudomonadati > Pseudomonadota > Gammaproteobacteria > Thiotrichales > Thiotrichaceae > Thiothrix > Thiothrix litoralis. The sequence continues at coordinate 925,526 of NZ_CP072801.1, read as the reverse complement.
TGTTACGTCGCTGGCTCAATAAGCCGCTGCGTGACCGTCATATCCTGCGTAACCGCCACCAAGCCGTCGGCGCATTACTTGAGCAATACCACTACGAAAACCTGCTCGACACCCTGCGCGGCATTGGCGACATCGAACGTATCGCCAGCCGTATCGCGCTCGGTTCTGCCCGCCCGCGTGACCTTTCCACCCTGCGGGATTCACTGCACGTCTTGCCGCGCATTCACGCACACCTCCAGCCGCTCGACAACCCACGCTTGCAAGCGCTGCACCAGCAGATTGATCTGCACGAAGCACTCAGCCATTTGCTGGACAGCGCCATTATCGACAACCCACCCGTGGTCATCCGCGATGGCGGTGTCATTGCCCCCGGTTTTGATGCCGAACTCGACGAACTGCGCAACCTCAGCGAAAACGCCGACCAATACCTGCTGGATCTGGAAGCCCGCGAAAAAGTCCGCACCGGCATCAATAACCTCAAAGTGGCCTACAACCGCGTCCACGGCTATTACGTGGAAGTACCGCAAAGCCAACTGAGCAAGATTCCAGCGGACTACATCCGCCGCCAAACCTTGAAAGGGGTGGAGCGCTACATCCTGCCCGAACTGAAAAAGTTTGAAGACAAAGTGCTGTCCGCCCGCGAACGCTCACTGGCACGCGAAAAAGCCATTTACGAAGAGCTGTTACGGGATTTGCTGGCACACCTCAACCCGCTACGCAGCAGTGCGCAAGCCATCGCCGAACTCGACGTACTCGGCAATTTCGCCGAACGCGCCAACACGCTGAATTACAACTGCCCCGCGCTAGTCGATGGCGCAGGCATACAGATCGAAGGCGGACGCCACCCGGTAGTCGAGCGCACGCTGGATGCGCCTTTCGTGCCCAACGACCTGTACATGGATTCGCGCCGCCGCATGTTGATGGTGACAGGGCCAAACATGGGTGGAAAATCCACCTATATGCGTCAGGTTGCGCTGATCGTCTTGCTGGCACACATCGGCAGTTACGTGCCTGCGCAAACCGCTCGCCTCGGCAATATCGACCGCATTTTCACCCGTATCGGCGCACACGATGACCTTAGCAGTGGGCGTTCGACTTTCATGGTGGAAATGACCGAAGCCGCCAATATCCTCAACAATGCCACCGCCCACAGTCTGGTGTTGATGGATGAAATCGGGCGCGGCACCAGCACTTTCGACGGCTTATCGCTGGCGTGGGCATTCGCGGAATATCTGGCGCGTGACCGCAAGGCTTTCACCCTGTTCGCCACTCATTATTTCGAGCTGACGGTATTGCCGGAACAGATCAGCACCATCGTCAACGTGCATATCGACGCGATAGAGCATGGCGACAAGATCGTATTTTTACACGCGGTGAAGGAAGGCCCTGCCAATCAAAGCTATGGCTTGCAAGTCGCACAACTGGCAGGCGTACCCAAGTCCGTCATTGCGCAAGCCCGCAAAAAACTGTTATCGCTGGAAAAGGATTCGCAAGCAGCTCCGCAACAAGGCCAAACCTTGCCGCTGATGTTTAGCACATCAACCGAACCAAAAGATGAAATTGCGGAAAAAGTGAAGGCTGCGTTGGAAGCAGTAGACCCGGATGAACTCACGCCACGACAGGCGCTGGATGAGCTTTATCGACTGCGGAAATTATTGAAATAGCGAAGAAAATCCCCCTCAATCCCACTTTTTCAAAGGGGGAAGCAGGAGAACCAATACCGGACTCTTGCTCCCCTCCTTTGAAAAAGGAGGGGCTGGGGGAGGATTTTCTTCAAATATTATTTGGCTTTTGGTGCTGCATCCAGCATTTTGACCAAATCAGCCGCCGGACGGAAACCCGGAATCATCAGGCCGTCAGCCGTTACCAGTGCAGGCGTACCGTTCACACCCAGCTTTTGGCCTAGTGCAAAATCATCCGCCACTGGGTTGGTGCATTCCTTGGTTTCAATGGTTTCGCCATTTTTAACCTTAGTCATGGCTTCCTGCTTGTTATCAGCACACCAGATATTGACCATTTTCTTGTAAGCCGGTGAACCAACACCCGCCCGTGGATAAGCCAAATAACGCACGGTGACACCTGCCTCATTCAAGGCTGGCACTTCTTTGTGAAGTTTCACGCAGAACGGGCAGTCAACGTCAGTAAAGGCATACAGAACGTGTTTTTCATCGCCTTTGGCTTTGAATTCGATGGTTTTGCTGGCATCAATGGTTTTCATGATCCCTTGGCGATCAGCAGAGCGTGAAGCTTCCGTCAAGCTGGATTTAGTCTGGGCATCAATCAAATCACCGACAAACACGTAACGCGCGTCACCGCTTACATAAATGATTTCGCCGCCAAACTTGGCTTCAAACAGATTGGCAAGCGGTGTGGTTTTCAGGGAATCAGGAGCACTGCCGCCAAACATGGGCTTGAGTTTGTCGCCCAAATCAGCCGGTACACCATCAGCCATCGCTAGGGATGTTGCGAGCGCGATACCAACCATTACGCCCATAATCGTTTTCTTGTACATGGTTTCTCTATTCCTGAGTGAAAATCGAAAGTAAAAAATGCTTATTGTTTAATCACATAATGCAGCATACATTATCATGGCTGACTGTAGTGTGTATACGTTTCCCCACTTTCGCACAGCCTTCTAACCACGCGGGTGGTGCTCGCGATGCACATCCTTTAAACGGGCTTGCGCCACGTGGGTATAAATCTGGGTGGTCGACAAATCGCTATGCCCCAGCAACATTTGTACGACCCGCAAATCGGCTCCGTGGTTCAATAAGTGTGTCGCAAACGCATGGCGCAAGGTATGCGGTGAAATATGCCGCACAATCCCTGCTTCCACAGCATAACGCTGGATCATGACCCAGAACATTTGCCGGGTCATGCCGCTACCGCGTGTGGTCACAAATACATCCTCCGTAATCGCCTTGCTTTGCATCAGGGTCGGGCGGGCATCGCGTAAATACGTTTGTATCCAGTCATGCGCTTCTTCCCCCATGGGCACGAGGCGTTCCTTGCCGCCCTTGCCAGTAATGCGGATAACGCCGTGTTGCAGCGACAATTCCCCCAGCCGGATACTCACCAGCTCGGAGACCCGCAAGCCGGTGGCATACAACAATTCCAGCATTGCCCGGTCACGTAAGCCTAGGGGATTATCGGTATCCGGCGCATTCAGCAAAGCATCCACTTCGGCTTCCGATAAGGTATTGGGTAAATGCCTGCCTTGTTTGGGCGCTTCAATCTGCGCAGTCGGGTCATCCTTACGCTTGTTTTCGCGAACTTGCCAACGGTAAAAGCGCCGCAAACTGGACAGCAAGCGTGCCGTCGTTGCCGCTTTTGCGCCATCGCGCACGCGGATAGCGAGGTATTCCAGTAATTCCCCACGGCTGGCCTGATCCAGGGTTCCGCCGCGCTCATCCAACCAGTGACACAACAAACGCAGGTCACGTTCATAGCTGGCAAGGGTATTACGGCTAACACCACGCTCTGACCAAAAATCGTCCAAAAAACGATCAATTAATGCCTGATTAAGGCAATTTGTACGAATGATAGCGGGTAGGGATTTTTTTTCAGGTTTCATTGTCTTACTACGTGAAAAGGGAAATTTGCATAGTTTCTACTAAATATCCAAAGGGCTAACAATAATGACCAATAATGAATACCAGACCATGGCGATGAGCCATCACATGCTGCGAGAATTTCAGGAGCAATGCAAGCAGCAGGAGGCGGCAGCTATCGCGGCAGAGGTCGAGAACACACTAGACTACCAGCAATTTGAAGATGAAGTGCTGGCTTACCCTATTTTTTCCAATCACGCCTGTCGCAACCACGATGCCAAGGAGTTACTGGCAGCGGGTTCGGAAGAAGCCTATTGTGAGCGCTGGCGCTTTTTTTACGCCCCTGACCCTTGGAAACTGCCCCAAATCGAATACCAGCAGCAGATGGAAGCTCATCTGGACAAACTGCGGCAACGTATGCTGAACCTGACGTCACCGCGCCTGATCCTGTTTGCTGTGGCGTTTGTTGCCATTATCTTGCTGGTGATGCGCGGGCATTTCCTGTTACCCGCTCTGCCCATCGCCGCGCTGAGCTGGTACTGGTATCGCTCTGAACTGAAAATCACCGAGACTCAGCGGGACTTGCATGAACATCTGGATAAGCTGCACGCCTTGGAAAAGCAGCAGCAAGGCATGGCACACCAGCTTGACAGCCTGCCCCCACCTGCCGGGCTGGAACAACTGCACCAGCAATACCAACAAGCGGTGGAACACCTGTTCCGGGGCACTTTGCTACACCTGCTTAACCCGCCAGAGTTGGGTGATTTGTCGCAAACCTTGCCACAACAACACTGGGAAGGCTTTATTACCGAAAGCTGGGGACACCTCCAACTGCCATTACCCAATCAGAAACACACTGACTTGACCCGTAAATTACTGGATGAAGCCCATATACCTTTGATCGCCATGCTGGATGACCCTTACGGACGCAAAGGACATAGCCTCTACCGGCTGCAATATTTGCATGTGTGGATTCTGACCCAGAACGGCCTGTTGATGGGGCGGGGTTATTTTGACCGGGTAGCCAACCAGTTCCTGTATGAACAGCATGAATTCTACCCTTACACACAACTGTCACACCTGGAGCTGACCGAGCAGCCCTTGCCGGAACTGGCTATCCTGAAACAACGTTTGCCGGAAAACCTTTACCAGCGTTATTTCCAGCAACCTGTCAGCGTTTTATCCGTCGGAACCAGCAGCGGCAAAACCTATGAATGCGCGGCGCTCCCCATCAGCGAACGCCCTTTCCGGCAAACCCTGTGGAAAGAGCGTTACGGGCTGGATACTGACATGCAGCGTCTGAACCGCTGTTTACACCGACGTTTGTACCCAGTTGCCAGAACCGCGTAGCACATTACGAAGCCATCAGTGCCGCAATTTTTTCGGCAGTTGGGTTTTCTATCACCCCTTTTTCCGTGACCAACGCATCCACCAGTGAGGCGGGGGTCACGTCGAAAGCCGGGTTCCACGCCTGGGTATGGTGGGCAGCAATGCGCTGGTTACTGACGTTCAGTACTTCATCCTGCGGACGTTCTTCAATGGGAATGTCATTACCGCACAAGGTCGCAAGGTCAATGGTGCTGGTCGGGGCGACCACCATGAATTTGACGCCGTGGTAACGCGCATTCACCGCCAGACTGTAGGTACCGATCTTGTTGGCGACATCGCCGTTCGCCGCAATGCGGTCAGAACCGACAATAACCCACGAGACTTTACCCAACTTCATCAAGTGCGCTGCCGCGCCGTCACACAGCAGATGGGCGGGGATTTTGTCTTTGGCCAATTCCCACGCGGTCAGGCGCGAACCTTGCCACCACGGGCGGGTTTCGTCTGCGTAGACATGCTCGATTTTGCCGTTGCTGTAAGCACTGCGGATAACACCCAGTGCCGTGCCATACCCTCCCGTTGCCAAGGAGCCCGTATTGCAATGGGTCAGCACGCCGTGTGAAGGCGCAATCAGGGCGCTGCCCAATTCACCCATGTGGTAATTCGCGTCAATGTCATCCTGATGGATTTTTTTAGCAAGCTCCAGCAGCGGGTATTCCGGGTCGCCCTGAATCTGTTCGGCTGCCAGACACATGCGATTCAGCGCCCACATCAGGTTGATGGCAGTCGGACGCGAATTTTTCAGGGTTTCAATTTCAGCCAGCAAGCGTTGACGCCAGTCCTGCGGGTACTGCTTGTAGCTTTTGCGGGCTGCCATGACAACGGCATACGCGGCGGCAATCCCGATGGCAGGCGCACCCCGTACCACCATGTTGCGGATGGCTTCGGCAGTATCATCGGCACTGTACAAGGCGATAAACTGCTCGTTGTGCGGCAATTTACGCTGGTCTAACAGCACCAGATGATTATCTTTCCATTCTACGGCACGGATCGAATCGTGTTGACTCATGATGATTTTCAGCATAAATAGGTTGTTTTACGTGGCAATCTTACAACACCCAATGGTTCCAATGGATATTGAATTACTCATCACGCCTGAATGGATTATAACGGTCGATCCAGACAATCAGGTTTTGCGACACCACACTATAGCGGTTGATAATAGCAGGATTGTTGGCATCATGCCCACTTCTGAGGCAGAAAAATGCTACAGCCCACGACAAACTGTCGTATTACCACAACAAGCTGTACTCCCCGGCTTGATAAATGCCCATACGCATGTGGCAATGTCGCTACTCAAAGGGCTAGCGGATGACTTACCCTTGATGGATTGGCTACAAAACCACATCTGGCCTGCGGAAGCTCGCTGGGCGGATAGCACCTTCGTCCATGACGGGGCGCAACTGGCGATTGCCGAAATGATTCGTTCCGGCACGACCTGTTTCAATGACATGTATTTTTTCCCGGAAGCCACCGTTCAAGCAGCCGAGGAAGCGGGTATCCGCGCCTGTATCGGCTTGATCATGATCGACTTCCCGACGCGCTGGGGCAGTGGCCCGGAAGAATACTTGCAAAAAGGCTTGGCATTGCATGATCGCTTGCAAACTAACCCGCTGCTGACCACGGCGTTTGCCCCGCACGCGCCTTACACCGTCTCCGACGACCCGCTGCACAAAGTGCTGCATCTGGCTTGCGAACTTGACATTCCCATCCACATGCATGTCCACGAAACCGCTTTCGAGGTCGGGCAAGCCCAAGAACAATCCGGGATGCGCCCCCTTGAGCGTCTGGAAAAACTTGGCCTGCTCGACAAACATTTCCTCGCCGTCCACATGACCCAACTGAGCGACGCAGAAATTGCTTTACTGGCGCAAAAAGGCACGCACGTTATCCATTGCCCGGAGTCTAACCTGAAGCTTGCCAGTGGTTTTTGCCCGGTCGCCAAACTGACGGCTGCCGGGGTCAACGTCGCGCTGGGCACAGACGGCAATGCCAGTAACAACGACCTCGACATGCTCGGCGAGATGCGCACGGCCGCCCTGATTGCCAAAGCCGTGGCACAAGATGCCAGCGCTATCCCCGCGACTCAAGCCTTGCGCATGGCAACCATCAACGGCGCGAAAGCACTGGGGTTGGATGCCGATATTGGCTCACTGGAAGTCGGCAAATTCGCCGACATGATCGCGGTTGACCTCGGCACACTGGAAGCCAGCCCTTTGTACGACCCGGTTTCACATCTGGTATATTGCACCAGCCGCGAACAGGTCACGCACACGTGGGTGGCAGGCAAGGCGCTAATGGCAAACCGCCAATTGACCACACTGGATACAACCGCCCTGATTGCCAAAGCCCGCGACTGGCAACAAAAAATCAGCTAATCATCACCGATCCTGCTTCATTGTTTCAAAAGCAGGGCGTAACATTTCTGTCAGCAACAAAGCGCCGCTGGCGGAAAGATGATTATCATCAACATACACTGCCTTTCCTTCGTGGGCAATACGACACTTACCATCTATTCTACAAAGGTACGGAAGCGGATCGAGTAAATGAACACCATATTGTTGGCTTAAGTATTCAAAGAACATGTGTAAATTAGTCGCATTTTCAGAATGAGGATTATCGATCCATACATCTGACTGATTAGCAGCGTGGAGCGCTAGCCATCGAGGTATCTGCCTATCCATAGAGGGAACTTGCAACACAATCCAGACTCTTTTACCTTTAGAAACTAACATAGAAACAGCCTTTTCCATCCCTTCTTGAAAAGCACTCATAGAATCAAGGCTATTACTGGAAAATAAACCTGATCTAATATACCCATCCCAATTTCCTGCTAGAAATATGTTTTTTATAGATTTTTCCTCAATAACCCGTAACATTGACAAGTCAAATTCTTCGCGTTTTTCGTTTGTTGATGACGAAGCCTGAGAAAATTGTACGCTGATTAAAAAAGGAGAGGAACTTGATGATGCCTGAATTCCTTTTAATGCATATTGATCAGCTAACATATTAAAAACTGGAACAATAGAGTTAGCATGACTCCCTCCTCTAACCCATCTCTTTATACACAAATCAGTCCTTCCCCCAATTCACTAGCCATCTGAATCCCATAAATACAGTCCAGCACCCTTGAGTAGCCCAACCAGATACTTTTAGCTCCCGGTTCGCCATCGCATTTTCTGCCCAGAAAGCCCCCCAGTTCTGCCAGATTGCGGATCACTTGATTGAGGGTAGGTATGCCATCGGGCAGTGCTTTTTTGCCGAGCCGGAAGGATACTTTCCATTCCAGCGGGTCAAACACCAGCTCAGCCGGAAGTTCTGGGCAGGTACGCCCCAACCGCATCAGAAACATAATCCGCCAGGCCACCATGATGTAGAGCGCGAGGGCTTTTTCGATGCGCTCTTTAGTGTCCAGTTGCAGTTTTTCGACGCGACAGCCAACTTTCAGGACATCAAAAAACATTTCGATTTCCCAACGCGCCCGATACCAGTCGATGAGTTCACAAGCGGCATCGGCGGTCTCTACACAACGGTTGGTGACTAAACGCCAAATGAGGGGCGATTTTCCGGCGGGTGGGTTGATTTCTTTGGCTTGAACCAAGGTCAATAGCATCGGGTGCTTGCTCTTGGGACGCAGGGTATAACGTAACACCTTGATTTCCTGTACCACTTTGCGGGCTTTTTCACCCTGCTTGCGCGGTTTGGTAAAGGTGATGCGGGTCAACGCCTGTTGTTGCTCAATGGCATCCCACAGTTTGAGGTCATCTCCTAAGGCACGGTTATGTTGCGCCCGTATCAGCAGGTCAGCCGGGTAATCCAAGGCTTGTGCCCGTTTGAGCAAGTCGTAAAAGTCGCTTTCACGGTCGCCCGTATAGATGAGCCGGTGTCCGGGGCAGCGTGCCGCCAGTTCGGCTACCCGTTCATACCCTTCGATCCAGCGACGGCTTTCTTTGATGCTGGGGTTCGCTTGGTCGGCGGCTTTGCTCAAGCCCCGTGACCACATCCACGTATCGGTGATGCCCAACGGCAGGCGTTCCGGGGTGATACACAAGGTCGGATGCAGGTACATCCCGCGTTGCTTATCGTAGGATAACCGCCCCAAGCCCTCGGTTTCCTGTCCATTGAAGTCCAATTCGGTGGTGTCTTGAATGCACAGGATAATCTTCGAGTCTTGTTGACGGATTCGGCACTCTGTCGCTTCAAAGTGGGATGCCATCAAAGCATCATGGCTCACCGCCTCATTCCAGAAGAAACGGTACGTCGCCAAGGTACTTGACCAACTCTGGCAAGCCTTGGGGAGGCTGGATTGGGGCGCTTTCAGCATGGCATTGAGAATATGGGCGGCGCGTGTTTCGAGGCGCTTGTCTCCCAAATCAAGATCGGTGAGTTCGCTAGATGACCAGTTCATAGGTGAAAATTGCTTATCTTACATCAGCTTGGGACTTGTGTATAAGGAGATGCTCCCAATGACCATAGATCTAGCAAAGGATTCGCATCGACTGTTGGGGCAAAATAGTTTCTTGAAGAATGCCAAATACTCATATTAGGTATCATCAAGACAGTTGCTGCCACATGCCGTCCCAAGAGTTTAAAATCCTCTGGGAGTAATACAAACCAACTCAAGCCCACCGTCCCTATCAACATAACAGCCAAGGCAGGCAAGATACGTCGGAATCGGCGCAAGTAAAATGTGCGAAAAGAAAATTTGCCTTCCTGAATTTGCCGTAAGATGATGCCTGCAATCAGAAAACCTGAAATCACAAAGAAAATATCGACACTAACAAAACCACTTGCAAAACCCGGCACACGGGCTTGAAACAACAATCCTGCCAACACCGCGATTGCCCGCAAACCATCAATATCAGGCCGATAGTACGAAAGCCCCGTCTTTGCTACCATGAGACACCCCAGACACCCACTGAAAAATTTCTGGCCAACAATACCGCACATGAACAAGTGAAATCTATATTTATCAGGAAAAACTTGATGATGAACACAACACCCAATGTCGACCCCAATGAAATCCGTAAGTTTGAAGACCTTGCCTGGCGCTGGTGGGATCGCGACAGCGAATTCAAACCGCTGCACGACATCAACCCCTTACGCCTGAATTACATCGACGACCGCGCCCCCTTAAATGGCAAACAGGCCATCGACATCGGCTGCGGCGGCGGCATCCTCGCTGAAAGCATGGCACGGCGCGGCGCACACGTAACCGGCATCGACATGGGCGCAACCCCGCTCGAAGTCGCCGAGTTACACGCCCTCGAATCACAGGTCGACGTCACCTACCGCCAGATCAGCGCCGAAGTCATCGCCGCCGAAGCCCCCGAGCAATTCGATGTCGTGACCTGTATGGAAATGCTGGAACACGTCCCCGACCCAGCGTCAGTGATTGCCGCGTGCGCAAAGCTGGTCAAACCGGGCGGTGATGTATTCTTTTCCACCATTAACCGCAACCCCAAAGCCTTCGCACTAGCCATACTGGGGGCAGAATACATCATGAACATGCTGCCCAAAGGCACGCATGAATACGCCAAATTCATCAAACCTTCTGAATTAGAACGCTGGGCGCGTTCCGTCGGGCTGGAACTACGCAATATCTCTGGTATGACATACAATCCGCTGTTCCAGAGTTATCGTCTGGGAAAAGATATCGACGTGAATTACCTGATGTATTTTAAGAAGGAAATCTGATTAATGCTTGATGCTAAACGACTAATTGGCTTTTTATTAGTCTTGTTCATGATCAATGGCTGTGCTGTTAAGTATGACAACGTAACACTTGCCCAAGATGGCAGCCCGCGCCTGCAACAACTAACCCCTGAGATGAAACAGCGCATTGACGAATTGACCACCGCGCTGATTGCCCTTGACCCCAGCATCATCGACCGGCAGGAAGCACAATCCGTTGCACACGATGCGTTCGTGTACCCTATGTACCTCGCCAACGACTGGGGATTAACTTGGCCGCCGGTCATCCACAATACCTTGCGTAATTCCAAGCAGCGCAAAGCGGGTTTATGTGTCGACTGGGCACGGGCGATGCGGGCAAAAATGCGCACCAAAAACCTGAAAACCTTTGACCTGTATTGGGGTGTGGCTTACAAGGGCAACCCATGGCGGGAACACAGCACCCTGATTGTCACCGCCAAAGGCAAGCCGTTCAAAACGGGCATCCTGCTCGACCCGTGGCGCAATTCTGGCGACCTGTACTGGAATACGATTGAAAAAGATCTCCAATACCCTTGGAAATACTTTGAAGGCCCCGGTTAAACCTTCGCCTTATGGAAGGTCAGTACCAGCACATCCCGCCACGCGGGCTGTGTTGGGTCTGCTGGGCTAATTTCCGTGACACCGTGATACACCGCGTGATCATTCACCAACACCAGATCCCCCGCCTGTTCCAGCGTCCCTTCCCCCAGGGGGTGCATCGTATTGTCGTAAATACGGCTGACACCACCGCTGATATTGTGGCGATCCATCATCATGATCAGGATATATTCCGCACCATCCTTATGAACCCCCTCAGGCGTCGGCTTACCTTGCTGATCCGGGCGAGCAATAATGCGGAACTGGTGAGCCTGAATCCGCCATAACTCCGTAGGACTACGAGAAAATTGCTGCGTCGACCAGCGGATAATTTCTGTCAGCACGGGATTATTCAAAGTCGTTGGCAACCAACCCCGAAAGTGACGATTAAAACCACCGTGAACACGGTTGTAATGGCTACTTTGATAATGTGGCTCATGAGGAAGAACCTCCAACTCATTATCTTTCCAATGAAAAACAGAATAGCGCCGATAACGGTAATTACCACCATCCCGTAAATAGGGGTCGAGCAACAACCCACTCCAACTTTGGCGGAAGCGCTTGTAGGCTTGTCCCATCCGACAAGTCAATTGTTGCTGCAAGCGATTGGTTTCTCCCATCGCGAACATAAACCCAGGTTTTTGCAATAGCGTATCCACTTGGCTCACTTTAATTTCAATGCTTAATCATATTGTAATTTAGTGATATTCCCTTGACCAGATCACGCAGGGGTATTGGCGATAAGCGTCGCACGCCGTGGGGCGGGATACCTCTCCACAGTACGGCAACTATCTAATGGATCAAGGAAATCAGCCAATGACTCCCCCTTACTCCAATCAGTGCAACGTTGTTCCTGCGTACTGGTAAGCGTCACATCAACCACACGAATATGGGTGAAACCCAATCGTTTCAACCACAACGCCAGCATGGGCACGGATGGGATGAACCACACATTACGCATCTTAGCGTAACGGTCATGCGGCATTAGCGCCGTATGCTCATTCCCTTCCACCACCAGCGTCTCTAATACCAATTCGCCACCGGCACGTAAGGCGCGGCGCAATTCCTGCAAATGCCCCAGCGGATCACGCCGGTGATACAACACACCCATCGAAAATACCGTATCGAAACCCTTCTGGCGCAAATCTGGCAAGTCTTCACTCTTCAAAGGCAGCATCCACACCGGGTGATGTTCCCCGGCATAACGTTTCACCAACTGAAATTGCGTCAGAAACAGCAAAGTCGGGTCAATGCCAATCACCGCCTCAGCACCTGCACCGTGCATACGCCACAGGTGATAACCACTGCCGCAGCCCACATCTAATACCAAGCGCCCTTGCAACGGACTCAGGTGCGGCACTATCCGCTCCCACTTCCAGTCAGAACGCCATTCCGTATCCACCTCAACACCAAACAGTTCGTAAGGCCCTTTACGCCACGGAATCAACGCTTGCAGGGATGCCAGCAGTTGCGCACGGGCAAGCGCATCCACCTCCGTTGCTGCACCAATTTGCACCGCACGACTGTTGAAGTCCACGTTATCGGTCTGCAATAGCGGCGCATCAACCAAGGCTTGCTGCCATTCCTGCCATTTGCCGTGCGCCTGTTGCCCGGCAGCTTCCAGTTGCTGTGGCAAACGATCCAGCCAAGGCGCAAGGCGTGAGCCTTCTAGAAAAGGGTATAAGGAATCGGTATCAGTCACATTTCCCCCGCCCACTGTGCATCCGCAGGCTGGCGCTCGAATACCACATGTTCACCGGTACGCTTACCCGCATCAGCACCCAGGAAAAACAAATAAGGCGCAACCAGTGCTTCCGGGCGTGCCACGCTATTGGGGTTTTCGCCGGGGAAATTCAGGGTGCGCATACTGGTGCGTGCTGGCCCCGTATCCACGGTATTGACGCGGATAAAATGTGCCGGGTCTTCATGTTCTGCCGCCAGAATATCGCAGAAGGCATCCATCCCCGCTTTTGCCACACCAAACGCACCGTAAAAGGCTTTATTAGATTCATGGCTAGCGTACACCAGCGCCGGGTCAGCGGACTCTTGCAGCAACGGCAAGCAGGCAGTGGTTAACAGGAAATTAGCGTGCAGGTTCACCATGATCATTTTCGACCATAATTCGGTGTCGTAATGGCTGAGCGGCGTAAAGGTGGAAAGCCAAGCCGCGTTCAGCATCAGCCCATCCAAACGACCCATTTTTTCACGGATAGTCTCCGCAAGGTCATAATAATCCTTGGCTGTTGCACCCTGCATATCCAGCGGGTACAAGGCTGGTTCAGGGTAGCCTGCATTAACGATTTCGTCGTAGGTTTCTTCCGCGCGGCGTACTTCCTTGTCAAGCATGACAATGGTTGCACCGTATTGTGCACAGGCTTTGGCAATCGCCTTGCCCATACCTGCGGCGGCGCCCGTTACCAGAATCACACGCTCTTTCAAGGCATTTTCGGATGGCACATACGCCAGTAAATCTTGCTGCATTCCTGTCTCCGCTGGGGGTTCAAGCTGGAAAAAGGCAGAGTTTAACGCTTATCGGCGCGGGGGTGTAGGGCAAAATGTTGATGTATGACAAGCGATAGTTGTATTGCTACAATAACGGGTTTTTCCACCCCCTGAGACCCCATACGATGACAACTGCCTCCAATCTGCCTGTCACCCGCGCTTTATTGAGTGTTTCTGACAAATCCGGCGTCCTCGAATTTGCCCGTTTCCTGCACAGTCAGGGGGTACATCTTCTGTCTACTGGCGGTACTGCCAAGCTGCTGGCGGATAATGGCGTGCCTGTCACCGAAGTTTCTGACCATACCGGCTTCCCGGAAATGATGGATGGGCGTGTCAAGACCCTGCACCCTAAAATCCACGGCGGCATTCTGGCGCGACGCGGCATGGATGATGTGGTCATGGCAGAACATAATATCGGGCGCATCGACCTAATCGTCGTCAACCTTTACCCGTTTGAATCCACCGTTTCCAAACCCGGTTGTACCTTTGAAGATGCCGTGGAAAACATCGACATTGGTGGCCCCACTATGGTTCGCGCCAGTGCGAAAAACCATGCGCACGTCACTATCGTCACCGAACCCGGTGATTACGCCCGCATTCAGGCTGAAATGGAAGCCAGCGCAGGTTGTGTCACCCCTTCTACCCGTTTCGACCTAGCCATCAAAGCGTTTGAGCATACCGCACGTTACGACGGCATGATTGCCAACTACTTCGGCGCACGGGTCGGCACAGCCAGCCATGAACAACCCGCCACCTTCCCGCGCACCTTCAGCCTGCAAGTCGAAAAGAAGCAGGATTGCCGTTACGGTGAAAACAGCCATCAAGCAGGCGCGTTCTACGCCGAATACAATGCCCCGGCAGGCAGCATTGCCACCGCGACCCAGATTCAGGGCAAGGAACTGTCTTACAACAATATCGCTGACACCGATGCGGCGCTGGAATGCGTCAAGCAATTCGACGGTGCACCGGCTTGTGTGATCGTCAAACACGCCAACCCTTGCGGTGTGGCCGTCGGCGCGAACTTGCTGGAAGCCTATAACCGCGCTTACAGCACTGACCCTGAATCCGCCTTCGGTGGCATTATCGCCTTCAACCAGCCGCTGGATGGCGAAACCGCCAAAGTCATCGTCGACCGCCAGTTTGTTGAAGTGATTATTGCACCGGGCGTCTCCCCTGAAGCCGTTGCAGTCGTAGCTGCCAAGAAAAATGTGCGCCTGTTGACTATCGAGCAGTGGAGTGGTGAAGTTCCCGAGCGTCTGGATTTCAAACGGGTAAACGGCGGCCTTCTGGTACAAACCGCTGACCTTGCGTTGCTGGATGAACTGAAAGTCGTGTCTACCCGCCAGCCCACTGAAGCGGAATTATTGGATCTGCAATTTGCCTGGAAAGTTGCCAAGTTCGTCAAATCCAACGCGATTGTCTACGCGAAAAGCAATATGACGATCGGCGTGGGCGCAGGACAAATGAGCCGTATCAACTCAGCGCGGATTGCAGGCATTAAAGCCGAACATGCGGGGCTGGTCGTACCGGGTTCAGTGATGGCATCGGATGCGTTCTTCCCGTTCCGTGACGGTATCGACAGCGCAGCAGCAGCAGGTATCAAGGCGGTGATTCAGCCGGGTGGCTCCATGCGCGATGAAGAAGTCATTGCAGCAGCAAACGAGCATGGCATGGCGATGGTGTTTACTGGGATGCGCCATTTCCGCCATTAATAAAATCAATAACAAGGTGGGGGGGGTGAATGATTTCCCCTCTACTTTTAAGCCATCAGAACGGTGCGTGGAAAAGCTGGCGGATGCCTTTTTTCATACGCTCACTCGCCGTTTCGGACTGGTGTTGCGTAGCAGCGAACACTTCGCGAGGGGTATAGCCAAAGGTTTCATTGAACATGGCGAAGTCGATCCTGAAGCTTTCGCCTTCCACATAATAAGACAGCAACTCTACCAGAGGCATTTCCCGGTCATTGTGTGGCCTAACGGTTTTGATGAAACCTTGACGGCTTAGTTCAGTCGTGGCTTTGATCAGGCGCTTGCGGTTATTTTCATCCACTACATGCCAGACAATCAAACCACTTTCAGGTGTTGCTTGATCATGATCAATCGCATTCAGGGTAAATGTCTTAATCATCGTTGTATTCCCGTGACCCGCCAATAGCAGCAAGCTATCATAAAATTTATGAATGATACAGTTTTTTAATGAACCAACGATGAACAACTATGCGCCTGCGGGTGGTAATCTCACCCAATTGCCATTAAGCAAACCCTCAATGGGCTGGAAGCGGGTTTTGTAACACATTTTCGGGGACTCGGCGATCCAGTAACCGGGGTAAACAAACGCCAAACCACGCTGGCGTGCATACTCAATTTGCCACAACACTGCAAACGTTCCCAAGCCCCGAGCCTCCCCGGCTTCAGGGTCGAAAAAGGTGTAAACGGATGATAGCCCGTTTTTCAATTCATCTACTGCTGCAACCGCCAGCAGGCGCTGATTATCCCAAAATTCGACCAGCGCTGTCTTACACCAGTCAGCCAGCAGAAAACCGGCAAACGTTGTAATGCTATCGGTATCCATGCCACCGCCTGCATGGCGCTGGCCGATATAGCGACGGTACAAGTCATGGTATTCGGGTTTGAAACGGTAGCGGTGAATAATCACCTGCAAATCTTGATTGTGTTGCAGGTTACGCCTCTGAGAACGGTTGGGCTTGAAATCGTTAACCGGGATCCGGCTGGAAACACAGGAACTGCAACCTTTACAATGCGGGCGGTAAACATCCGTCCCACTACGCCGGAAGCCGCTGTCCAGCAGCCGCCCGTACAAGTCGGCCGTCATGTGGTAACACGGGTCAACCAGCAGGTTCACCGCTTCACGATCAGGCAAATAAGGGCAAGGATGCACAGCGGTGATGTACAGGTTAAGGCTTGCTTCCGCTGACATCCGGTTCATGACTTAGCAGCTCCCATTAGCACAAACGGCTTTACGCAAGCCATCAACATTTTCCAGTTGGATACTGCCGCGCTGTTCATTGAGAAAGCCCTGACGCTTCCAGTCAGACAAAAAGCGGCTCACGGTTTCAATCGTCAAGCCCAGCAATTCACCCACTTCTGCCCGCGAGAGCGGTAACGGAACCCAGCCACCGTTATTGTTTTCACACCAGCGGATCAGGAAAGAGGCTAGGCGCTCAGCGGCTTTTTTCGCCCCCAACTCCAGCATCATGTCTTCAGCCTCACGCAAATGTTGAATCCAGCGCTTCATCATGGTGTTTTCAATTTCAGCGTTTTGTTTTTTCAGCTCCGTCAGTTCAGCCAGCGGCAAACGGCACACTTCAATTTCACTCAAGGGGATGGCGGTATGGTTATAAGATTCCCCGGCAAAACCGTCGAAACCAAACAAATCGCCAGTACGCAGCACCCGCACAATCTGGGTACGCCCATTCGGCAGGGTTTTAATCAGCTTAACCAAGCCTTTGCGCAAGGTGAAGGCATTCAGGGAGGCATCCCCCTGATAGTAAACCGTTTCATCGGCAGCATAAGTCACCACAGACGGCTGAAACGCCTGTATTTCAATCAAACGATCCATCGGCAATTGGGCAAAAATGCTCAAATGCCGGATCTGGCAGGATTGGCAGTGTCCCCTGCCTTTAAGATTTGACATACCCTCTCCTTAGTTTTGTGCTTCCGCCACGGTCAAACGGCCAGTGTCAATATTACTGTGTTCGACCTTGAGAACAAAGACTAAGTGTATGGAGAGGGTATAGCAAGAAGCCAGCGTTACTGCGTGAGATTTTTCACAACAACAAATGCACCGCGCAAATCACCGG
This sequence comes from Thiothrix litoralis, assembly GCF_017901135.1. NCBI lineage: Bacteria > Pseudomonadati > Pseudomonadota > Gammaproteobacteria > Thiotrichales > Thiotrichaceae > Thiothrix > Thiothrix litoralis. The sequence goes on along the minus strand of NZ_CP072801.1, from coordinate 907,955 downwards.
CATTGTAACCTGTGGCTTTGTCTTCAGGGTACAATTCAGTCAATTTGGCTGTTACCGCTGGGCTAAGATCTGTGCCGTGGCACTTCAGGCATACTTCAGCCGTCGGGATAGCTTTCATGAAACGGAATTCACCGCCCACGACTTCAGCATGAGCCAGCGTTGCCGGGTCTGCACCAGCGGCTTTCTTGGCTTCAAAATCATTCAGCACGGCGGTTTGCCATTCGTTGGGCTTGCCCATGACCGGGTTGCGGTTTTTCAGGCTGACACGGCTGACTTGCAGACCTTTTTCCGCAGAGACTGCCTTGGCAATTTCTGGTGCTCGGGTATTGCAAATACTCATCGCTTCTACTGGGCCACCGGCTTTCATGGCGGCTTCCAGTTCACCCTTGAGTGTGCCGCCCAAAGCTTGTACGGCTGACTTGGCTTCTTCTGTCAGGGCAGCCTGATCAACCGCTGGGGCAGCCGCTTGCTGTGCAGTCGGAGCTACTTGCTGTGCTTGTTCAGCCGCTTTTGGGGCTTCTGCCGGAGCTTCAGCTTTCTCGGCTTTTTCGCCACATGCGCTTAGCAATACTGCCAAGCTAACCATTACTACATACTTGTTCATCATGATACCTTTTAGAAAAACAACCTAAAACATTGCAAACAAACTGCCTAAAGCGCGGCTTGCTTGCATTGAAAAAAATCAAAAATTATCCACTATCCCAGCTTCATCCGGGATGAACAGCAGGTTAATTCAGTGATTGTGATGCTCATGCCCGCTATCCAAACGCCACTGGTATTGCAGCATAAATTGGTCAAACGTTTTGTTGACGGCTTCAGTACGCCCATCGCCATTGGTGTCTTCACCCACATCAACATTATTATGCGCAATCTCCAACCGTAGTTGATGCTGTTTAGCAGCCTGCCATGTTGCTGCAACTGTATTGCGCTTCATGTCATTGAAATAGCTGGTCTGAGTCGGGAATGGTGCAACACTGGGGCGACGCGCCTCATGCGTACCGCCTACCCGTTCATGGCGCAAACCTACCTGCCACTTTGGCGCAATCTGGTACGTACCTTGTACCGAATAAGCGTCTACATGCAAATCACGGGGCTGCCCCAGCAAATTCGGTTTGTCCTCATGAAAATTGAGTGTCAACGCCTTGTTCTGGTAGAGGTATTCCCCCTCAACCTTGAAGTTGCCCACGTCGCCAGCTTTACCAGCAGCGTGTGCATACGCTGCACTGGCACTCCACATCTTGGCCTTACCACTCAGCCCGTGGTCGGCCTCGTTAATGCCGGGGTGGTATTGGTGTAATTCCTGATGCTGGCTGGATTTCAGGTAAGACACCCCGCCGCTCAGGGTATTTTTCTCATTCAAGTCTTTTTCTGCCTTGAGGTAAACATGCGAAACTTGAGGGAAATCAGGCTTTTCCGGGAAATTGATGTCGGCGATTCCACCTTTACTGGTAAGGTAAGCAGTGACGCTCGCTTCCTTGGCAGCGACGCCACGATTACCGCCATCCAACAGCTCCACGCCTGTTGTCAGGTGCGTTCCCGCAACGTCTGGCTGCCATTCCAGTTGTATCCCTTTTTCGACCAAACCGCCATCCAATAACATCTGCATTGGCAGGTTTTGCTGCACAAAATCAGCCTCATGCGGGTGGATATTGTTCGCGCCAAAAGCACTCAACAACTTGCCCGCTTTGATGCTGGTATTGGCGGGCAGGTGGTAACGTGCCCATGCTTCTTCCAGCTCAGCCTCACCTGTTTCCGGCAGGATCACCCCCTTGATACTCCCATCCAGCTTGTCGCTGGCTTCCCAAGTCAAACCAGCCTCGATACTGCGAAGATGTAACCCTTGTTCCAACCCACTGCCGTGCGAATGGCCTTCATGTCCTGCCCCGCTATCGCTGTGCACGTTGTAAATACCAAGGGCTTCTGATGCGTAATTGCCTGCATCACCGCCTTCCGAATCACCATACAGCACAGAATCAACATACAGCATGGGTTCAAGCTCCAGCGCTGAAGCATTCGCCGATAACAGCAATAAACCTGAAGCGATTTTTCCTTTCATTTTTCCACTCTCTTATTTGCAACCAAGTTGCGCTTTATAGCATGGAAAAATCGAAAAAGGACTTGCGATTTCGCAATCGATGTCAGAGTTTGCGAGGTTTCAACACTTTGTGCTCAAACACAAAACTGCCGAAGGGAATGAACGCAGCAAACAAGCCCATCCCCAGTTGTGACACATTCAGGTGCTTGCCCGCGAAAAAAGCCAGCAGGGTCACGACATAAATGATGAAAGCTGCACCGTGGATGGAACCCATCAGTGTCACCGCTTCAGGATAACCAAACAAACGTTTGGCAGGAACAGCCAGAAATAGCAGCAATAACAAGGTACTGCCTTCCAAAATAGCAATTTTACTCAACATAAGAACTCCCATTAGCCCTGATTAAACGTTCAGAGTGCAGATTTTCCGAGTATTTTACGTTGATTTTTCTAAATATGTGCAAAATCAAAGCATACGCTCATGACAAAAATCAATCGAAAAAATCTTTGCACCAGTTTGCCATTTTTCAATGCGGGTGATGACGTAACTGAGTAGTTTGCTTGGTTATTACCTTATTTACAGCATTTTCTGGAGCCTTTTGCACATGACAACTATTGCCATCAATGAATTCAACCCGACACGTCGCCGCCTGCTGGTCGCGGCTACTTCCGTCGTCGGAGCCGCAGGCGTAGCCGCTGTTGCTACCCCTTTTATTTCCTCATGGCAGCCTAGCGCCCGTACCCTCGCGGCGGGCGCTCCCGTGGAAATCAACATCAGTAAAGTAGAGCCGGGGCAATTGCTGCGTGTTATCTGGCGCGGCAAACCCGTTTGGGTCGTGAATCGCACCGATGAAATGCTGGCAAACCTGCCGGGTAACGATGCCAATTTGCGCGATCCCTCCTCAGAGGTTGTCGGACAGCAACCGGCTTACGCCCAAAATGCACACCGTTCCATCAACCCGAAATATCTGGTACTGGTCGGCATTTGCACCCATTTGGGCTGTTCCCCTACCTACCGCCCGGAAGTTGCGCCCGAAGACTTGGGTGCGGAATGGAAAGGCGGCTGGTATTGCCCTTGCCACGGTTCACGCTTTGACCTTGCCGGGCGGGTTTACAAAAACGTCCCTGCTGCGACCAATCTGGTTGTACCGCCTTATTACTTCAAGGATGACTCCACCTTGTTGGTCGGCGAAGACGGGAAACTTGCATGACATTATCCAGCAGCCAATCGCTTGCGCTTGCTGGTATTGCATGGGCAAGCGCCTTGCCCGCTCATGCGCTGGAATTGCGCTACGGCAGCGGTGATTTCGACATGGGCATGGCTGCCCCCTTGGTCAGCATGGATGCCACGCTGTCCGTGGATACTCTGACCCTCGCCGAGCCGCATAAAAATCTGGGTGATTCGCGCCTGTATTACCAGTTCCGCGCCGATTATTTCGATTCGGATACGGTCAACAAAATGACAGACTTTTCTAGCCTGCCGTTACGCACCAAACTCCCCGGCGTCAACAGCAGCCTTACCGATCTGGTGGCGGATAACACCCCGTTACCCGTGCCTGCGGATTACCGTATCCACGGCCTGAATGTGGATGTGGGCATGGGCTATGATATGGTCAAAACCCCCAAAGGGCATATTGGGATGGGCGTAAATACCGGCGTTAGCACACCTTTCATGGAAGTGCGCAACTTCAAGCTGGCGACCGCCAACTTCGTCATGGATGCGCTGGATACCTTTGACACCGACATTACCACTTACAAAGCCGGGGTCAGCGTGCAAGGCAGTTATCAAGCTACCCCCTGGCTGGAAGTTGCTGGTGGCGCATCCCTCAACCATCAAACCGGGGAAATGGATAACGGCATCATCGGCTCAGGCATTGATATGGAGGGCACTTATCGCACCGTCGAAGTGTCCGCCAAAATCAGACCAGCAGCATTACTGCACCAGCCGACACTGAAAAATGCTTTCATCAGCATCGGGCATACCCAAAGCCGCTGGGATTACGATAGCGCCGAGGTGACTACCCCGGTCGGTGCCTTCAATGTTCCCGGCGTGATGGATGCAGACTTTGAGCATTCCAGCACCTTTATCGGCGCGGGTTACGACTTCTGATGACCTTGGCGTTGCTAGCCGTCGGGGTCATTGCCCTGTTCATGCTGGTGATCCACTGGGGGTTCCGCGCACCGCGCCAACGGGAACAGGGAACCCCGCAGGATCACGGCTTTGCCTTTGAGCAGGTGTGGATTCCCAGCGTCGCGGGCAAACGCTTGTTTGCGTGGTTCCTGCCTGCCGGGAATGCCGAGCAAACCATCATTATCCTGCACGGCTGGGGCAGCAATGCGGAATTGATGTTACCCATCGCCGCGCCTTTGCGCCGCGCAGGTTTGAACGTGCTGCTGTTGGATGCGCGTAACCACGGGCAAAGTGACGCACACAGCTTTTCTTCCCTGCCACGCTTTGCCGAAGATTTAGGGCACGCTATCGACTGGTTGCAAACCACGCACCCGCAAGCCTGTAGCAAGCTGGCGTTGTTGGGGCATTCGGTGGGCGCTGGGGCGGTGTTGCTGGAAGCCTCGCGGCGTGCTGACATTAGTGCCATTATCAGCCTTTCCGCTTTTGCGCACCCGGAATGGGTTATGCGCCGCCATTTGCAGCAAATCAGGCTACCCGGTGCAATCATCTGGTTGGTGAATCGCTATGTCCAGTGGGTCATCGGTCACACGTTCAGTAGCATCGCCCCCATTAGCAGCATCTGCAAAATACACTGCCCCTTGCTGTTGGTGCATGGCACGGCTGATCAGGTTGTCCCTCTCGCTGATGCGCACGCCATGCTTGCCCATTGCAGCCGCGACAACATTTCCCTGCTGGAAGTAGCAGACGCCGGGCACGCATCCGTCGATAAAATAGAGCAACATGCAGCGGACTTGCTGGTGTTCTTGCAACGCGCCGGTTTCAACGTCTCGGCCGACTAAAAACCCCATCGCGCACCTCCGCATTCGTCCACGGAAGCTAGGTCTTATACAATGCGGCGAATTCCCCTGTCTGTATACGGAGATTCCCTGATGTTACTAACCAACCAGCCCGCCCCTGCTTTCAGTTCCCCCAACCAGCACGGCGATACTGTGTCACTGGCCGATTTTGCAGGCAAACAACACGTCGTGCTGTACTTCTACCCGAAAGACGACACCCCCGGCTGTACCATCGAAGCCAACGAATTCACCGCACTGGCGGCTGAATTTGCCGCGCATGACACCGTTGTGATCGGCGTGAGCAAGGATGATTGCGGCAGCCATCAGGCATTCATTGAGAAGTTTGGCTTGAAAGTGGATCTGTTAGCCGATACTTCTGGCGAAGTCTGTAACGCTTACGGTGTGTGGCAGGAAAAGGAAAAGAACGGGGTGAAAAAGATGGGCATTGTGCGCTCCACCTTCGTCATCAACAAGGCGGGAATGCTGGTCGAAGCGCTGTATCAGGTTAACCCACCGGGACACGCCCAAGCCATGCTCGATGTGGTGAAACAGCTTTAGGATGTTTCCCTTTTTTCGCCGCCCTACGCCGCGCCTGACGCATATCTACCTTACGGCTCAGGGTGGCGGGGAAATTGTACTCAACAGCCTGATCAAAGCTCACCACCCCAATCAGGCTAATCCGAAAAATCCCGGTTCAGACTTTCCCTTCGCGCTGCAACTCCGCATACCACAACGGATTATGATGCTTGATGAAAGCCACTTCCGCCTCACCCGACTTCATTGTTTCCAGCGATTCCGGCTCCTCCACCACGGCGAAATAAATATGCGCCACCAGCCCCAGCAACACCAGCAGCACCGCCGCCACATGGATCACCAATGCCCAGCGGAACGCCAGCCCAAACAGTGCTGAACTCGAAAACTCAAACAGCATCGGTGCAAAGAACAGATACAACCCGGTCACAGCAATCCCCACCGAACAGACAATAATCATCGTTCCCAACAGCCGCTGCGCCCCATTGTAACGCCCCTGCGGCGGCACGGATTTGTTCTTCAACAAGCCAAACAAATGCGCCAGCGTAATGGTCATGGAACTCAAATCCGCAATGGCCGCTTTCGGCGTCAGTACCAGCACGTTTTTCAGGAAGGGCAGCACCACCCGCTTGAAATTCAGCAGCGCATAGAGTGCAATCACCCCTGACCAGACAATGCCGCCAATCGCGTGCATCAAGGCCAGATTGTCATTGCCACCCAACAGGTTCTGCATGAACGTCGGCCAGAACGCCGGAGCCAGCCGCACAAAGTCACCGGAGATAATCCCAAACCCGGTCAGCACCAGCGCCAGCCAGAAAAAAGCGTTGAACCAGTGGATGAAAATCACATCTTTGGTGCGAACCTTGATGGTCGATTTAGTGCTGTTCATGGCTACTCTCCTTTGCACTCACATCTTTGCGGCGGTCGACCAGTTTCTTGATACCTGCGCCGAGGAATACCGCCATCATCCCGCCGATACCGATCGTACCGAGCGGATTCACAATGTTTTCAATCGCCTTACCTGCCAGATGACGCTCTTTCAGTTTCGGCATCACGTCGGCAGGAATCGCCTTGCCAGCGGTGTAGTAATAATGGTTGGGGCCGATGTTGACCTCATCCGTCACCAAACGCTGCCATTCCTTTTCCTGCAACAGTTTGGAAACCTCGGAGTTCGGGTCATTGGCATCGCCGAAAATCAGCGCATGACCCACACAGGTCTGCACGCAAGCAGGCTGCAAACCCTTGTCGATACGCGGCTGACAGAAAGTGCATTTGCTGATGGTGTTAGTCACAGGGTTTAACCAACGGGCATCATACGGGCAAGCCGGAACGCACAACTCGCACCCGGAACAAGTGCTGTCGTCCACCAGCACAATGCCGTCTTCACGTTTCCACGACGCGCCGGAGGGGCAAACCTCGACGCAAGGCGGGTCGTCACAATGCTGGCAACGTCCGGGAAAAACCTGTAATTCTGGCATCCCTTTATCGTTCAGGTATTCGACCTGTTTGACCCAATCGCGGGAATAGCCCAGCGGGGTATCCCACTCGGCACGGCAGGCGACTTCGCACGCCTTGCAGTCGATACAGCGGGTGGTATCCGCCAGCATGACATATTTCGCAACCATGATATTTCTCCTTATGCCTTGCTGAGCGTGACCATGGATGTGCCCATGGAAATGCTGCCAATGTGTTTTTCGCGGGTGTCCGAAGCCAGCAATGAATCTGACAAGCCTTTACCGACCGCCGTGGTCATGCGCTTGTCCCAGTGACCAAAACCGTGCACCGTGAACACCGTATCCGGGCGGATGCGGGGCGTGACCTTAGCCTTGATCTTGCCGCCGCGCCCTTTGGTGTCCTGCACATCCACCATGTCGCCGTTGGCAATGCCGAGTTTTTCAGCCGCTTCGGGGTGTATCCACAACACGTTTTCCGGCATGAAATAGTTTAGCCAGATATTGTCCTGAGTACGCGCATGGGTGTGGTAGCCGACCCGCCCGAAAGTGAAATGGAACTGCCCCTCTTGAGGGCGTGGCTGCTCCTCCCACTCAATCGCGTCTTCCATGCCCAAGGCTTTCAACTGGCTGGGAATCAACTCGACCTTGCCGCTTGGAGTCGGGAAGACTGACTTACCGCCGTTTTCACGCGGGAAGTTGATGGCCGGGTCAGCAGGTTTTTTGATGATGCCTTTTTCCCTCAGTTCAGCCAGCGAATACCCGGCTTTTTTCAGGCGGTCATCCAGCATGTCGGCGACGGTTTCGTGTGGGAAATAGGCTTCCAGACCCATGCGCTTGGAGAGTTCCTTGCAGATGTCCCACGAACCTTTGGTGCCGTGCAACGGCTGCATCGCCGGTTCGCGCAGGGCAATGAAACCTTCGCGTGCGCCGCCAATTTGCAGGTCATCGTAGCGCTCCAGATAGCTGGCTTCCGGCAGCAGGATGTCGGCGTAGCTGTTCATTTCGTTGGGCATCACGTCGGCGGCGACGTAAAAATCCATGTTCACCAGCGCTTTGCGCACGGTGTCGTAGTCGGTGCTGTTGGTGAAACCGTTACCGCCTGCGGTCAGCAGTGCCTTGAGCGGATACGGGTCTTGTTCCGCCATCGCCCGCCACATTTCGTTGGTAAGGCCGTATTGCGGGTTGGCGAGTGGCCAACGGCCTTGTACGCCTGCACCGTCGGCGCGTTGCACCTTGCCTTCTTCATCGGTAGCGAAGGGGTTTTGTGCGAAATCGAAATCGCCGCCGGTTTCGCTGCGAGCTACGTGGGCGTGCGGGAATTCCGGCAGATCAATTTCCGGCACTTTGATGGTTTGCGGGGTGAAAATGCCGCCCTTGCGATCCCACACCCCGAACAGCGTGTTGAGGATGGTGATACTCATGCCAGTGCCGAGATCGTTAGCGCTGCGGGTAAGACGGCGCGGGCTGTAGACGAAGACGGCGGGGGCTTTCTGCGCCATTTCCAGGGCAATACGGCGCACGGTTTCTGCCGGGATGGTGGTGATTTCTTCCTGCCATTCCGGGGTGTATTTCTCGACCCTAGCGGTCAGTTCATCCAGCCCGTCAACGTATTCAGCAACAAACTGCTTGTCGTACAGTTCACCTTTAATGACGGTATGAATCAGCGCCAGCAGGAAAGCGTGGTCGGTCAACGGGCGAATAGCCAGCCATTCGTCAGCCTTGGAGGCGGTCACGGTGTAACGCGGGTCGGCATAAACCACTTTCGCGCCATTGGCCACCCCGTCGATCCAGCCGAGGGTTTCGCCGTTGTGCAGCGATTCGGTGACGTTGCGCCCCATCATCAGGAAGTATTTGCAGTTTTCCAGATCAATGGTTTCGTTGCCGGTCAGGTTGCGCCCGGTAATGACCGTATTGGAAACACCACGCGGCCCACAGCACAGGCCGAAAACCGGGCTGGTGGTATTGGGTGTGCCGAAGGCGTGGGAAAGGCGGTGATAAGGCTTTTCCCACGTACCGTGACCGATCATCACCAGCGCCTGCGGGCCGTATTTTTCCTTGACCTTATTGAGCTCGTGCGCCACTTTGTCGAGTGCTTCGTCCCACGGAATCGGTCGCCAGTTGTTGTCACCGCGAGCACCGACACGTTCCTGCGGTTGTTTGAGACGGTTGGGGGCAAACGCGACCTGAATACCGGCGTTACCCTTACCACACACGACGCCACGATTGAGCGGGTGCTCCGGGTTACCGTCAATCTTGAAGGCTTTGCCGTCGCGGGAACGTACTTTCAGCCCGCAGCGCCAGTAGCACATGTCGCAGAAACCCCAATGTTCCTCGTAATCTTTCAGGGTTTCGAGGTCATGGGGTGCGTTAATGCGTGCTTGCGCATCAGTGGTGAGGGCAGCGGCAGATAATGCGGTAGCGCCCGCCATGCTTTTCAAAAAACCACGGCGCGAAACACTACCCGGCTTGTCAGGGTTGTGCACAATTTACTCCTAGCGAACTGTTTAGCGGTTGTAATATGGTTATTTTGCACTGATACAAACCCCAGTACTTTGATCAACTTCAAATAATGCACACTATTCATTTGACTTAAATCAAATAACCTATGGTTTTCTGAGAAAAATTGAGAAAAATCAATCGAATCATTCAATTCCAGATTTTGCTTTTGATCAATGCCGTGCTGCGGCATAACCTAGTAAGTTAATCGGAATTGAATAACCTTAATGAGGCAACTCCCATGAATATTGGTCCACTAAAAATTGGTGTCAGCAGCCAGAACTTCCGTACAGTTACCGGTCATGCAGGCAAAGGTCGGCGTTTTATGGTGTATGAAACCACTAATGCTGAAGAAATACTGGAAATCGGGCGGCTGGATTTACCCAAGGAAATGTCATTGCACGAATGGAACGGTCAGGGCGAACACCCACTGTTTGATCTCGACATCCTGATCACGGGCAGTTGTGGCGACGGTTTTATCCGCAAGATGGGCAGCCGTGGCGTGCAGGTCAGAGCCACTTCCGAAACTGATCCGATCACAGCAGTCAAAGCCTTACTGGCTGGCACTCTGCCGGAAGCGGCACCACATGATCATGCACACCAGCATGGTGATGACGATCATCACCATAGCCAGCCTCATTAAACACTCAGAAATGCTGTGCCAACGTGGCTTCATCGTTAACGAACAGAATTTTCTCGACCTTGCCTGCCTTCACTTTCAGTAAGGTAACGTGATCCTTCTGGCGCGGCATGAAGGCCGTGTCCAGAGCGTCATGCGCCAGCAAAATGCTGTAAGGACGTTCCTGCATTTTGGGAATGGCAAACATTTGGGTGATCATGCTCGGCATCCCGCTGATGTCAGCCAGGAAATAGGCTTTTTTACTATCGAGAAAAGCCTTGTCCTGTTTAAGCAGGTAAGTATTCACCAAATCAGACGCAGGCTTTTCAATCGTAAATAACAAGGTCTGTACATCTGCGGCGACCGTGACCGCTTTATCGTGCTGATCTTTCAGCGTAATCGTGGGCAGACTATCACCCACCTGCAATTCTGCCGCGAACACGCCGCTATTCATGCCAAGGCACAACAGTGCCACTAATAATAATTTCTTCAACATAAAAACCTCTAAAATCTAAGGATTAACATTAACAGTGGATAAGCAGCAAGCATGGGGCTTATCCGACTGTATTGCTTTGATATTTTTTAAAAATTCACGCTTTTGTTGCCTATTCATGGGTAGTTTTGCGATTTTACAAAACAACGTCGATTGGAAAAAATTATTATTCCCACATCTTTGATTTTGTGACTGGAGAACATAGACATGTTCAAATTACGCAGTAAATTAGGGGAAGAGTATTCCCCTCTCTATTTTCTATCCGCATTAGGGGCAGGTGGTGCGGTCATTACCTTCTTCATGTACCTGATGTTCATGACCCCGCACGAGGGTTTGCCGCTACCGACATGGGAAACCCTGCAAGCCATCCTTCAGGGCAACAACCCTGTGATGCAGACATTGGTAGTCATATCCATGTTGGGTGTCATCCTGCTTGCGCTGCTGCATGTGCGCCTGCTGGTGTGGAACATCCGTGAATACCAGTATTTCAAGCGCACAGAAGCCTTTCGCAAATTGATGAGCAGTAATGCGGAAGTGCAATTGATGGCGATTCCCTTGACGCTGGCCATGACCATCAACGTCGGCTTCATCGTCGGGGCACTGTTTGTACCGGGGCTGTGGTCTGTCGTGGAATACCTGTTCCCGCTCGCCATCCTCGCGTTTGGTATCGTGGGCTGGTACGCCGCCCGCATTTTTATCGACTTCATGAGCCGGGTGTTGGTGACAGGCCATTTTGATTGTTCCAGCAACAATAACCTGAGCCAGATGCTGGCGATCTTTGCCTTTGGTATGGTGGGCGTTGGCTTTTCGGCATCCGCCGCGATGAGTACCGTTCCGCTCACTTCCGGGATTGGCTTCATGCTGTCACTGCTGTTCATCAGTACGGCGGGGCTGTTGGCAGCCACCAAACTGATCCTGGGTTTCCGAGCGATGTTGGAATACGGGATTGATCGTGAATCTTCGGTGACGCTGTGGGTCATTATCCCCATCATCAGTGTCAGCGGAATCGCGCTTTACCGTCTGTCGATGGCCATGCACCACAATTTTGGCCTGCATATTGAACCCATCCAGAGTCTTGGCTTGCTCAGTGTCCTGATCAGCGTACAAATACTGTTTGCACTGCTGGGCTACGTGGTGATGAATAAAATGGGCTATTTCAGCGCTTATGTGTTCGGCAAGGAGAAAAGTGTTGGTTCTTTTGCCCTGATTTGCCCCGGAGTAGCGGGTTATGTGCTGGGCTTCTTCTTCATTCACATTGGCTTGGTGGGCACTGGCTTACTGGCAAAGAACTCGCTGGCCTACTTCTTTCTGCTGGTTCCGCTGGTCGTGTTACAGATCCAGACCTTGATGACAATGTTCAACCTCAACAGCAAGTTGTTGACACGGGAAAAGACGGTTCAAGCCTACCCTGACGTTTCCAGTCGGCCAGAAAACGGCTGACATGAAAACAAAAAATAGATCGTTTCGATTCAATTATTCCATTTTACAAAAATATCAGCATTTAATAATATGCTTATCAACAACAGTGAAATGCCTGAAACCCAGAGCATCGCCACTGGATATTCTTCACCTGAAACATTTGAACTAACAAGGAAACAAGACATGGAAACGACAAACACAACACCTTCAATGCCACGCATCAACGAACCTGCGCCAGCTTTTGAAGCCCGCACCACGCACGGTGTCAAAAATCTGAATGATTACAAAGGCAAGTGGTTGGTACTGTTCTCGCATCCGGCGGATTTCACCCCGGTATGTACCACTGAATTCACTGCATTCGCCAAGCGCCATGCGGATTTCCAGAAGCTGAACTGCGAACTGTTGGGTCTTTCCATCGACAGCTATTACAGCCACGTCGCATGGGTGCGCAACATCAAGGAAAAATTCGGCGTTGAGATTAAATTCCCGATCATTGAAGACCTGAGCATGAACGTTGCCCGCGCTTACGGCATGATCCACCCCGGTGCTGGGGATACTTCAGCAGTACGTGCGACTTTTATCATTGACCCGAATGGCATCATGCGGGCAATGGTTTACTACCCGATGACCAATGGGCGTTCCATTGATGAGTTTTTGCGGCTGGTCGCTGCCCTGCAAACCTCTGATGAACATAAGATCGCCACACCAGAAGGCTGGCAGCCAGGTGACAAAGTTATCGTTCCGCCACCACAGGATGTGGACGCTGCCGAAGCTCGCATGAACGAAGGCTACGAATGCACTGACTGGTACTTCTGCAAGAAGAGCTTGTAATTTATACTTGAGACATTGAACTCATCTTACTCAAGCCCGCTTACCCAAAGCGGGCTTTTTTAATACTTGACTACTTTACTTTGTTATTTCTCAATGCTTTACCCTCTGACAATCTTTATACTTTTACCTTACGTTATGAACCTTTAGGAAGTACCTATGAAACAGACCATGCTAATGGAAAAATACCCGATCTACACGTTGGAAATCGGTAAAGACGAAATTGCCCACAAGACGATGGATGCCATTCTGGACTACTTCCTCGCCAAGATTGATGCGCACCCGATTGCTCAACGTATCGCCCTGTTTGACCATTACGCCCACACCAAAGCACTGGGTGACAAGGGTGAAATCAACCCTGAGATTCTGGATGCCCGTGATGTGGTCTTCTGCTTCGGTCAGAAACTGCCAACCCCACAAATGCTGGCTATCCGCCCGCGTTCCATCGGTGTGGCAGAAATGGCTGACAAATTCGTGATCAGCTTTTTGGAAACACCCATGCCGCACGCTAACGAAGCGATGGAAGCCTGGGTCAAAGGGCTGGCTGCTGTCTAAGATGGAAAACACACTGGCACAACCGCAAAGCCGTCTGGCTTTTTTCCCCGTCTCGTTCTTTTCAGTCATCATGGGCTTGTCTGGTTTAACCATTGCGTGGGAAAAAGCCCAGCATGTGTTCAACGTGGATTTAGGCATTAATGTGTGGCTGGTGACATTCACTGCCAGCGTCTTTGGTCTGTTGTTGTTGCTTTACCTTGGCAAGGTTGTGCGTCACCCGCAAAGCGTTACTCAGGAATTGTCACACCCGGTCAAACTCAGCTTTTTCCCGACGATTTCAATCAGTTTGCTGCTGCTTGCGACCGCCTTGCAGGGGTTGAACGTCAGTTTTGTCTTGCCGGTGTGGGCAGCCGGGGCGCTGTTGCATCTGGTTTTTACGCTGTATGTGGTGAATAAATGGATGCACCATGCCCATTTCCAGATTCAACACATTAACCCGGCGTGGTTCATCCCGGCGGTTGGTAATGTGGTCGTGCCGATCACTGGCGTGACCTTGGGTTATGTCGATGTATCGTGGTTTTTCTTCAGCGTCGGCATGTTCTTTTGGCTGATTCTGATGACGCTGGTGTTTAACCGCATGATCTTCCATCAGGCGATTGATGCGTTTTTGCTGCCGAGCCTGTTTATTTTGATTGCGCCCCCTGCCGTCGGCTTTATTGCTTATATGCGGCTGGAAAATGAGCTGGATGCGTTTGCGCGGGTGCTGTATTTCTTTGGGCTGTTCCTGACGATGCTGTTGTTCAGCCAGTTCGGGCGCTTTGCCAAATTGAAGTTTGGCCTGCCGTGGTGGGCGTATTCGTTCCCTTTGTCAGCCATCACCATTGCCAGTTTTGTGATGTATGAAAAGTCGCACGTAGTCGCGTACCAGTGGATAGCCAGTGGTTTATTGGTGTTGCTGACGGTATTGGTGACGTTGTTGGTGGTATTAACGCTCAGGGCAGTTTTCCGCAACGATGTTTGCAAGCTGGGGCATTAACATTCAGGGGATGCTGGACATCAGCGGTGCTTAATAGTCTAATTCCTGCATTGCAATAATTGACAAGAACTACCCCCATGAGCGAAGAAACCAGCAAACCCCTTAATTTTATCGAGCGTATCGTCAAGGAAGACCTCGCTAGCGGCAAAACCCCCGCCATTCGGACGCGGTTCCCCCCCGAGCCGAATGGCTATTTGCACATTGGCCATGCCAAATCCATCTGGCTGAACTTCGGTCTGGCACAGAAATTCGGCGGCAAGTGCAACCTGCGGATGGATGACACCAACCCCGAAAAGGAAGACGAGGAATACGTCGAGTCCATCAAGGCTGACGTGCAATGGCTGGGCTACCAATGGGATGGCGAGGTGCATTACGCCTCCGATTATTTCGAGCAGTTGTATGACTGGGCGGTGCACCTGATCGAAGCGGGCAAGGCGTTTGTGTGCGACCTAAACGCCGAAGAGATGCGCACATACCGGGGCAACCTGACCGAAGCGGGCAAAGATAGCCCGTTCCGCACCCGTTCCATTGAGGAAAACCTTGATCTGTTTGCGCGGATGCGTGCCGGGGAATTTGCCGATGGCAGCCGTACCTTGCGTGTCAAAATCGACATGGCATCGCCCAATATCAACCTGCGTGACCCGGTGATTTACCGCATCAAACGCGCTACCCATCACCAGACCGGCGACAAATGGTGCATTTACCCGTCCTACGACTACGCACACGGGCAAGGCGACGCGCTGGAAGGTATTACACACTCGGTGTGTACGCTGGAATTTGAAGTACATCGCCCACTGTACGACTGGTTTATCAATAACCTGCCTGTCCCCGCGCAACCGCACCAGTACGAATTTTCACGCCTCAACGTCAATTACACCATCACCAGCAAGCGCAAGCTCAAGCAACTGGTGGATGAAAAGCACGTTGACGGCTGGAATGACCCACGTATGCCCACCGTGTCGGGGATGCGCCGCCGGGGTTACACCCCCAAAGCCATCAACGACTTCTGCGAAATGGCAGGCGTGACCAAGGTCGAAGGCGTGGTCGATGTGGGAATGCTGGAATTCGCCATCCGCGAAGACCTGAACGAGATTTCGCCGCGTGCCATGTGTGTGTTGCGCCCGCTCAAAGTCACCCTGACCAATTACCCGGAAGACCAAGTGGAAACCATGACTGCGCCGGTACACCCGCAGCATGAGGAAATGGGCACGCGTGAAATGCCGTTCTGCCGCGAGGTTTTCATTGATCAGGACGACTTCCTCGAAGAAGCCAACAAGCAATTCAAGCGACTGGTCTTGGGCAAACGGGTACGCCTGCGTAACAGCTACGTGATCGAAGCCGACGAAGCCATCAAGGACGCTGACGGCAATATCATCGAAATTCGCGCCCGCGTGATCGAAGGCACGGTCGGTAACAACCCGGAAGATGGCGTGAAACCGAAAGGCGTGATCCATTGGGTATCAGCGCGTGACAATGTGGACTGCGAAGTACGCTTGTATGACCGCCTGTTCAACGACCCAGCACCGGATGCGGGCGGCAAGAACTTCCTCGATTCCATCAACCCCGGCAGTCTGGAAATCCTCAGCGGCTGCAAGGGCGAGATTGGGTTAGCGCAAGCGACGTTGGAAGACCGTTATCAGTTTGAACGCGAAGGGTATTTTGTGTTGGATTCCAAGTACTCCACCGCCGAGAAGCCGGTGTTTAACCGGGTGATTGGGTTGAAGGATACTTGGGAGAAGAAGTAGAAGCCTCTCATCTCCTACGCCCCCTCTCCCGGCCTTCGGTGATGACTTGCTTGAAATTGCTTAGGCCGTAGGGGATTTTCATCGGGTGCTCGTGAGGTTACGCGTTTATGGAGGGAGTTTAGCACAAGGCCGCTCCCGGCACTGCCACGGTCTGGCGCGGCTTCCCGCCACGCCTGCCCGCGTCAGAGCCGTCCGCTCACTTTTTCCCTTGGGGCGCACCGCGCCCTGCGGCTCCGCCGCCCTGCTGGGCTGGCTGTAGCTCAAGACCTAGGGCAAGCCGGAAGCCAATGCCGTTGTCACGGTAAGCGGGATCGTCCCTGAGACGGATGGCAGAACGCACGCCCCCGCCGATGCTGTCCCACGAACCGCCGCGAACGACGCGCTCAACGCCTGCTTTATCGCCTCCGGCGATACCCTCCGGGTCTATAACCGGCGAAGCCGTTAATTTTTCTTGCCACACATCCTGACACCATTCCCACACGTTACCGTGCATTTGGTATAAGCCCCAAGCGTTGCAGGGGTAGGTTTTTACGTCAACCGTTGATTTTTTAGCTTTATCATCATAGCCAGACTCGCTCCATTTGCCCGAATAATTTACTTTGTCCAGCGTCAATTCTTCGCCGAAGTTGAACGGGGTTTGAGTTCCGGCGCGGCAGGCGTATTCCCATTCAGCTTCCCATGGCAGGCGCACGCTTAAATCGGGGTGGATTTGGTTGAGTTTGTCGAGGAAGGTTTGGGTATCGTCCCAGCTTACTTGTTCGACAGGACGGTTATCGCCTTTGAAGCTGCTGGGGTTTGCACCCATGATGGTTTGCCACAAGACTTGGGTGACAGTGGTTTCGGCGAGCCAGAAGCCTTTGCTGAGGGTGACATGGTGCAAAGTTTCATCTTCCCAACGACCTTCTTCAGCGCCTTCTTCTCCACTCCCGTCGGGTGAACCCATCTGGAAAGTGCCGGGTGGAATCCAGCGGAAGGCGTGGCGCACGTCTTGGTAGGTGAAGGCTTGCCATAGGCCATAGCGGTCTTCGCCCCAGTCGGATGCCCAAGCGTAGGGGAAGGTGGGTGGGGAGAGGTGGTTGCGGTAGGTCATGAGAAGACCCTCACCCCAACCCCTCTCCCAGAGGTAGAGGGGCTAAGAGAAGATGTGGATTCTTGCTCCCCCTCTACCTCCGGGAGAGGGGGCTGGGGGGTGAGGGTCTTCAACACTAGGTGGATTTTATCTAAAACGCTTGGCATGGATTCTTCGATTTCAGTATTCCAGAAACGCAGAACTCGGAAGTTCTGCGCAGTAAGAAATTGGGTACGGATTTGGTCATATTCTGCCTGATCAGCTTCTACATGGTGGATACCATCCAATTCCACAATGAGCTTTTCCGTCCGGCAGACAAAATCCACAATGTAGTGACCGATAGCATACTGGCGATGAAACTTGTAACCATCCAATTGGCGATTCCGCAATTGCTGCCATAAACATTGCTCTGCCGGTGTTTGCTGTTGCCGAAGCAGACGGGATTTCTCACGGTTTGTTGTCGTCATGGCCTTCTACTTCTTAGCCCCTCTACCTCCGGGAGAGGGGTTGGGGTGAGGGTCTTCGGTCATGCGGTGAGCGTTCACGGGGCATCCACCCCATTACTAGCGCACCGCTGACCTTGCTTTTTGCTTACGGCGAACCGCAAGGCAGGATGACGATCTGTTATTACGGATGGCAAAACGCACATTTATCACCCAGTGTTATCATACCGCCAAGGCGGCTTCCATTGCCACTTGCACCAGCGTATTATGTAACTACACTTTTGTAAGGATTAAGTGATGGAGTATCACTTCAGTTGGCGTGATGCCAAAGCAGAAATCAATCTGCGCAAGCATCATGTTGATTTTGAAGACGAAGTAACCCACATTCACATTATATCAGCGCGAAAAGCCACCAAACACGAGAGGAAGTTTTATGAAAACCGAGGCAGATAAGGAATGGGAACATCTGGTGAATATGCCAGATGAGGACATCGACTTTAGCGACATCCCCAAAACAACAGCGGAGATGTGGAAAAATGCCGAAGTTGGCAAGTTTTATCGCCCTGTGAAGAAGCAGGTTACGGTTAGGATTGATGCTGATATTTTGGCGTGGTTGCAAGCTGATGGGGCTGGGTATCAGACGCGGCTGAACCAATTGTTGCGAGAGGCAATGCTGCAATCTCTAAAAAAGGCAGCCTAATTTAAAAAAAACGGCTCAGATAATGAAAAACTTGTGCTTCATTTTTTCTTCCTGAATAAATTCGTCAAGCCTTTAACTACTTCGCCAAAACGCTCTGCTGGGGTGGGTTGGTCTATGTCATCCACACTCAGCCCCCCTTGTGGACGCTGGCTTTCCAGCCATTCATTCATTTCTTTACTGGAAAGCACATCATGGGTCGGCACCGCCAAACCGCCGCTCCCGACGCTGCCACGGTCTGCCGTGTCGCCCGCGCCACGTCTGCCCGCGTCCCCGTCGTCCGCTCTTTCCTGTGTTACGGCTCCGCCGCCCTGCTGGTCTGGCCTGAGCTCAAGACCTAGGGCAAGCCGGAAGCCAACGTCGTGGCCACGGCCAGCGGGATCGTACCTGCCACGGATGGCAGAACGCACGTCCCCGCCGCTGCCGTCCCACGAACCGCCGCGAACGACGCGCTCAACGCCCGCTTCAAGACCCTCCGGGTCTACTGTCGGCTCCGCCGACATTTCCTGTTGCCACCAATCCTGACACCATTCCCACACGTTGCCGTGCATTTCATACAAACCCCACAGATTGGCTGGAAGGGATTTGACGGGAACGGTCTTCTGTCTATATAGACCTTTTTTGCCGTTGGCGTAGGGATAATTTCCGTCGTAATTCACCTGTTCTGGGGTGATATTATCGCCGAAGGAAAATACGCTGGAAGTTCCCGCACGGCAGGCGTACTCCCATTGCGCATCCGTCGGCAAACGGGCATCCAGTCCGGGAATAAGCGCTTGAAGTTGGGTAAGGAATTTTTGTGTGTCTTCCCAATTGACTTGTTCGACTGGGTGATTAGCACCGTCCACGTAAATGGATTTGCCGTCTATTGTGACCGCTCCGTTGAAGTGGCTGGGGTTATTGCCCATGACCGCTTGCCACAAGGCTTGGGTAACGGTGGCGTCTGCCAGCCAGAAGCCTTGGGTTAGGGTAACTTGATGTTGGGTTTCTGTACCTTTTAGTGATTCATGGGGTTCACGCTCTGCTTCGTCTGGTAGGGAACCCATGAGGAAGGAGCCGGGTTCGATCCAGCGGAAGCGCTGGGTAATCCCTTTTATGTTGAGATCGGCGTAGAGACCATACTCATCAAACCCAACACCCTCATTAGCATTGCATACCCATTGACCAGCAAACCCATTACCAGAACGTGAATATTCACCTGCCCCCCAAAAGAATCGGTAAGACTTGCCTGCGAACGGCATCACCGCTTCCAAACCTGTCGGGGTGCGGATAATGTCAGATGCCCAACTGGGTTTGGCCAACGGCGTTATCACCAGCTTTTCCAAACCCGTATCCAGCGTTACCGCCTGACCTTGCAGATGATAAATTCTCACCCCCTGCCCCACGTCTTGTAACCGGAACCGAGAAGCCTGTTCTGCCTGAATCATTAGCGTGTCATGACGCATTTCAAACTCAGCCAAACGCGCCCATGTGACTAAAGCCGTCGGTTCAAGATTGGTTTCCCGAACTTCTAAATATTCACCCCGCTGTATCAACCCATAACGCCTTGGCTCGACCCGCTGCCGCACTACCGCCAACACTGCATCCGCGTCATATGCGGCTGGTACCTCCCCGCCATCACGCAACTGCTCATGGTATGCCAACCCCTGCAAGGCATTAGCGTAACTATCGCGATAAAATGCCTTATCCGCAGCATCTTTACCCAACCGCTGCAAATGCCGCTGCGCAAACTGCGCCATCCCCTCATGCCCGCCCTGCCCCGCAAAACTGCGCGTAAACCGCACCATGAATTGCTCTGCCCACGCGGCCTCTTCCAACGCAAACGCGGTCAGCGGTTTGGTATTTAACACCGTTTCCGCCCACACTGCCGGAAACTGCCCGATATGCTGCTGGCGAATCAGTGCCAACACCTGCCGCTGCAAACTGACTGGCTCTTGCCGGAATAGTGCCTGATACGCCGCCCGCTTTTCTGCTCGCAAGGTCATCGCGGTATAGCCCCACACCACATCCGAGTGCAGATACACCGCTGCTTCCACGCCACTATCCGCCTGAATCGCAGGCAAACACCCCAAAATAGCCCGCAACAATTCCGGCTCAACATGCACCGCTACCGACAACAAACCCAACACCCGCTGCACATGGCTGGCATGTTCTTGCTGTTGTGAATTAGGCTTTTGCGGCTGAAAACGACTCAGCTTCCCCCACGGTATTTGATCCAGCACTGCTGTAAAAGGCGCGTATTGCTGTGCAGGTGACACCGGGCTTAACACCAGCGGGCGGATGCCTTGCCGCGCTAATTGCTGGGCAAAGCGCAACCAACCTTGGCACACTACACTGCCTTGCGCACTGAGTTGACCCAGATCGCTGATCACCAGCACCACACTGGGGGCTTTCAAGGGTTGCCACGCTTTCACGGCTTGTTGCTGATCAAACCAATCGTAATAACGCCCACCCGGCTGATCTTCCAATACGCGAATGTCCAAACCATTTTTGCCCTGTTTACGGGTGAGCAAATCACACAAATCATGCGCATCTTGCCAAAACGGTAACAGGCGTTTATTCAAATCCAGCAATACATACACCCGTCCAGCGGGTAACACTTTTGAACGACGCGGGATACGCTGCAAGGCTTGCAAGCGGGCAACTTGCTGCACCAATCGGGGAACATCCAGCTTTTGCCCCAAGGGGTAGGTCAAGGCTTGGCGCAAAAAAGGCACTAACCGCTGTTGCGGCACAAGTGGCTGATGCGCTAGCGGCTCGCCCTGTTCAAGCGGGCGTAAATCTGCTGCTGACAGCGGCTCGACACCGCGTAAACAATCGGGTAAATCATCGTCCGGGGTATCAGGATCAGCGTATTGTTCGCGGTGTTTGAGGGCATAGAACGCTTCGGGTGGGCGCGTTATTGCAGCGGGTTCGTCATCTTTCCCTAGTTGCGGATGCAGCGCCTCATCATCTTGTGAATCAGGCTTGGAATCGCTCTTACCTCCGCCACCAATAGCAATCTTGAGGTTTACGTCAGCTTGCGGCTCTAACCATTCATAGCCCAGTATCTGTGCTGCCAGTTGTTTGTCAGCGGGCGTATGACAACGCCGCATCCAGCGTAACAGGTCAGCACGGCTGGTCTGGCTGGTGGGCTGCATTCAGATTGCTTTCCTGAGTACAAAATCACGAATATCGTCGAGCAATGACTGCTGGTATGCAGTACGCGCCTCATTTTGCAGACCGACATCCGTCATTTCGTGCAACGCGGTCAGCAGATCGAGGTATTCCGCCAAACCTGCTTTCACCATGCCATGTTTCTCGGCTTCATCACGGTCTTTTTTGAGTTCTTGGGCAGCGTAACGTTTGATGGCCTGGCTACATTGCGCATTGCTGACATGCACATCGGCACGTTCGATCAACCAATCTTCAAAACGGTTTTCTTCCACTTTCAGGGATAACACCAAACAACGCCGCAAGAATGCGGGCGGCAATTCGCGTTCGTCATTGGTGGTAATGATCACTAATGGCGGCTGTTGCTGCGGCTCACTGCCAACCGTTTCACCTAGCATGGGGACTTCAAAGCCACCGTTACCCAACACTTCCAATAAGCTATTGGGGAGCGAAGGTTCGGCTTTGTCGATTTCATCAATCAGCAATACGATGCCCTTGTCCAAACTTCCATCGTCGGAGACTTGTGGGAGATAAACTTTGTGGCGGCAATCGTTGTACTGTTTGGCGGCACTGTTCCAACCGAATGCCCACCACAATACACCGGGGTTGAGATAGTGCGCGGGATTTAATCCACTCCCTTTACCACCGGATTGGGCATCATTCAACCGAGCCACAGGGTCGTAACGCCACAGCAAATCTTGCCCTTCGGTATTGATATTGATGACTTCGGCGACAAACTTGCGCTCCAACTTGGCAGCAGCAGCGCGAGCCAGATAGCTTTTGCCCATACCGGGTTCGCCTTTCACCAACAATGGGCGACGGGTTGCCAACGCCATTTCCAGCGCAAACGCAGAAGGCTTATCCAACAGGTAATTGCCACCTTGCCATGAACCACAGGTTTTGAAGTCGATGATGTCGCCGGGGTGGAAGGTTTTTAGGGTTGAGGTTGTCATGCGCTATACCCGTGTTGTTGCAGGATGGTAAACAGATCTTCCATTTTGGCACTCAAAGCCAGTTCCAATTTCAAAGTTGCATCCATATCCACTTCGCCGTAATGAATAATGGGCAAATCGGGCAAACAGTCACCTGCATTCAATGCCTGACAATAAGACAGATTGCTCAAGGGATTACCTGTCAATGCGTCATCGCTACGATTCAACTCAAAACGATGTAACTGGTTCAAATTCCTATTCTGACGTTGCTTGATTTTCTCATTCAGCTTCCATAGTTCAATGGCATTGACCACCTTGGGTGCATCCTTGCCATTAACCCCCTTGAAAATGATCTTGGTAGCCTCATTTTTGAAATCATCTTGTTCCCAACCTATTTCACGAGTAAAAACAGAGGCATCTATCGAATACCTTCCTTTCAACTCACCATCCTCAGCCGTCGTAAAATCAGGGTTAGTCTCATACAGCGGGGCAAGATGAAGCTCGGAAGCCATTTTTGAATAGACCGACAACTTGATGTAACTTTGTCGGGCAACCAAGCTGGTAGAGGCCATCAGGCTGGCAAACAGGCAAAACAATGTTCGGACATTTTCCAAGGTATCCTTGCTGATATCCTGCTTAAGAACACTGGAACTGGTTTGCAACAGCCAATCAAACAACGCCAAACAATCCTTGTCGAAAAGCGCAAACAGTTTTTCATACACACTATCCGGCGTAATGTTTGGCTGCGGTATCGGTAATTTTGCCGCCAACGCCTGAAATAGCTTGCCCTGCCTCATGTCACACAGCAATTCGAGAATTTGCTGTTTTTGTCCATCAAAAAATTGCTGGATGGCGACGGCGTTATCATCCAACCCTACCGCCTGACGAAAACCCAAATCCTTGTCTGCCAACAAATAAGGAATAGAAACCGCCTGTAACTGCTTTTCCATCCATAAGTTATGCACGGTGATCACAGCCTGTAGCTGCCCACTCTCCAGACTGAACACAGGTGCACCTGACATCCCGCCCCACCCAGTATCAACCAACTCTTTCGGAACTTGATCTCGACCGTAAGTATCTGCCAACGTGAGATTGAAAGTCGGATCACTCAAATCAACCCCAAACTCACCCGTGGCATCTTTGAGTTGAGACTGGTTAATTTTGGGGTAGCCCGCACTCTCCCAACGCTTACAACTAGCCACCTTGCTTACCGCCAGTTTCGGTAAATCCAGAAGATGCGCCTTTAGCAAATCAGGCATAACACACGCCAACACAGCTACATCATGCTTAGCCCAAATCACATCCGTCATTTGTGCCTTACATGGAGAGTTTTCCTTGGATAGTTTTGTCCATTCCAACTGAATAGGCTGACTCTTATCCCGCTCCGCAAACTCAACGACATGATGAGCGGTAAGAATCAGGCCATCAGCAATAACATATCCAGTTCCCGTCCTTTCCCGCTGCTTCCCATGTTTATCCTGATCAGTCCGAAATACGGTGATTTTGACGATCGGGTAAGGGTTCATTAGCTATCGCCACCCACCTGAGCCAACGGTGACTTGCCATCTACGGCTGGTTTACTGGTATCCACAACTTTCAATGTGAGCTTGATCTTTTGGGTGACAGCATCCTTGTACTCGCCACTGGCTTTGGTATCCGCATCCAATACCCAAAACCTGACTTTCCCACCTGCCTCACCTGCCACTTTTTTTTCAACGACGGTTTGCAGTTCCACTTCCACATTATCAATATTAAAACGTAAGTCATGCCCATCACCTTCGCGCTTGGCAAGGTTCAATTCTCCTCGTAATGCTTCCAGCACTGCTGCCAGTTCAAGTTTCTGCCCCATCTTCATTTCTCCAGCCCGTAAAAATTATTTTTATTTATAACGGCTGAACAAAGGATGCGCAAGCAATAATAACTTGAAGTTGACACTACTCACCGTCAAGGCAAGGCGATGAATACCTAAGGAGCGTGCACGAAACAACTTCCCAAAGAGGGCGTATGCAATACGCCCCTACAAAGACCATCCGCTGTAGGGGCGTATTGCATACGCCCTCTTCACGGTTGCGCCGAGTCAGGGATGTTGTTCGTGCATGTTCCTAACCATCATCGCCTTCCGCTACCACTACGACTAACACTCACCGTCTCTTACTCCCCCTCTACCTCCGGGAGAGGGGGCTGGGGGGTGAGGGTCTTCACTCCCACTCAATCGTAGCCGGTGGCTTCCCTGAAATATCATAAACCACCCGAGAAACCCCGCGTATTTCATTGATAATTCGACGAGAAAGCAGATCCAGCAACTCATAAGGCAAATGCGCCCAACGCGCCGTCATGAAGTCAATCGTCTCCACCGCCCGCAACGCAATCACGTAATCATAACGGCGACCATCGCCCGTCACACCTACCGACTTCACCGGCAAAAACACCGCAAATGCCTGCGAAGTCTTGTCATACAAGTCATGCTTGCGCAATTCTTCGATGAAGATGTGGTCAGCCAGACGCAGCAAATCCGCGTATTCCTTCTTCACTTCGCCCAGAATCCGCACACCCAAACCGGGGCCGGGGAACGGGTGGCGATACACCATTTCTGGCGGCAAACCGAGCTCCACACCCATCACGCGCACTTCGTCCTTGAACAATTCGCGTAACGGCTCGACCAGCCCCAGCTTCATGTTTTCCGGCAAGCCACCCACGTTATGGTGCGACTTGATCAAATGCGCCTTGCCGGTTTTCGCGCCCGCTGACTCGATCACATCCGGGTAAATCGTGCCTTGCGCCAACCATTTCGCATTGGTCAGTTTGGAAGACTCCTCATCGAAAATATCAATGAACAACCCGCCAATGATTTTGCGCTTCTTCTCCGGGTCAGTGACGCCCGCAAGGGCTGACAGGAAACGCTCCTCCGCATCCACACGGATGACTTTCACGCCCATGTGTTCGGCGAACATGGCCATCACCTGATCGCCTTCGCGGTAACGCAACAGGCCGGTATCCACGAACACGCAGGTCAATTGCGTACCAATCGCCTTGTGCAATAACGCCGCAACCACCGACGAATCCACCCCGCCAGACAAGCCTAGCACCACCTCATCCGAGCCGACTTTTTCGCGCACCAGACGGATATTTTCGTCGATGATATTCGCCGTCGTCCACAAACCTGCGCAGCCGCAAATGCCCTGCACAAAACGTTGCAAAATGCGCTTGCCTTGCTTGGTATGGGTCACTTCCGGGTGGAATTGCAGCGCGTAGAAATGCCGTGACTCATCCGCCATCCCCGCAATCGGCGCGGAATCGGTGCTCGCCATCAGCGTAAAACCGTCCGGCAACGTGATAACTTTATCGCCGTGCGACATCCACACGTCCAGCAAGCCAAAGCCATCCGGGGAAACGTGGTCTTCGATTTCGCGCAATAATTCGGTGTGACCCCGCGCCCGCACTTGCGCGTAGCCAAATTCACAGTGGTCAGAGGTTTCCACCGTGCCACCGAGTTGCACCGCCATGGTTTGCATCCCGTAGCAAATGCCCAGCACCGGCACGCCCAGCGTGAACACATTATCCGGGGCTTTCGGCGACTCATTGCCCGTCACAGACTCAGGGCCACCGGAAAGGATAATCCCCTTAGCACCGAAGTCGGCGACGGCTTGCGCCTCCACATCCCACGGGTAAATTTCGCAGTAGACGCCCACTTCGCGCACCCGCCGCGCAATCAACTGGGTATATTGCGAACCGAAATCAAGGATCAATACACGATCCGCATGAATATTCTGTGTCATAAAAACTCTCTTGCTCCCCTCGCCCCTTGAGGGAGAGGGGTTGGGGGTGAGGGGTACTTACACCCGGTAGTTTGGCGATTCTTTGGTAATGGCCACGTCATGGACATGGGATTCACGCATACCTGCGCTGGAAATACGCACGAATTGCGGCTTGGTGCGCATTTCTTCCATATCCTTGCAGCCCACATAACCCATGCTGGAACGTACCCCACCCATCATCTGGTGGATAATCGGTGCCAGTGGACCTTTGTAAGGCACACGGCCTTCGATACCTTCCGGCACCAATTTGTCAGCAGCGTTTTCAGAGCCGTCCTGGAAGTAACGGTCGCTGGAACCTTTCGCCATCGCGCCCAAAGACCCCATGCCACGGTAAGATTTGTAAGAACGCCCTTGGAACAATTCCACTTCGCCCGGCGCTTCTTCCGTGCCCGCGAACATGCCGCCCAACATCACGGTATGCGCACCCGCTGCCAAGGCTTTGGCAATGTCGCCGGAATAACGGATACCGCCGTCAGCGATCAAGGGTACACCCGTGCCTTCCAGCGCTTTCGAGACGTTCATGACCGCAGAGATTTGCGGCACGCCTACGCCCGCGACGATACGGGTCGTGCAAATAGAACCGGGGCCGATGCCGACTTTCACCGCATCCGCACCCGCTGCAACCAGCGCCAACGCTGCTTCACCCGTGGCAATATTGCCGCCAATGACTTGCACTTGTGGGAAGTTTTGCTTTACCCATGACACGCGATCCAAGACGCCTTGGGAATGCCCGTGCGCGGTATCGACGATGATCACGTCCACGCCTGCCTCGACCAGCGCACGTACCCGGTCTTCTGTGCCATAGCCTACACCGACGGCTGCACCGACCAGCAATTGACCTTGGTCATCCTTACAGGCATTCGGGAAATCGGTGGATTTCTGGATGTCTTTTACCGTGATCAAGCCACGTAACTGGAATTTGTCATTGATCACCAGCACTTTTTCAATACGGTGCGTGTGCAGCAATTTGCGGATTTGCCCTTTGCTTGCACCCTCTTCCACCGTCACCAAACGCTCTTTCGGCGTCATGATCGTGCTGACAGGCTCATCCAGCTTGGTTTCAAAGCGCAGGTCACGTCCGGTAACGATACCAACCAAATCTTCACCAATCACCACTGGAACGCCAGAAATATTGTTGGCACGGGTCAA
The DNA here is from genome assembly GCF_017901135.1 of Thiothrix litoralis. Taxonomy (NCBI): domain Bacteria; kingdom Pseudomonadati; phylum Pseudomonadota; class Gammaproteobacteria; order Thiotrichales; family Thiotrichaceae; genus Thiothrix; species Thiothrix litoralis. Next base: position 880,585 of record NZ_CP072801.1, on the reverse strand, counting down.
AGCCAACACGTCACGGATGGTAGCATCAGGTCCAACGGTTATCGGGTTTTTGATAATGCCACTTTCGTATTTTTTTACGGTACGCACCTGGTCAGCTTGCGCCTGAATGCTCATGTTTTTATGGAGGATGCCCATCCCCCCTTCCTGGGCGAGTGCAATCGCCAAACGGGCTTCTGTTACCGTATCCATCGCTGCCGATAGCAAGGGGATATTCAAGGTAATCTCGCGAGTCAGGGGAGTCCGCAAATTGGCATCAGCGGGCAAAACGGTGGAATGGGCTGGAATCAAGAGAACGTCGTCGAAGGTAAGAGCTTCCTGAAGGATACGCATGGGGCTTATGTCCATCTGTGAGAAAGAAGCACCTCATTATAGAGTTTGACCTTGAGTCGGTAAACTGCTATCAATACCCCTCAGAGTAATTCAAGCAATTTGATTTATCTCATTGACGTAATCTAGGAGAGGAGGAACCTATTTTGATGAACTTAAAAACACTGTTTGCTGTTACAGCACTGTCCCTAATGACTGCTACTGCTATCGCTGCTGATGACAAAAAAGCAGATAAAGCACCAAAAGAAGACAAAGTTGAACTGAAAGCCAAGGTCGATGCTGACGTCAAAGCGGCTATTGAAGCGGCTGGCACTGCAAATACTGCTGCCAAAAAAGCCGGATTTGAATGGTATTGGGACGATGCAACGGCTTCCGAACATCTGGACGCTGCCATCAAGGCAGCGAACGATGGCAAGAAAGATGATGCCATGAAAATCGCCAAAGCCGTTGAAATTGCTGGCACGCAAGGTTTGGAACAAGCTGAGAAAGCCAAAAATGCTGGCCCTGTCGCAGCACCAGAAGCGAAAAGCTAAATACTTTTCACAAAGCCAGTTCAAAAAAAGCCGGGCAATGTCTCGGCTTTTTTTATACAGTGATGTTATGCAAACAGAACGTATCATCCTCAGTATTTCCCAACTCAACGCCGAAGTTGGCCAGTTGCTCTCGCAAGGCTTCCCTGCCTTGTGGGTGGAAGGCGAAATCTCCAACTTTATCCGTGCCTCGTCTGGTCATTTATACTTCAGCCTGAAAGATGCCAGTGCCCAAGTGCGTTGCGCCATGTTCAAGGGACGCGCCTCAACCTTAAAGCTTGCCCCCAAAAATGGCCTGAAAGTATTGGTACGCGGCAAAGTCGGCCTTTACGAACCACGCGGCGAATACCAGTTCATCATCGAGCATATGGAAGATACCGGGGTGGGCGTATTACAACGCCAGTTCGAGGCACTTAAACGCCAATTACACGCGCAAGGTCTATTTTCCAGCGAACACAAACAGCCACTCCCCGCCTTCCCACGCTGTATTGGGGTTATTACCTCGCCTACTGGTGCGGCGATCCGCGACATCCTCAATGTACTGAAACGCCGTTGCCCACAAATTCCCGTGATGATTTACCCGGTGCTAGTACAAGGCGAAGGCTCCAAGGAACAGATTGTTAACGCCATTCGCCAGGCTGACCGCGAGCAACGTTGCGATGTACTGATTTTGACGCGCGGCGGCGGTTCGATCGAAGACCTGTGGTCGTTTAATGAGGAAGTGGTGGCTCATGCCATCCACGCTTGTTCTTTGCCGATCATCAGCGGGGTCGGGCATGAAATCGACTTCACCATTGCCGATTTCGTCGCCGATCTTCGCGCCCCTACCCCATCAGCAGCAGCGGAATTGGTCAGCCCGGATATGGCGGCGCTGCAAACCCATACTCAACGGCTATTCTCCCAATTACAGCGCAACCAGCAACGCCGTTTACAACTCGCGGGCGAACACCTGCGTCGCTTACGGCAGCGCCTTGAAAACCAGCGTCCTACCAATCGCTTACAACAAAAAGTTCAACGGCTGGATGAACTGGAGATGCGTTTGCAAGCGGCTATCCAACGTTACTTTGGGCGGCGACATGACAAGCTGCAAATTCAGGCGGGAAAACTTCATGCACTCAGCCCACTTGCGGTGCTGGAGCGGGGTTACGGCATTACCCGCATGGCAGAGTCTGGGCAAGTGGTACGCAATACCAACACCTTACGGCTGGGCGAAACGGTTATCACCCAAATCAAGGATGGCCGTTTCGAGAGCATTGTCACCAGCGTCAGATAAGCTGATCCCAATTCGCAGCACGGGTTTGCCAGAATTTCCAGGCGGGTGATGCTTGGCAATGCAGCAAACGCCCGTCGCAAGCACTAATGCTGATGTCGAACTTACCCGATTTCATGCCCACCAGTGCTGGGGCAAACCAGTGCGTTTCCAGCTCGGCGAGGGCTTGTTCCCAATGGTGCAGATCGTCAGTAACGCTGGGGATGTGCAAGTCTTCAAGGATGATCGCGTAGTTGCCTGCGTCGACCTGACAGTCAGCGAACGTGGTGACGGGGTGATACGGGGTGTTAGTGGCTGAAGCCATGACTTCGGCGGTTGTGCTTGAGCCGAGAAATCCCCCCCAGCCTCCCTTTTGCCAAGAGGGAAGTGAAGAACTGGATGCCCCCCACAGCCACAGGGCGTTGACGGCGGGGATTTCACTGGTGTGCAGCAGCATCTGGATTTCATTCAGCAAGCGATGCCAGTAGCGTTTGTCGCCTTGGGGTAGTAGCGCGAAAATGCTTTGTCCGAGGGCTTGCGAGAGCGGCACAGTGCACAAGGGTGTTGTGCCCTGCACCCTTTCACCTAGCAAATACCAGCGTTGCGGGTGTTTTGCCACCAGTTGCAGACCATCTTCTGCCAGATGGCTGTTCAGCAAGGTCAGCAAGGTTGCCATTTCCTGCTCAGTGAGGTGCGGCAAGCTAGGTTGCATGACCACGCTATCCTGCCCACTTTTTAACAATACCGGGTCAGCACACAGCAAGGCTTGCGGTGGTGGCACGCCAAAGTCGAGTAAGTAGCGGCAATAGGCAAAAGGAAGTTCGGTATCAGCGGGATGTCCGGCTTGGTGGAACAAGGTATTTTCTAGCCCTTGCACAGGCAAGGTCTCGACAGTGGCACCAGCACACAAACGCAACAAGTTTTCAGCGACAGGCTGAAAGGCAAAATCTTTACGCCAGAGTGCGAGCGGCTGAAATAAACCGGGTAGGAAGAAATGAATGTGGGACTTGTTTGGCAAAACCAATAACATTGATTTGAAAAGAATAGTTGGTCGGGACGATAGGATTCGAACCTACGACCCCCACACCCCCAGTGTGGTGCGCTACCAGGCTGCGCTACGCCCCGACCGAAGGGATGAGAGCATACCGTAATCGTCTGGTAAGCTCAAGCTTAAATCAGCATTTAAGGATATACAAAATACGTTCCAGCTCTTCTACCAAAGGTGCAACGTCGTGTCCGTTGACCACAATAGGCTCCAATGGCAATACTGCTGCTGGTGGTGTATGCACCTCGTCCAGCAATTTCTGACGCGCACCACTGATGGTATAACCCTGTTCATACAACAAGGCGCGAATCTGACGAATCAGCAACACATCTTCACGCTGATAATAACGGCGGTTACCCCGCCGTTTCATCGGCTTGAGGGAAGGAAACTCCTGTTCCCAATAGCGCAATACGTGCGTTTTCACGCCGCACAAGTCGCTGACCTCACCAATGGTGAAGTAGCGCTTGCTCGGAATGGGTGGCAATTGGCTATTGGGCGTTGTTGCTTCCATATTCCTCTACCCGTTGCTTAAGCTTTTGCCCCGGACGGAAAGTAACCACACGTCGTGCTGTTACCGGAATTTCCTCGCCCGTTTTGGGGTTACGCCCTGGACGCTGGGTTTTATCACGCAACATAAAATTACCAAACCCAGATAATTTTACGTTCTTGCCTGTTTCTAAGGCATCACGGACTTCTTCAAAAAACATCTCGACCAAATCCTTGGCTTCGCGCTTATTCAAGCCCAATTCTTCAAACAGATGTTCAACCATGTCTGCTTTGGTTAATGTTGTTGTCATGCACTTTCTCCCTGTTTAACGCAAAATTGCGCCGACTTCTTCCTGAAGCGAGGCAACCACTGCGTCGACGATCCGATTGATTTCTGCGTCCTCAAGCGTGCGCGAAAAGTCTTGCAAAATCAAGCTTAAAGCTACGCTTTTTTGACCTTCCTGTATGCCTTTACCCGTGTAGACATCGAATAAATAATAAGACATTAGTTGTGGAATTGCTGCTTTTTTCACAGCATTTTCCAAAGCAACCGCTAACGTATCTTCCCTGACCAACAAGGCCAGATCACGACGAATTGCTGGGAATTTGGAAACCGCCTGATACTTTGGCAGCGCCCGCTGCATCAACAGCGCCATATCCAGTTCAAACAGGTAAGTCGGTTGTTCCAGACCAAGCTGTTCCTCGATCCGGGGATGCAACATACCCATCCAGCCAACCACCGCATTATCCGTCATGATTTCCGCTGACTGACCGGGGTGCAATGCCGCATGGGCAACCGGGGCAAAATGGAAGCGCGAGCCGCTCACTTGTGCCAGCAAGGTTTCCACATCCCCTTTCAAGTCGTAAAAATCGACGGATCGGTTCACCTGTCCCCACTGTTCCGGGTAAAGATTTCCGGTCAATACCCCAGAAAGCATGGTTTTTTGCTGCGGCTTGCCGTCTTCGCCTTGGAAAAACGCTGGGCCGATCTCAAACAAACGCACCCGGTTTTGCTGGCGGTTCAGGTTATAAGCCACCGAACGCAATAAACCTGACCACAGCGTGCTGCGCATGACGCCCAAATCGGCTGAAATCGGGTTAGCCAACGCAATGCTCTCGGTGGTTGGTGCCAGCGTCGCTTCCATTTTGGGGTCAACGAAACTGAAGGTCACTGCTTCCTGATAACCACGCGCCACCAATAACTGCCGCAAATGTTCACGCTTGACAGCCGTTTCGCTGGGCTGGGTAATGCGCGGCGCACGCGGACGCAATTCCGCCGGGATCGCATCGTAACCACGTACCCGCGCCAACTCTTCGATCAAATCTTCTTCGATATTCAAATCGAAACGTGCCAAAGGTGCTTGCACCTGCCAACCGGCATCACTCTGGCTGAATTCGCAGTTCAGACGTGCCAGCACGCCTTCGACTGTTGCTGCATCCATCGTCACACCGAGTACGCGGCGGATGCGTTGCGGGCGCAGCAAAATGGCTTTGCGTTGCAGCAAGCTGGGGGCTGCAAGGGTATCCACCACGGTTCCCACTTCCCCACCACAGATGTCCACGATCAGTTGGGTAGCACGTTCCATCGCCTTGACCGGCATATCCGGGTCGACACCACGCTCGAAACGGGCAGCAGAATCGGTTTGCAGGCCATAGCTACGTGCCTTGCCCATGATTTTGTGCGGGCGAAAATGAGCGCTTTCCAGAAATACATTACGGGTAGCATCCGTCACCGAGGTTGGCTCGCCGCCCATAATGCCTGCCATTGCTACGGCTTTGTCAGCATCGGCAATCACCAGCGTGTCGTCACGCAAGGTGGCGGTTTGTCCATCGAGCATTTTCAGGGTTTCGCCAGCTTTGGCGTAGCGCACCACAATGCCGGATTGCAGCGTATCGAGGTCGAAAGCGTGCATCGGCTGACCGAGTTCCAGCAACACGTAGTTGGTCACATCCACCGTCGCGGAAATGCTACGGATACCCGCGCGGCGCAGCTTTTCCTGCATCCAGATCGGCGTGGTAGCTTGCGGGTTGATATTGCGGATAATGCGCCCGACGTAACGTGGGCAAGCATCTGTTGCCTGCAAATCAACCGGGAAGGTATCGGTATGTTGGGGCGTCTGTGCGGGGATTTCCGGCACGTTCAATGGCACATCCATCACCAGCGCGGTTTCACGCGCCACGCCGATCATGCTCATGCAATCGCCACGATTGGCGGTGATGGCCAGTTCGATGACTTCATCGTTGAGCTTGAGGTAATCGCGGATGTCCGCACCGACAGGCGCATCTTCCGGCAATTCCAGCAAGCCATCGGACTTGTCAGACATGCCCAGTTCGGTGGAAGAACACAACATGCCGAAGGATTCTATCCCACGCAGCTTGCCCTTTTTGATCTTCAGATCCGCACCGTCGGGTAATGGCAGCACTGCGCCGATTAATGCCAACGGCACTTTCAGGCCAGCCCGTACATTGCTAGCACCACAAACGATTTGCAGGATTTCGCCCTGCCCGCCATCCACTTTGCACACGCTCAGCTTGTCGGCGTCGGGGTGTTTTTCACGCTCCAGCACATGGCCAACCACGATGCTGGTAAAAGCGGTCGCTACCGGGTCGCGGGATTCCACTTCACAGCCAGACATGGTGAGTTTGTCGGCAATGGCATCCAGCGTCTGCGGCGTATTAATCCACTCACGCAGCCATTTTTCACTGACTTTCATAAGGTTACTCCGTTCAGCCGAATTGCTTTAAGAAACGCACGTCGTTATCAAACATCACGCGTAAGTCATTGATCTCATAGCGCAGCATCGCCAGGCGTTCAACACCGAAACCGAAGGCGAAGCCTGTGTATTTTTCGCTGTCGATGCCGACGTTTTTCAGCACATTGGGGTGAACCATGCCGCAGCCCATGACTTCCAACCAACCTGTGCCTTTGCACACCCGGCAACCTGCACCACCGCAATGCACGCACTGGATGTCAGTTTCCGCCGAAGGTTCGGTGAACGGGAAGAACGTCGCCCGGAAACGGGTCGGCAATTCATCCACTTCAAAGAATGCTTTGAAGAAGGCTTCGAGAATGCCCTTCAAGTCAGCAAAGGTCACATCTTCATCGACCATCAAGCCTTCCACCTGATGGAACATGGGGCTGTGGGTCATATCCGAGTCACAACGGTAAACCCGACCCGGCGAGATAATACGCAGCGGTGGCGGGTTGTTTTCCATGTAACGGACTTGCACGGATGAGGTATGCGTGCGTAACAGCAAACCACTGTCCATGTAAAAAGTGTCGTGCATCGCACGCGCCGGATGCGACTCCGGGATATTCAAGGCGGTAAAGTTGTGAAAATCGTCTTCAATTTCCGGGCCTTCTGCCTGACTGAAACCCAATTGTGCGAAAATCTCGCTAATGCGTTGAATGGTCAGGGTAACGGGGTGAAGGCTGCCGGTATCCATGCGTCGCCCCGGCAAAGTCACGTCGACTTTTTCGGCTTGCAAACGGGCATTCAAAGCTTCAGCTTGCAGACTTTGCTTGCGGTCATCCAGTGCCAGCGTCAGGGCTTGTTTGGCCGTGTTGATCTCAGCACCCGCTGCTTTGCGCTCTTCATGCGGTAACTTACCCAGTTGCTTGAGTTGCTCGGTCAACAAACCTGTCTTGCCTAGATACTGCACACGCACCTGATCCAACGCGGCGAGGCTGACGGCTTGCGAAATCTGCTCATGGGCTTGGCCCATCAGTTCCAGCAAACTTTGCACGACGATTTCCTTTATTTGTGGGGTTATCGGTAAAAAGCAAAAGGCGGGGAAAGGTAAAAAACCTTCCCCGCCTTGCTCACCCGCTTACGGGTATTTTCAGCGCATCTTAATGCAGCTTAAGCAGTCAGGGCAGCTTTTGCCTTTTCTGCAACTGCACCAAACGCAGCGATGTCATGGACGGCCAAATCAGCCAGAACCTTACGGTCAAGACTAATGTTAGCTTTCTTCAGACCATTCATCATGCGGCTGTAAGACAGACCGAACAGACGAGCACCGGCATTGATACGCACGATCCACAGAGCGCGGAATTGGCGTTTCTTTTGACGGCGGTCACGGAATGCATATTGGCCAGCCTTGATGACTGCCTGATGCGCAACCCGATAGACCCGGCTGCGGGCACCGTAGTAGCCTTTTGCCAGCTTGAGGATTTTCTTGTGACGGGCATGTGCCGTTACACCACGTTTAACTCTTGCCATGTTTCAAATCCTCCTGATTATGCGTAGGGCAACATTTTTTGCACATTAGCGTGATCCGCAGCCACAACAAAGTTGTCGCCTGAACGCAAATGACGCTTACGCTTGGTGGATTTCTTGGTCAAGATATGACGCAGGTGTGACTGCTTGCGTTTAAACAAGCCACTGCCGCTCTTCTTGAAACGTTTGGCCGCAGCACGGCTACTTTTCATCTTAGGCATCTTGGTCTCCTTTTCATAAGGTAGATAAAACATCCTGCAAGAGTGCCTTGCCTTAACAGGATGGTGTTCCGGTGTTGTATTAAAACTAAACCACCGGTTTCTTTTTCGCGCCGAGCATCATGACCATTTGACGGCCTTCGAGACGTGGGAACTGTTCGACAACCGCCAGTTCTTCCAGCTCTTTCTCAACGCGCTTGAGGACATCCATCCCCAGCTCTTTGTGGGCCATTTCACGACCTTTGAAGCGCAGGGTGACTTTAACTTTATCGCCCTCTTCCAGAAACTCTTTGAGCTTACGCAGTTTGATCTGGTAATCGCCTTCATCCGTCGCCGGACGCATCTTGATTTCCTTGACCTGCACTTGTTTCTGGTTCTTACGGGCTATTGCGGCTTTTTTGCTTTCATCGAAACGGAATTTGCCGTAATCCATAATGCGGCAAACCGGCGGCTTCGCATTGGGTACGATTTCCACCAGATCGAGTTCAGCTTCAAAAGCCATTTCCATTGCATCACGCAAGGAAACGACACCGTGATTTTCACCTTCCGCATCAATCAGACGAATCTTAGGTACATTGATGTCGTCATTAATACGATGTTCTTTTTCGAGAGCGATAAGTTTAATCCTCAGATAGTAATAAGCGCCGCGATGCAATTTCGGCCGTCAGACGTTGTTGGACTTCCACCAATGGGAAGGTTCCCAAGTCTTTACCGGAACGTGTGCGCATAGCTACAGATTGTGTTTCCACTTCGCGATCCCCAACTACCAACAGGTACGGGACACGCTGCATAGTGTGTTCACGGATTTTAAAGCCAATTTTTTCATTTCTCAAGTCTGCTACGGCGCGGATACCCGCTTGCTGTAGCTGCTTGACTGTATCTTGCACGAAATCAGCCTGTTTGTCAGTGATATTCATCAAGACAGCTTGCACTGGTGATAACCACAGCGGGAATTTGCCTTCGTAATGCTCAATGAGGATGCCAGTAAAGCGTTCCAGTGAGCCAAACAAAGCGCGATGCAACATAACCGGACGTTTACGGGTATTGTCTTCCGCCACGTAGGTCAGGTCAAAACGCTCGGGCAAACTCATGTCAACCTGCAAAGTACCACACTGCCAGTCACGCCCGATGGCATCACGTAATACAAATTCCAGCTTGGGGCCGTAGAACGCGCCTTCGCCCGGAAACAGTGTGTATGGCAAGGCCATGCTTTCCAGCGCATCACCGAGTGCGTGTTCGAGAATATCCCAACTTTCATCCGAACCGATGCGGTTCTCTGGGCGGGTAGACAGTTTGATGTGGACATTTTCAAAGCCAAATTCTTTGTAAATGTCGAGCACCAGCGCCACTACGTCTTTGCACTCTTGCGCCATCTGGCCTTCGGTGCAGAAGATATGGGCATCATCTTGGGTGAAATGGCGCACACGCATCAGGCCGTGCAACGCACCGGAGGGTTCGTAACGGTGTACCTTGCCAAATTCAGCCATACGCAGCGGTAGATCGCGGTAACTTTTCAAGCCCTGTGAAAACATCAACATGCCACCGGGGCAGTTCATGGGTTTCAGGGCGAAAACGCGCTCGTCTTCGGTGGTCGTGGTGAACATATTGTCACGGTAATTGAACCAGTGACCGGAGGTTTCCCACAGGCTGCGATCCATCACGTCCGGGGTGTTGACCTCGACGTAACCAGCGCGTTGCTGACGTTGGCGCATGTAACCAATCAGTTCCTGGAATAATGCCCAGCCTTTTGGATGCCAAAATACTGCACCGGGCGCTTGTTCGTCGAAATGGAACATATCCAATTGACGACCCAGTTTGCGGTGGTCGCGCTTTTCAGCCTCTTCCAACATGGTCAGATAAGCTTGTAGCTCTTTCTTGTTAGGCCATGCGGTGCCGTAAATGCGTTGCAGCATTTCATTTTTGGAATTGCCGCGCCAGTAAGCGCCCGCAACTTTCATCACCTTGACAGAGGGAATTTTGCCAGTGCTGGGGACGTGTGGCCCACGGCACAGGTCGATGAAATCGCCTTGGCGGTAGAGTGACAGCGTTTGGTCGGCGGGAATGCTTTCGATGATTTCCGCTTTGTATTTTTCACCCATGTTCAGGAAGAAGCTGATGGCTTCGTCGCGTGACAGGGTGCTGCGCTCGACCGGGATGTCCTGTTTGATCAGATCTTGCATCCGCGCATCAATCGCCACTAAATCTTCAGGCGCGAAGGGGCGTGAGGAAGCAAAGTCGTAATAGAAACCGTTTTCGATCGTCGGACCGATGGTGACTTGCACATCCGGGAACAGTTGTTTCACGGCTTGTGCCATCAGATGCGCAGAGGAATGTCGGATAACATCCAAGCCTTCGGCATCTTTCACGGTAATAATACTGAGGGAAGCATCTTGGGCAATTATGTGGCTGGCATCAACCAATTCGCCATCAACTTTTCCTGCAAGCGTAGCTTTAGCAAGACCTGCGCCGATGTCGGCAGCAACTGCTAGTACAGATAAAGGGGCTTCGTAGGAACGTTGACTTCCGTCAGGGAGGGTAATAACTGGCATATTGTGCTCCAGTGGTGACCTATACGAGGGATCACATGGTTATATAAAAGTGGTAGGCGTAATTGGACTCGAACCAACGACCCCCACCATGTCAAGGTGGTGCTCTAACCAACTGAGCTATACGCCTGTCGCTGAAGGAGGCAGATTATAGCGATAATCTAGGGTAAAGCAAGATTTTTTTGCGAAGAAAGGGCTGTTACACTATAAAAAACCTGCAAGGATCTTTCATGTTCATCGCCCCTGACCTCCTCAGTTTCAAAACCCACTTCGCCACTGGCCTGAAAAACATGCTCACCACCGATGGCTTGGGTGCTCTCATTCTGGTACTTGCCAACAGTATGCAAGACCCGGAGTTGTTTGAACTACTACAGGACGACCTGCGCCGTAACTTCGACGAACTGCAAGACCGGCAAGCCACTGGCCCAGAAGACGATCTTTCGGTCTTCACTGCCCTTACCACCACGGGCATCCAACAGTTTTCCGGGTGGGAACATCACGCCCTTGAACCTTGGGAGTTAGTGGTAAACCCACTACGTTCGTTGCGCCCGGCGCGGGTTTCCAGTGAGGTTTTCAAGGACATTCACCAGCCGTTTGCCCCGGACAAATTCCACTTCAACAAACCATTCCTGCGCCCGGAAATCTTGTGGGAAGGTGACTGGCATGGCTCGCCACTACGAGTGTTGTACAACAAGTTTCCGTTCGCACCCTGGCATTTGCTGGTCGTGCCCGAACCGGCGCAAACACTGCCGCAATTCCTGAGCCAGACGCACCACGCCCGCATGATGACGCTGGTTGCCGAACAAGCCAGCGTGCTGCCGGGGCTGGGCATGGCGTTCAACAGCCTTGGCGCTTACGCTTCGATCAATCAGTTGCATTTTCAGGGCTTTGTGCGCGAAACACGCCTCCCGGTGGAATTACCGCGCTGGCAACACCGTGGTGGGGACGAAGCCTACCCGCTGGAATGCTGGCATACCGCTTCGACGCAGGATGCATGGCAAATGATCGAGTCCCTGCACCAAGCCAAGCAGCCGTATAACCTGCTGTATCGGGCGGATGGCTGCTATATCCTACCGCGCAAAGGTCAAGGCAGGGTGGAACTGCCAAACTGGGCGCAAGGCATTGCCTGGCATGAAGCCTGCGGGGTTTTCACCTTGGCTGAGCGGCACATGCTGGAGGGAACAGGCGCTGAAATTTCCCAACAATTGGGCAAACTTCACCATCAAGGCTAAGCATTACCCTTGAAATCACGCCATGTTCCCCCATCTTGCCGACATTGAATGAACATAGATGTGAGGAATAACAACCCATGACGGCAACGACCAACAAAGAAAACATGCAATTTCAGACCGAAGTGAACCAGCTTCTGCACCTGATGATTCACTCGCTGTACTCCAACAAGGAAATTTTCCTGCGCGAACTCATCTCCAACGGTTCGGATGCCTGCGACAAGCTGCGTTTTGAAGCGATTGGCAATGACAGCCTCTACGAAAATGACAGCGAACTGCGTGTAGAAGTCGAGTTCGACAGCAAGGAAGGCACTATCACCGTGCGAGACAACGGCATCGGCATGAGCCGCGACGAAGTTGTCACCAATATCGGCACGATTGCCAAATCCGGCACCAAGGAATTCCTCAGCAAACTGACCGGCGATGAGAAAAAAGACTCACACATGATCGGGCAGTTCGGGGTCGGTTTTTATGCCTCCTTCATCGTTGCGGATAAAGTCACCCTGACGACTCGCCGTGCCGGTGCTGCGGCCTCTGAAGGTGTACGTTGGGAATCCGACGCGCAATCCGGTTACTCATTGGAACAAGTCGACAAAGCAACGCGTGGCACTGAAATCGTCCTGCACCTTAAGGAAGATGAAAAGCTGCTGGCAGACGGCTGGCGTTTGCGCAATATCATCCGCCAATATTCTGACCACATCCCGCTGCCGGTGAACATGTACAAAACCGAAGCAGGCGAAACCAAAGATGAATGGGAAACCGTCAACAAAGCCAACGCGCTGTGGACTCGCCCCAAGTCCGAAGTCACGGCAGAGGAATACCAGGAATTCTACAAGCACGTTTCCCACGACTGGGAAGACGCGCTGGCGTGGAGCCACAACCGCGTCGAAGGCAAATACGAATACACCTCGCTGCTGTACCTGCCTGCCAAAGCGCCGTTCGACCTATTCGAGCGCGATAACACCCACGGCCTGAAACTGTACGTGCAGCGCGTCTTCATCATGGAAGACAAGGAATTCAAGCTGATGCCACGCTACCTGCGTTTCGTGCGTGGTGTGCTGGACTCCAACGACCTGCCGCTGAACGTGTCGCGTGAAATCCTGCAAGGCAACAAAGTCATCGAGAACATGAAAAATGCCTCGGTGAAAAAAGTCATCGGCTTGCTGGAAAACATGATTGCCAACGAACCCGACAAGTACCAGAAGTTCTGGAAAGAGTTCGGCAAAGTGCTGAAAGAAGGCCCCGGCGAAGACTTCAGCAACCGCGAGCAAATCGCCAAGCTGCTGCGTTTCTCCTCCACGCTGGATGACAGTGCTGAGCAAAGCGTTTCCCTGCCCGACTACATCGCCCGCATGAAGGAAGGTCAGGACAAAATCTACTACATCACCACCGACAGCCACACTGCCGCGAAAAACAGCCCGCATCTGGAAGTCTTCCGCAAAAAAGGCATCGAAGTGCTGCTGCTCTCCGATCGCGTAGACGAATGGCTGGTACAGCATTTGATGGAGTTTGAAGGCAAATCGCTGCAATCTGTCGCCAAAGGCCAGCTTGACCTGTCCGCCCTCGAAACCGAGGAAGACAAAAAGGCACAGGAAAAAGTCGAAGCCGAAGCCAAAAATATGGTCGAACACATCAAAACAGCACTGGGCGAAAAGGTCGGTGAAGTACGTGTTTCCCACCGTTTGACCACTTCCCCATCCTGCATCGTGTTGAATGACCAAGATATGGCACTCTACATGCAGCAACTGATGAAGCAGGCTGGCCATGAAATGCCCGATACCAAACCTGCGTTGGAAATCAACCCGACGCATCCCCTGCTCCAACGCATGGAAGCTGAAACCGACGACGAGCGTTTCAGCGAATGGTCAAGCATCCTGCTGGATCAAGCAATTCTGGCCGAAGGTGGACAATTGGATGATCCGGCGGGCTTCGTCAATCGTCTGAATAAGCTGATGCTGGCGATGAGTTAAGAGGGTGTCGTGAACCCCCGGTTTGCCAAAATCTGGTGAAATCGGGGGTATCCCGCCAACACGACGATCCGGCTCTCAAACTGGTGATACGATTGGTGCAGATGGCGCTGTCGTTCGCCTTGCTGAATAATCGCTCGGACTACCCACCCCTCCACTATTTCATGTGCTGGATATAAGCTTTAGCAAAACGCTTCCCCAATTCCATCTGCCCGATAGCGTTGTAATGGATGCCATCAGCCTGTTTACCCAAGCCATCGGTAGACACCATCAACGCACGCGGCAATTCACGTTGCGCGGCTTGCTGCTGTTGACGCACGGATTTGATCCCGGCGGCGTAGTCAGGGTGTTCCAGATTCACCTGCCCGTAAAGGAACAGGCTATCAGGCGCTTGCAAGTCTTCACGCAAATGCGTCACCAAGGTGTCAAAACGCTTGCCGTATTGCTGGGCAACACTGATATTGCTTTGCGCATCGCTTTCACCCTGCATCCACAAGATAGCGTCGACCTGCCCTTCCCCTTCGGCCTTTTCCGCAAAACCGACCTGACGCAACAAGCCTTTGTACAGCGCCTGCCCCGGCTGCCACTGCTGGATCAGACTGCCAGAAGCCGCCTGTTTGACCAGAATAATAGTATCCTTGGGGAAAGCCCGTGCCACATCGTGGGCAAAGCTGACTTCGGGGCCAAACCACGCAAATTTTGCCAGCGGGTGTTCGCGCCCCTGATAGAAATATTTCACATTGGCGGGGGTGGTTTTGTAAGTCGCGGGTAACTCGCTGACCTTGCCGCGCCCCATCATATTGGATTGTCCGGCGAGAATAATCAGCCGATCTTTTGCCCAAACAGTAGGCGTCTGCGCGAGCAGCAAGATAGCCAGTAACGGCGTCCAGAATAATCGCATGTTTCCAGTACCTTGTTTTGTCATGGCGCGACTTTAGCATATATACTGCCGTTCATCCTCATTAACCCCTGAAGACCCTTATGCGCGTGCTTGGAATTGAAACCTCTTGTGACGAAACTGGCGTCGCCCTTTATGACACTGACAAGGGGCTGCTGGCGCATCGCCTGTTCAGCCAGATTGCGATGCACGCCGAATACGGTGGTGTCGTGCCAGAACTCGCCTCCCGCGACCATATCCGCCGGGTATTGCCCCTGTTACGCGAAGCGTTGGCCGATGCTGGCATGAGCATGAGCGATATTGACGGCATTGCCTATACCGCAGGGCCCGGATTAATCGGTGCATTGCTGACGGGTGCGTCGATTGCACGCTCAATGGCATGGGGCTTGAACATCCCCGCTGTGGGCGTACACCACATGGAAGGCCATTTGCTCGCGCCGATGCTGGAAGAAAACCCGCCCGAACTGCCCTTCGTGGCCTTACTGGTTTCCGGCGGGCACACCATGCTGGTGGATGTGCCACGCATTGGTGAATACCACATCCTCGGTGAAAGTGTCGATGATGCAGCGGGCGAAGCTTTCGACAAAACCGCCAAGCTGATGGGGCTGGATTACCCCGGCGGCCCCTTGCTGGCAAAACTCGCGGAACAGGGGCGCGACGGCATTTACAAATTCCCGCGCCCGATGGTGGATCGCCCCGGCTGTGATTTCAGTTTCAGCGGCCTGAAAACCTTCTCTCTGACCACTTGGCAAAAGTCCGATCAGACCGAACAAGACAAAGCCGATATTGCGCGGGCATTTGAAGAAGCGGTGGTGGATACGCTGTTCATCAAATGCCGCCGCGCCTTGGAACAGGCCGGGCGCAAACGGCTGGTGGTGGCAGGCGGTGTCGGTGCAAATCAACGCTTACGGGCACGGCTGGCGGAGCTAAAAGCGCAAGTGTATTTCCCGCGTCTGGCGTTTTGCACAGACAATGGCGCAATGATTGCGTATGCCGGAGCCTTGCGCTTGCAAGCCGGGGCGAATGAGGCAGCGGTGATCAATGCACGACCGCGCTGGCCATTAACCGAGCTGGCAGCGATTTAAGAGCAGATTTATTGACCCGACGTAATGAAAGTGTAGGCAATGCAGCGTACAGTAGTCAGCATCACTCACTGACGTCTGGAGCGCATAATATATGACAACCAATAATCCCCGCTTTGTCAGCCTGCTAACGCGGGAGACTTTAGCTTTAGTACTGGCGGGCGGACGCGGCTCACGCTTGTATGAACTCACCGATCGCCGCGCCAAGCCTGCGGTGTATTTCGGTGGCAAATTCCGCATTATCGACTTCCCCCTCTCCAACTGTGTCAATTCTGGCATCCGCAAAATCGGGGTATTGACCCAATACAAAGCGCATTCCTTGATCCGCCATCTGGTGCATGGCTGGTCAAACTTCCGCACCGAACTCGGTGAATTCGTGGAAGTGTTACCCGCCTCCCAACGTACCACCGGCAACTGGTACGCCGGGACAGCCGACGCCATTTACCAGAACCTCGACATCGTGGAAACCTTGCGCCCCAAATACGTACTGGTGCTGGCAGGCGATCACGTTTACAAAATGGACTACGGTGAAATGCTGGCGTACCACGTCGAAAAAGGCGCGGACATGACCGTGGCTTGCGTGGGTGTTTCCCTCGAAGAGGCCAAAGGCTTCGGGGTGATGACCGTGGACGATAACAATCGCGTGGTGGCTTTCGATGAAAAGCCAGACAGCCCACAACCGATGCCAGGCTCAGACGATACCGCGCTGGCGTCGATGGGCAATTATATTTTCAACACCGATTTCCTGTTTGAGCAATTGCACAAAGATGCAGAGAATAAGGAATCCAGCCGGGATTTCGGCAAGGATATTATCCCTTCCATCATTGCCGAACACGCGGTGTATGCCTACCCATTCCGCGATCCTGTCACTGGCAAACAGCCCTACTGGCGCGATGTGGGCACGATAGATGCTTTCTGGGAAGCCAATATGGAATTGGTGTCGGTCGAGCCTGAACTGAATTTATATGACGAAACCTGGCCTATCCTCACTTACCATCGCCAACTGCCCTCTGCCAAATTCGTGTTTCAGGATGAAGGCCGCGAAGGCAAAGCGCTGGATTCGGTCGTTTCCGCCGGTTGCGTCATTTCCGGAGCAGCCGTGATCAATTCACTGCTATTTTCCAATGTCAAAGTACACTCTTACAGCACGGTGAAAGAGACAGTGGTATTGCCGGAAGTCCAAATCGGGCGGAATTGCCGCATCAGCCGCGCGGTCATCGACCGGGGTTGCCAGTTGCCAGAAGGCACTATCATTGGTGAAGACCGTGAGCTGGATGCCAAGCGTTTCCGCGTAACCCCCAACGGTATTACGCTGGTCACGCCGGAAATGTTGGGGCAGAAAGGTTCTGCCAGCGTTGGTTAGTAGCGGCTAGCGCAGCAAACTTTTAAAGTCCTTTGCTGCCCACCGGGGCTGGGTTTACCCTGAACCGGCGGTGCAGCATCCTGTTCAACCTGTGCAAGCGGGCAATCTGGTCGGACTGTTCCGAATGAAGCCACGTTCTTGCTTGATGCCTTTGAGCTGCTTTTGCAAGTCGAATGCACTGATGTTGTTACGTATCCAACCCACGCCCGGCACGGGAATAGAACACCACTCGGCGGTTTCCGCATTGGCTGCATTCCAGATTTAGGCGTGAGTGACAACAGGGAAATAGCATGAAAGGTGGGAGATACACCACCAACGGATAGATTAGCTAAAGACACTTATATCCCCGACCTGAAGGACGGAGCTTTACGCGATATTGGTAATATTGGTAAGCGGTTTTTACTAGCTGCATGGTATGTAGTAAGGGTTTGCTCAACGCACGCGGTGTACTGAGGTGGAAGTTGACCATTTTACGGCGTTCCGCCCATAAATGGTTAATCATCGGATGATTGGGGATGGCACACGAATCCATCCACGCCAGCGGGGTGTCATCCAGCGTGCGGTAAATATTTTCCAATTCCAGCAATACACCGGGCGAATACGCGGCATAGGCCTCGTGGTAAGCAATTTTGAGCGCGTAGCTGCCTTGGGTAGCACTGGTCAGGTTGAGTTTGATGGCGATGGTTTGCCCATCCAGCAGCATTTTCAGCATCATCAACTGACCGCGTGCCGCCGCATTGCGGATCAGGTCTTCCGCAAAATCGCGCTCCCCCTGATGGCAGCTCATCGCGGTCAATGCCTTGCCTTTCCAACCACGCTCTTCCAGATGCAAAAAATCATTGATCCAGTCGCTCAAGCCATGGTTTTGCCCCGGCAACAGTGCCTGAAATTCCAGTTCACCGAGATCTTCGAGGCGGCGACGCAAGCGGCTATACTCCTTGAGTTTCTTCTTGCGCTGATGCGTGGACACATAGTCTTCACCGGAAGCACCCGCTTTCAGCAAGGCGCGTTCCCATGTATCGCGTTCATTCACCAACCCCCCATGTTGTTGGGCAAACAACCGCAAGTGATGCGCAAACTCACCTTCCGCCGGAACCTTGTTCAGCGAAAACGCCAGCGCACCGGAATGGTCACGCAACCACGCAAATAATGCTTGAAAGGCTTCAGCAGCATGGCGCTGGTGTACCAGCGGCGTACCCAAGGGGCAATGGGGGTGCAGCCAGTTCAACCAATGACAGGCGGGAAACTTTTGGTAAGTTTGCTCCTGTACCAGTGGGAACAGGCCAATCAAGCGCGAATGCGCGGTATCTGCCCACACCAGTAATACTGCTACACGGGGATTTTTAGCAGCCAAGGCTTCCAGCGCTGGCAGCAGTGCCCAACTTTCATAAAACACGTTGGGTTCAAGCGATTGGCGTGTGAGTACATCCCAAGCTGGGACAATATCACGCAGTTCACGTGTAGCGGTTACAAGTTGCGTAGTCAAAACGAATACCCGTTTATAGTTATTGAATTAACATATGAGGGTGATTGTGCGCTTAATGAGAAAGATCGTTTAAGCCAATACCAGATGAACGTAGCAAAATCAGCGACAACAAAAAAGCGGGTCAAGCCCGCTTTTTTGTATCTTCACCAGAATGGGAAACGCTTAGGCAGCGAGCCACTCTTTATAGGCTTCCATGTCTTTTTCTTGACCGGCCGCATAACCTGCTTCATAGGCTTCAGTCAGACGCTGCTCTTCACGCATGGGGTTCAGCAGGTAGCCACCTTGCCAGCCTTGCAGGAACTCAGCGTCAACGCCAGCTTTTTCCATTTCTACGACAGCGTTGTAATACTGCATATTCATTTGTCATGTCCTCTTAAAATCAAAAATGAAAATAAACGTGATGCGCTTATGCCGCAGCACGCAGTGTGTCCAGTGCCTTACCGCTATCAAGCGTGGCACGTACCGCATCAGCGGCTTCCTGTATCGAACCGTAACGCCCCAGATGTGCCAGACAGATTGAAGCCGAGTATACCAGACTGTCGTACATCAAACCTTTTTCACCACCCAGTGCCGCAATGCCCATTTCAGCCGCTTTTGCTGCGAGAGCGTCACTGTCAACCGTGGTGGCAATCTCATCACCAATCATCGGGGCGGCGGGTAAGTCTTCCGGCAAAGGCACTGCCCGCACGCTGGCTTGAAGCCCAAATTCTTTGGGGTCAAGGTCACGCTGTTGCTCTTCGCCCTGCCCGTAGTAATAAAACAGCTTGCCAGATTGTTGCAGGGAAGGAATCACGCCACCTTCCACACCACGCACAAACATAGCGCTGTCAAAACCTGCCTGACGTGCCAGCGACGCATAAATCGGCGGGTATGCCTTGTGAACATAACCCCCCATGCAGTGGGTTTTCAGCTTGCCACGGATAGGCCCCAACATGGTTTCTACCGTGGTCAGCACCTGACGCTTGATCATCCGCTGACGGATGGGGATCAAGTCATGCAAACCGGGCGCAAACTGGCGCTGATCAAGGTAAGTCCAGCCGATGCGTTCCAGTTGTGCTACCGCTTCAGCCGGGGTCAAATTGACCTTGATACCTGCCGCTTTCAGTACCTTGTGGTGGGTAGCGCCAAACTTCGGCCCTACCTGTTCCAGACCGTGCAGGACAGCGTGTACGCCCATCGCCGCCAAGACCACCGGCACAAAGGTGGAAGCCGGTACACCG
Source organism: Thiothrix litoralis (assembly GCF_017901135.1). Taxonomy (NCBI): domain Bacteria; kingdom Pseudomonadati; phylum Pseudomonadota; class Gammaproteobacteria; order Thiotrichales; family Thiotrichaceae; genus Thiothrix; species Thiothrix litoralis. Next base: position 860,719 of record NZ_CP072801.1, on the reverse strand, counting down.
CGCGTATAACCATCATACGGGTCAGACACGTCGAGCACTTCATCCACCGCTGCGGTGCTGATGGCGGACATATCAATCAATGCCTGCAACGTGCCTCGGTTTTCCTCATCGGTCTCGCGTTTCATGCGCAACGCAATAAAGTAAACCGCCACCTGCACAGGGTCGGCCTCGCCACTCAAAATGTGACGCATGGCGTAATAGGCATCCTCGTAGTTCAGATCCTTGCTGTATTCAGGGCCTGTCGCTACTTTTTGGATGCATTGGCGCATGTGCAATTTTAAATTGCGTTCGGTATTTGTTTCAGTCATCGTGGCATTTTCCATATCGCGAAAGTTTAAGAAGCACGCCCCCATTTCTGAATATCCCTCTAGGGGTAAAACTCACGCCCCGGCGGGCTATTTCGGAAGTAAGGGCAGAATGCGCTAAGATTGGAACCCGATTTTACGTTCAAGGAGATTCCCGTGTCACAAATCGATAATGACTCTATGGATTTTGCCAGCGGCATGGCAGCGTTTGAAGCCAAGCATTTTTCCCGCGCCATGCAACTGCTTTCCCCCTTTGCCGATCAAGGCGACCAGATTGCGCAGCACCTGTGCGCCATTATGTGCCAAAACGGCCTTGGAGTGGTGCGTAATGATGCCAAAGCCTTTGAGTTGATGAAAGCCTCTGCCGAACAAGGCTACGGTCTGGCACAACACGGGCTGGGTTTTATGTACATGGAAGGCGAATGCGCCCCCAAAAGCGGTGAAGAAGCAGCCAAATGGTTCCACAAGGCCGGTGAACAAGGGCTACAAGGCTCGCTGACCACGCTGGCGATGATGTACCAGCAAGGCAACGGCGTTCCGCAGGATGAAGAAGAAGCCAAGCGCCTATATAAACTCGCTGGCTTCGACGATCTGGGGTAAACCATGCGACAAGCAGGCAATAAACTTCACGTGGTGGTCAACGCTGTTCCTGTATTGGAATTCGATCGCAGCCAACCTATTCCCGGCCACCAACGCCTTTATCTGGATAATATGGATGCCAAAATGGATCAGGGCATCCAAATTAACGGGGAATTTCATCCAACACCTGACCCGATCTTGCGCTCCCAATTTGTCGCCAACTCGATGGTCAATGCTTTATTTGCAGAAAACTATTCGCTGGCAATGGCGCTGTGTACATGGCTGGCAAACCGCATCCCTGATTTACAGATGGTCAAGGCAGCAGGTGATATTGAAGCCGATATGGATGTAGAACTGATTTTCGACCGTGATTACGAGAAGGCCAAAACTGAACAGGGGATTAAGTTCTATAAGCCTGAAAAATCAGATAAATAAGCATATAAATATAACTAATGAATTAAGTACTGATTCAGCCCAAACCCGTAAGATGCAGCGCATGGACGAAGGGCACACAGCAATAACAATAAGCCCGGCTAACGATGGAACTGTTATGAGAAAGCCAGTCGGCTCAAGCGTTATTGAACGCCAAGCCGACCTTGAAATTTAACCATCTGCAAGGGTGAGCAGACCCGCAACAGATGAGAATCATAACAATAAGCGATGTATCGCAACCAACACCGAGCGACAACCATAACAAGAAATGCTCGGTTTTTCCTCTTTTTCCGACCAACAGCACGTTCCTTGTGCAATCTTCCCTTAAGCAGCCTGTACCGCAATTTGTTTTGAGGTATGCGTCACCCGATTCTGTGGGTCGACATACACCAACTGCGGCTTATGTGCACTGGCTTCTGCTTCCGCGAAACCCGCATACGTACAAATAATAATAAGATCGCCGGTACTGGCTTTGTGCGCAGCCGCACCATTGATCGAGATAATTCCACTGCCTGCTTCAGCACGGATGGCATACGTTGAAAAACGTTCGCCATTGGTAATGTTGTAAATATGCAGTTGCTCATATTCTCGAATATTACCGGTACGCAGCAAGTCATCGTCAATCGCACAGGAACCTTCGTAGTCCAACTCAGCGTGAGTGACGGTAACACGGTGCAGCTTGGATTTGAGAAGCGTCAGCTCCATGGGGCGGTTCCTCCGTAACGTTCAATCAAGTATGCAACAAAGCAATACTATTATGATGTTTCTGTTACTTTTTTCAATGTTAAGGGAATATTATCGATCAGTCGCGCCTTACCCAGCCATGCTGAACCAAGCACCACTACATCTGTATCCTCTACCTGAGCGGGAAGCAAATCAACCGCGCGGCGAATTTCCACATAATCGGGACGAAAACCACGTGATTCCAACGACTTCGCTGCCTCAATCTGTAAGGACGCGTAATCCTGCCTTCCTTTGTGCAGCGCGTCAACCACTTCACGCAGGATCAAATGAAAGCTGGGCGCAAGTTTACGCTCAACGGTTGTCAGGTAGCCATTGCGCGAACTCATTGCCAACCCATCGGATTCACGTACCGTGGGCAAACCCTCGATATGAATATCCATATCCAGGTCGCGCACCATCTGGCGAATCAGCATCAATTGCTGAAAATCTTTCTCACCAAACACCGCCACATCGGGCTGCACCATGTGAAACAATTTGCAGACCACGGTGGAAACGCCCGTGAAATGCCCCGAGCGCGAAGCACCTTCCAACCATTCGCTAACGCCCGGCACTTCCACTTTCGTGGCCAAACCACCGCTGGGGTACATCAACGCCGGGGTTGGGGTAAAGATCAGATCCGCCCCAGCCGCTTGCAGTTTGGCACAATCTTCCGTCAGGGTACGCGGGTAAGCGGCAAGGTCTTCTTGGCGATCAAACTGAGTAGGATTGACGAAAATGGATACCACCACTTTGCTGCCTAATGCCTGCGCCCGTTTGACTAGGGCAATATGGCCTGCGTGCAAATTACCCATCGTCGGGACAAAGGCGATGGTTTCGCCTGCCCGCCGCCAGCTTTTGAGTTCTTCACGCAAGGCATCAATGGCTTGAACAATAATCATGGAGTGCTCTTTTAGAAAAAACAGTGTTGATCTTCAGGGAAATTTCCGGCTTTTACCGCTTGTACATAAGACGCTACCGCCTGCGGAATGGTTGCCCCCGCACCGATAAAGTCGTGGGAAAACTTCGGCGCACGCGGGGAAATGCCCAGCATATCGTGCAAAACCAACACCTGCCCATCGCATTCGCGGCCTGCACCAATACCGATAGTGGGAATCTCCAGCGCTTGGGTAATCTGTGCTGCCAGCGCAACGGGTACACATTCCAGCACCAGCATATCTGCCCCGGCATCTTGCAAGGCTTTGGCATCTTCCAGCATTTGTTTGGCAACGGCTTCATCACGCCCTTGCACCCGATAGCCGCCAAGTTTATGCACAGATTGTGGCTGCAAACCGAGATGCGCACACACCGGTACACCGTGATGGGCAAGCTGGGCAACGGTAGCCACTTGTGGCGCACCGCCTTCCAGCTTCACCATGTGAGCACCGCTTTCCTGCATCAAGCGAGCGCTGTTACGCAAAGCCTGTTCCGGCGAGGTATAACTCATGAAGGGTAAATCGCCGATGACCAGCGCGTGCTGGCAGTTTTTCGCCACCGCACGGGTGTGGTAAACCATGTCATCCATCGTCACCGGAACAGTGGTTTCATGCCCTTGTATCACCATGCCCAAGGAATCGCCGACCAGAATCACATCCACCCCCTGCGCGTCCAGCACCTTGGCAAAACTGGCGTCGTAAGCGGTCAACATGACGATCTTTTCCGCCTCGCGCTTCATCTTGCGCAAGGTGGTGACGGTCACACGAGGATTAGGTTTGGTGCTCATGCAGGCTGGCTCCCGAAATCAGTTAAATGTTGCAGTGCAGTTTAACACGCCAGCCATCCCCGTGCGCCAGTAGTGTTACCCCCGCGTAAGCAAGACCGTAAAAATGGGAACAAACACATCACGCAAAATTTCAACCATCAGTTCGGTCGATACCTTTTCAGTGCTTTCTGGCTGTGCGACTTCCGAATCTACCCCACCAGCCTCCGCTAATTGCATAGGCTTAGCTTTGAGGGTTGTGTCCGACAAAATAACGCAGCCCTGAAGAGAGAGGGTCAGCAGGGAAACGTTCAAGATCATTGCAAGCGTTTTCATGGGGTTTGCTCCATATTTTGTTGTTTATCAGCAAAACCCATACTACTTATCGGTCATAACAAAAACTAATCATTTCGTTCATTTATCGTTCAGCTAATGCACCATGCAAAATTTGCATATGGCATAAAAATAGTGCATATTATTTGGCCTAATCCATATTAATAATAAGTAAGCCAATGCGTAATAACATAATTCAAGAAGGGCATATACCGCAGGACGGCAAGCAGTTACACGCTTTACGCAAAACCGCCCATCACAGCCAGGCTGATATGGCATACCTGTTACAGACATTCCTGAAGCCGCACATGAAGGCTGGCTTCTCGGTGTTACAACCGGATATTTCACGGCTTGAATGCGAAGAAACCGCGCTGGATGTCCCTAAATTGCTGGCCTATGCCAGTCTGTTTAAGGTCGACATCAGCACGCTGCTGAAGCCGCATTTTCAAACATTTTGCCAAAGCGAATTTCGCCTGCAACATTTCGCCACCAATGCAGAAGCTGACCAGCACCTCTGCCAGCTAGAAAATGAAGGCCGTATTCTGGCGTATAGCCAGTTCCCTTCGTCGTTCTTTGTAAACCCGCATGATGGCAGTGAACGCTTCCAGCAGATTGCCCACCCGGACTACGCGGAAACCCATATCCACACGCTGGATTCACTGCTTAATTTTATTTTTTCGCCCATCAGCCGTCACAGTTACGCCGCAAGGGGTGATATTCTCCGGCATTATCTGGCGTATTTCCGCCAGCGCTCCAAGCACTTGCACTTTTTTTCGCGGGCAGACTTCGCCTGCACCAGCCTGTTTCCCAGCCTGATTCTGCTACCCAAAAAGTCCACGCTGATCATGATGGCACCGGTCATGCAACATGACCAAGGTGACGTGTTTCTGGAAATTCGCAGCCCACGTTTGTGCAAAGAAATCCATGAGTTTTACTTTCACAAAGTTAACACGCTGGATGTGGACATTAGCCTGCTAAAAATTGGGCTGGACACACTGGAATTGCTCCAGCAAGGTGTTAGCCTAGAAAGTGCGGTACGGTTTTTCTACGATGAAGTCCAGAAACGCAGCCCCGAAGACAGTGCTGCGATTCTGGAAAACTTCAGTGTGGATATTCAGGAAATGTTGGGCGAGTAAACTTAGAAATCTTCCTGCTCGGCTTCCAACACCGACAGGCTGATGTGCTTGCCCAGCTCTTCATCCAGACCTTGCCAATCTTTGTAATCGGTAAGTTTTTCCTCGATTTTGGGCTTCATCTCGAACGCCTCCATGTCTTGTTCGCGCAGATCCTTAACCGAGCTGTAGACTTTATTCAGGTAATCGCGGTAATAGGTCAGCACATTTTTGCTACCAGTGTGGCCATGCCCCGGAACGATTTTGTCGACACCCAGCGTCAGCGCGTAATCTGCCGCTTTGATACCACCGGCGAAACTGCCGTCATCCATGCGCACAATGCGCTTGTTGTTGATAGTATCGCCCGTGAACAGCACTTTTTCTTCAGGCACTTCAAACATCACATCGGTGTCAGTATGCGCCTTGCCTTCGATCAAATGGGCTTTCAGCGTCAGGCCGCCCAGATCGAAACTTTGTCCATCAGTCAGTGCTTCCGTCGGAATGATCGCTTGCGTACCCTCGGTGGCTTTTTCGGTCATGGAATCCATCGTACCAATCCACTCTTCGGCGGCACCGTTTTTGGCCTCTTCTATCATCGCCGGGTGCGCGTAGAACTTCACATCAGGGTTTTCTTCCTGAAATGCCTGATTGCCTAACCAATGATCGCCATGAACGTGGGTGGTAAACACTTGGGTAATCGGCTTGTCAGTAATTTTACGAATATGCGCCAACACTGCCCGCCCAATGGCTGAACTGGAACCGGGGTCAATAACCGCCACTTCCTTGTCGGTCACAATGAAACCGGGATTGTTCATAAAACCCTGATTTTCCTTGTCGGGGTAACCCATGGGGCCATGGATGACGTAAACATGCCCGGATATTTTCTCCGGTTGGTACTTATCCAGCAAACCTTGATGCACTTTTTTATCTTCCGCCCCCGCAGTCAGGCTCAAACCAACCAGCAAACTGGACGACAGCAGCAACAGCTTCTTGGGTACTTTTTTCATAATGATCTCCTCTCAACGGTGTTTTTGGCAAACATGAGTGTATCCGATTACCGGAATTAGCTGAAATTTCTGTGGATTTGTCTACAATTGGCGACTTTATCGCAAGCTACACGGGTTCACACAGCACTCATGCAAGACGACAACACCAAGCGCAAAGGCATTATCCTCGCGGGCGGCAGCGGCACACGCCTCTACCCACTGACCCGCGCCGTCAGCAAGCAATTGATGCCGGTCTATGACAAGCCGATGATTTATTACCCGCTAACGGTGCTGATGCTCGCCGGTATTCGCGACATCCTGATTATTACCACCCCGGAAGATTCTGCGCAATTCCAGCACCTACTGGGCGATGGCGCACAATGGGGGCTAAACATTGAATATGCGGTGCAGCCCTCCCCGGATGGTTTAGCCCAAGCCTTCATCATTGGTGAGCAATTCCTCGGCAACTCCCCCGCCACGCTGATTTTGGGTGACAATATCTACTACGGCGAAGGGTTATCCAGCCGTTTACAAAGCGTTGCCCAACAAACCTCTGGCGCTACGGTATTTGCTTACTACGTCAAAGACCCCGAACGCTATGGCGTCGCTGAATTCGATGCGTATGGCAAAGCCCTGAGCATCGAGGAAAAACCGGAAAAACCCCGTTCTAACTACGCGGTAACAGGTCTGTATTTCTACGATAATCAAATTGTGGATGTGGCGCGTGAAGTCCGCCCCTCCCCGCGTGGCGAGCTGGAAATTACCACCGTCAACCAGATGTATCTGGAACGTGGGCAATTGCAGGTAGAAATGCTCAAACGCGGCACGGCGTGGCTGGATACGGGCACGCACGCTTCCTTGCTGGATGCCTCCAACTACATCCGCGTCATTGAAGAGCGCCAAGGGCTGAAAATCGCCTGCCCAGAAGAAGTCGCCTGGCGCATGGGTTATATCGGTGACGAACAATTGCTGACACTCGCGGAACCCTTGAAAAAAAGCGGTTACGGCCTGTACCTCACGGAATTACTGAAATGAAGATTATCCCCACCCATATCCCAGATGTGCTGATCCTCGAACCACAAGTATTTGGCGATGCACGCGGCTTTTTCATGGAAACCTGGAATGCCAAAACCTTTGCCGACGCGGGGCTAAACCTGAATTTTGTGCAGGACAACCACAGCCGTTCCCGCCAAGGCACCCTGCGCGGGATGCATTACCAAATCAAACACCCGCAAGGCAAACTGGTGCGCGTGACCAGCGGCAAGGTGTTCGATGTGGCGGTAGACTTGCGCCAATCCTCCCCAACCTTCGGGCAATGGGCAGGCGCGGAATTGTCAGATGAAGACCACCGCATGTTATGGGTTCCACCCGGTTTTGCGCACGGCTTCTACGTCATGAGCGAATCGGCAGATTTCCTCTACAAATGCACTGACCTTTACGCCCCCGAATACGACCGTAGCTTGCACTGGAATGATCCCAGCATTGGCATCGAATGGCCGCTGGTCAATGGCGCAGCACCCACCATTTCCGCCAAAGATGAAGCGGGCAAAAACTGGCAAGAGGCGGACAAATTCGCATGAAAATACTCTTAACTGGCGCAAACGGGCAACTGGGTTCAGAACTGCAAGCCACCTGCCCCACCGCTATTACCCTGATCCCGACTGACTACCACACGCTGGATATTACCCAGCCACAACCAATCGCTGCCGCACTGGCGCAACATCAGCCGGATGTCATCATCAATGCCGCCGCCTATACCGCCGTGGACAAGGCCGAAAGCGACGTGGAACGCGCTTACGCCATCAACCACTTGGCTGCCGAAACCTTGGCGCGTGAAAGTGCCCAACGCGGGATTTACCTGCTACAGGTTTCCACCGATTTCGTGTTTGATGGGCTGCAATCCACCCCCTACTTGCCGGAAGCCAACGCCAAACCACTCGGTGTCTACGGTGCTAGCAAACTGGCAGGCGAACAGGCCGTACAAGCCCTTTGCCCCAGTGCTGCCATTGTGCGTACTTCTTGGTTGTATTCGGCTTACGGCAATAATTTCGTCAAAACCATGCTGCGCCTGATGGCAGAACGCGATTCCCTCGGCGTGGTCGCCGACCAGATCGGCACACCGACATGGACAGGTACACTGGCGAGCACTCTTTGGTCATTCGTCGCCCAACAGCCGCAGGGCATCTTCCATTGCGCCGATAACGGCGTGGCAAGCTGGTACGATTTCGCCGCTGCCATTCAGGAAGAGGCATTGGCGCTGGGGTTACTGAGCAAAGCCATCCCCATCAAGCCGCTGCGTAGCGACGAATACCCGACACCAGCGCGTCGCCCGGCCTTCAGCGTCATGGACAGACGCGCAACTGAACAGCAACTGGGCTACACTCTACCGCATTGGCGGGTTAGCCTGCGCCAGATGCTTACTGAATTGAAACAACAAAGCGTAACAGCATGACAACGACATATACCCCCCACAAGCTGCTCGTCACGGGCGGTGCTGGCTTTATCGGCACAAACTTCGTCCACTACTGGTTGCAACAGTACCCTGATACCCGGCTGGTAGTATTGGATGCGCTCACCTACGCAGGCCGTTACGAAAACCTGCAACCGCTGGAAGGCCAAGCCAATTTCCGTTTTGTGCACGGCGACATCCTCGACCAGCCCTTAGTGGAGCAATTGCTACGGGAAGAAAACATCGACACCATCGTGCATTTCGCGGCCGAATCCCACGTTGATCGCTCAATTTACGGCCCAGATGCCTTCCTAAAAACCAATATCGACGGCACACACAGTTTGCTGAAAGCGGCGAAAACCGTCTGGCTGGATGAGAAGCCGGGGTTTGTACACCGTTTCCACCATGTTTCCACCGATGAAGTGTATGGCACGCTGTCAGCGACTGATCCGGCTTTCACCGAAATCACACCGTATGCACCGAATTCACCGTATGCGGCGAGCAAAGCAGCTTCTGACCATGTGGTGCGGGCGTATCAGCACACTTACGGTTTGCAGACCACCACCAGCAATTGTTCCAACAATTACGGCCCGTATCAGTACCCGGAAAAGCTGATCCCGTTGGCGATTTCCAAGCTGCTGCAAGGCCAGCCTGTGCCGATTTATGGCGATGGGCAGCAAATCCGCGACTGGCTGTACGTGGATGACCATAACCGGGGCATTGACCTGATTATCCGCAGCGGACGCATTGGCGAAACCTACAATATCGGCGGCAATAACGAGCAAGCCAACCTGAGCCTGATCCACGAACTGTGTGCCCTGCTGGATGCACGTTTCCCGGATTCGCCACAAGTGCCACACAATCAGCACATCATCTACGTGGCTGACCGACCGGGGCATGACCGCCGTTATGCCATCGACAACCGCAAGATTTGCAGCGAGTTGGGCTACGAACCGGCTGAAACCTTCCAGTCAGGTTTGGCAAAAACGCTGGATTGGTATCTGGCGCACCCGGCTTTCTGGCAGGATGGCACGATCAAGCTGTTCGGTACTCACGAGGGCAATGCCTGATGCAGTGCCGTATCTGTGGTAGTGAAGGCGAACACCGCAGCTATGTCGCCAAAGAAATGATGCTGGGGCTGCGGGATGAGCACCACTACTTCCAGTGCGCGGATTGTGATTGCCTGCAAATCGAAAAGATTCCTGCCAATATCGCTGATTATTACCCGGAAAATTATTATTCCTACAGCGATGCCAGCAAAGCAGGCAACCCCTTAAAGCAAACCATGACGCGGTTGCGCGATACGTATGAAGTGACTGGCACCAACCTGCTGGGGCGTGTCATGCACCTCTTGATGCCCAATGCCAAACTGGCGACTTTACGCCCGGTCAAGCTGGCGCGGGATGCTCGCATTCTCGACGTAGGCTGTGGTGCAGGCCACTTGTTGCACTCCCTGCGTGAACTAGGCTTTCAGAACCTGCTCGGTATCGACCCTTTCAATCAGGCAGACATTGCTTACCCGAATGGCCTGCGCATCGAGAAACGCGATATTTTCAGCGAACAGGGGCAGTGGGATCTGGTGATGTTTCACCATTCCTTTGAGCACTTGCCTAACCAGCGTACCAATCTGGGGCAGGCGTTCAATATCCTGAAACCGGGTGGGGTCGCGCTGGTGCGTATTCCTACCGTGTCGTCTTATGTGTGGCAGGAATACGGGGTGAATTGGGTGCAACTGGATGCGCCGCGCCATTTGTATCTGCATTCGGTCAAGAGTATGCAGGCACTGGCGGAACAGGCCGGTTTCATTACCGAACAAGTGGTGTATGACTCTAACGCCCTGCAATTTTGGGGCAGCAAGCAGTATGAGCAGGATATTCCGCTGCGTGACCCGCGTTCGTGGGCAGAGTCGCCGGACAATTCTTTGTTTACTGCTAAACAGATACATGAATTCGAGCAGCGGGCGCGGGAATTGAATGCGATCAATCAGGGGGATCAGGCAGCATTTTATTTGAGGAAGCCTGCGTGAGTGATACGCCTAAGCTACCCAAGTTACTGGCGATTTCGTCGCCGGGTGGGCATTGGATTCAGTTAACCCGGCTGAGTGCAGAACTGGAAGCGCGTTACCAAGTGGTTTACGCCATGCCTGCCGCCCTGTTCACTGAGCGTAACCGAAGTGAACGCAAGGTGTATTCGGTGATGGATGTGAGTGCTGATGATAAATGGCGCTTGATTCCTTGTGCCTTACAGGTGCTGTATATCCTCTTGAAGGAACGTCCCAAAGCCATCCTCTCAACCGGCGCGGCACCGGGTGCAGTAGCGATTTGGCTGGGCAGTTTTCTGGGTATCCGCACCATTTGGGTGGATAGCATTGCTAATGTGAAACAGATTTCCCGTGCGGGCAAACTCGCCAAAAAACGCGCTGACGTTTTCCTGACGCAATGGGAACATTTGAGCAATGGTCAAGACATCCTCTTCAAAGGGGCTGTGTTGTGATTTTCGTCGCTGTCGGTACACAGTTTGCGTTTGATCGCCTGATCCGCTACGTGGATGAATGGGCAACACAACACGCAGTCGCGGGCATTGCCCAGATAGCGGGTGGCGAATACTTGCCGCAACACCTGCAATGGGAACGCTTCATGACCACGGCAATCTTCAACCAGCATTTGCAGGCGGCTGAACTGATCATTTCGCACGCGGGCATGGGTAATATCATTACGGCGCTGGAAAGCCGTAAACCCATCATTGTCATGAACCGCCAACACGCGCTGGGCGAACACCGCAACGATCACCAACTCGACGGTCTGGCCTGGATGGGCAAACTGCCCGGCGTGTATACCGCCACCACCCAAGCCGAACTGGTGGCACTGCTGGAACGGCGGCATGAATTGCAGGCAGCACCCTTGGCGGCAGATTCCCGACGGCAAGCGCTGGTGGATTTTATTGATCAAGCCATCCGCACATGAATCTAAAAAACCCATCCCTGCTACTCACCAGCGTATTGTCGACCATCGCCCGATTTGCGGGTGTCGGCTTAAATTTCGCCGTGGCTATCGTGTTGACCCGCACTTTGTCGATGGCTGAAGCAGGCATGGTGTTTATGCTGATGACGCTGGTCACGGGCGTTTCCCTGTTCAGCCGCTTGGGTGTGGAACAATGGCTGGTGCGCGATGTGGCGCGGATTCAGGACACTGAAACCGCTCAGCAAGGCGTACATCTGCGCGATGCCTACCGCATGGTGTTGATCAGCAGTGGTATTTTCATGCTGGGTTGGTTGCTACTTGCACCGCTATCACGGCATTGGCTGTTTGATGATGCTATCCAGATACTGCCCTTGATGCTGGCGGGTAGTGGCATTTTATTCTTCAATTTGGTGATGTTGAATTCATCATTCCTGAAAGCGATCCGCCATACTTCCGAATCGATTCTGGTGCAGAACTCGCTGCCTGCGGTGGCTTATATGCTGCTGATTGTGCTGTTCTGGTGGGGATTCCGGGAAAACCAGCATTATTTGCTGCTGTATGTGGCTTCGCTGGTACTGGCGGGGTTGGCTTCGTTTTACTGGGTGCGCCCGTGGTGGCGAAGCTTGCACCCGGCAGCGGCAACACAGTTCAGCATTAAACAGGTATTGCAACAGTCCTTGCCACTTGCGCCGGTGTCGTTCTTTTCGTTTTTGATGTTGTGGGCGGATACCTTGCTCACGGGCTTGCTGCTATCGAATGAGCATGTGGCCTTGTTTACAGTGGCGGCACGCTTGTCGTTTGTCAGCCTGTTTTTCTTGGGGGCGCTGGATGCCACTATTTACCCGCGTTTGCTGCGCATCCACCAACATCAGCCGGAACAATTGAGGCGGTTTTTTTGGCAAGCAACTGGGCTGGTGACAGGTATTCTGGGTGGTGTCACCCTGTTGCTGTTATTGCTGAGTGATACCTTGCTGGCAGTTTTCAAACCGGAATACGTGCAGGCTGGGGCAACGCTGGCGATTCTGTTGGTGGCGCAATGGGTGCGGGCAATGAGCTTGACCTTCTCCTTCCTATTCATTATTCAGAAACAGGTGCGTTATTTGAATATCATGCTGGGGGCTGCGTTAGTGGTGAACATTATGGCCAATCTGGTGTTGATTCCACTCTACGGTACCGAGGGAGCCGCTGGCGCAACACTCATTGCCAACCTCGTATTGACGGGTGGCGTAATGCTGCTTTTCTTCAAAAAGCGCCTGCTGGATACGCATGAAGGGCTAGAATAGGACGTATCATGCTAAGAATTATTGCCTTCCTGTTTATTGTGTCGATGTTTATCCCGCTGGAATTTTACGTCATGCTGGGGTCAATACGGCTTGAAGCCTACCGCGTGGTACTAGCGCTGGCTTTACTGTACGCCCTGTTCAATTTCCGGCAAGCCTTACAGCAAGCGGATGTCGTCGATGTGTTATTGATGGCGCTAACGGGCTTGGTGTTTGCGAGTTTCTGGCATAATCACGGTCTTCAGAAGGCTATCGAATCGACCGGTATTTTCGCCATCGAAACCCTTGGGGCGTTTTATCTGGCTCGGTTATTTATTACCACGCCCCAACGCTTTTACTGGGTAAACCAGACCTTCATTACTGTGCTGGCTTTGCTGACCGTGGTGACGTTTTATGAAGCCTTTACCCAACACCGTATCCTGCATGAAATCGCGGAAAAAATAACCGGACATCAGGCGCTAGACCCACGTTTATACACACATTATTACATCCGCAATGGCATCATGCGGGCTACCAGCCTGTTTGCCCACCCTATTTTGTATGGCACATTGATGGCCTTGTTTTTCCCGTTTGCTATCCTGTTGGTCTTGCGTTACCGCACCACCGGGCATGTGTTGAAACTGGGTTCGATAACAGCCTCCATGATCCTAACCCTGTCATCAGCGCCGCTGCTCGCGATTATTTTTCAGGGCTTTACCGCGATTTTGGTGAAGTTCTGGCAAAACGCCCGACAATTCTGGTTGTCGATGTTCTTTGGTGGCCTCGCGACAGCTTTGCTGATTGAAGCATTTTCCAACCGGGGATTTTTCGGCATCCTGATTTCTTACCTGACCTTTAACCCGAATACGGGCTACTTCCGCATTTTGCAGTGGGAATACACTGCGGATGATATTAGCGATAACTTGATTATGGGAATTGCCCACCACGACTGGACGCGCCCCTACTGGATGGAGTGGATGGGTAACAGTATCGACAGTTTCTGGCTATTACTGATCCTGCAACACGGCCTGTTTGCTTTGATTTTGTTACTGCTGGCTTGCTTGTATACGGTTTTTAATACCTTGAACCTTGCGTATCGGCATGGCGACCAACACCGCTGGATGGTAGCTGCGTGGATCATGTCGTTCATGTCGCTGATTTTGATTGGTTTTACCGTGGATTATTTCGGTAAGTTACAACCACTCTTTTTCTTCATGCTGGGCGCTATCGGTTGGGCAAAATACTATCCTTTATGGAACCGTCAGGCAGAAGAATTGGCAATGGCGGGGCACTCCGTCGATACTGACACACCTGCAAACAGTGACAACGGCAATAAAACATGAGATTACGTTTCGTCAACCAAAGAGTGTTCATGTGGCTGGTCGGATTCCGCGACGGCCTGTTATGGCTGCGCACTTGGTATTTCCGCACGGTGTACGGCATGAATATCGCGCCGGATGTGCGCATTTCCTTCAAGGCACGCCTGGACAAAACCAACCCGCGTTGTGTTGAAATTGGTGAGAAAACTTACATTGCGTTTGATGCCATCATTCTGGCGCATGACTACGCTACCCGGCGGCATGGTGGACAATTCGATCAAAAAACACACATTGGTGCTAACTGCTTTATCGGTTGTGGTGCTATAATTTTGCCCGGCGTCAGTATCGGTGATCAAGTGATTGTGGGTGCAGGTAGTGTCGTCACCAAAGACGTACCCGCGCAGTCGATTGTGGCGGGAAATCCGGCAAAAGTGGTGCGATCCGGCATCCAGACCATTGCTTACGGGAGACTGGCTTGAATATGACAACGCCGGAAGTCAGCGTCATTCTGGTTTCCTACAACACGTCCAGCTATATTCGGCGGGCGCTGGAATCCTTGTTCCGCGAAACCCAATTGACTTCAATCGAGGTCATTGTGGTGGATAATGCGTCCAGCGATGACTCGGTTGCCATGATTCGCCAGTTTTTCCCGCAGGTGACACTGATCGAATCCGGGGCAAATCTGGGGTTTGCCGGTGGCGTACAACTAGGTGTGAAACAGGCAATAGGCCAATACCTACTGCTGCTCAATCCCGATACGGTCATCATTAATGCGGCTGTTGACCGTTTGCTGCATTTCGCCAAACTCCACCCGGCTAACGGTATCTGGAGTGGTGTCACCCTCAACAATGACATGAGCCTGAATACCCAACATGCTTGGAGCAAACCCACACTTCATGGCCTGCTTTACAGCGCCTTGGGTTTGAGCAAATTGTTCAGCAAAACCTGTGTGTTCAATAACGCCAATTACGGCTGCTGGAAGCGGGATACCGTCAAGGAAGTCGATATTGTGTCCGGCTGCTTTTTCCTGACCACCCGCGAACTGTGGGATAAGCTGGGCGGGCTGGACGCCAGCTTTTTCATGTATGCCGAAGAAGCGGATTATTGCTTACGCGCCAAAGCACTGGGGTATCAACCCATTGTCACCCCGGATGCCCGCATCATTCATCACGGTGGTGTCAGTCATAGCCATTTTTCCGGCAAGCAAATCAAATTATTGAAAGGCAAGGTGGAGCTGGTCAACCGCCACGTAACGGCGTGGCAACGCCCTGCTTACAAAGCCTTGCTGTACTTGTATGTGCTGAACAAGTTTGCCTTGCACACCTTGTTCAAACCCCGTTCCGCGCAACGCCGTGAATGGCAAATCATTTTCGCGCAACGTGCTGACTGGTTGCAGGGGTATCGTTAATGGCCAGCGTGATTGTGCCTGCACACAATGAGGCGAGCGTCATCCGCCGCTGTCTGGATAGCCTGCACGGACAAGCCGGGCTAGATACCCTGATCGTCGCCTGCAATGGCTGCACCGACAATACGGCGGAGATTGTGCGCAAGGAATACCCCAATGCCATCTGTTTGGATATTGTCACCCCATCCAAAGTCAATGCATTAAATGAAGCAGAAAAGTGGGTGACGACGTGGCCTGTCTTTTATATTGATGCTGATACACGCCTGTCAGACAATGCTATTCAGACCATCATGCAAGCTTTGGAGAGCAACCCGACTCTGTTGCTGGTAGCCCCCGAACCCGTTATTGATACCTCCCAGTCATCTTGGTTAGTACGGCAGTATTACCGGACATGGTTGCAACTGCCTTACATCCGCGATGGCGTGGTAGCAACCTGTAGTTACGTGATCACCCAAACAGGGCGGGAACGCTTTACGGAATTTCCAGCCATTATTAACGACGATGGCTTTGTACGATGCCAGTTTGAACGTCAGGAACGCGGCAATATCAGCGGTGCAGAAATTTTTATTACTGCTCCACAAGACCTGCATTCCCTGATTAAAATCAAGACCCGCGCACGTCTGGGCAATATGCAGCTAGCCGCTGCCAACCTCTGCACCAAAGCGGACAAAAAACCTTATTCCAGTATTTTACTCAACAAACTGATGAGCCGGGAATTTGTGCCAGCACTGGCCTACTTGTCCATTGCAAGTTTCATCCGCTGGCGGGCTGCGCGGCAGTACCACAACCTGCGAACCTATACGTGGGAAAAAGACCAGTCTTCACGCTAAAATCTGCCACTTCAAGAGAATACCGAATGCGCAACACAAAACACCGCTTGTATTTTTTTTACGACAAAACTGGTCAAGATACGCTATATTAAGAGCAGTTTCTGGGAGCCTGAGTGTTTCAAGGCTACGCAGTAACACCAAAGAACTGTTGGTATAACAAATGGATAATAGCCATATGCCGTTTGTTATCTTGCTTGTTGCCAAAAGCATAGCGTGTTGTTTTCATGCATCACACTACCCTTAACCCGCTTACGCAACAAGTTTACATATTGACAACAAACTCCATGATGGTTTCTGGTGCAGCCATCGTCAGAGGATAACGGTTGAATGGAAAATTTGAAGGTGGACAAGAAAATCAGCTCTGAACTGATCTACCGTAGCGTAGATACGCTCATTATTTTGGGCATCCTGATTCTCGCCTCCCTGCATTCCAGTGACTACAACATTCAGGGTTACCTGATTGTAGGTTTGGGCGCATCCCTCTTGTTTGGTTTAGTAGGCCGCTTCACAGACATTTACACTTCATGGAGCGGGCGTCCGTTTTTACGCGATGAGGTCATCCGTATCATTGTGACCTGGTTAGTGACGTTTTTGTTCCTCATCTTTATCATTTTTGCGGTAAAAACCTCTGAAGAGTTTTCGCGCTTCGTCTTGATTAGCTGGTTGTTCATCACACCCCTACTACTGATTTCCAGCCGCTATGTCCTGCGTAGCCTGCAAGCCTCTCTCAAACGCATCGGTATCAATAACCATAACATTGCCATTGCTGGCATCACCGAACAGGGCTTGCGCTTTGCTGACATAATCAATAGCCAACCTGATTCAGGGTTCCAAATTGCCGGTTTTTACAGTCTGGAAGAGGACACTGACATCATTGAGCTACCCCGGCAATACGCCCACATCGGCAATGCCCAAGCCATGATGGAAGCAGCCCGCACCGGCGAATGGGATCAAATCTACCTTGCACCCTCATCAGGACAGTCAGCAGCGTCGATGCGCCTGATCAACGAGCTGGCTGATACCATCACGCCCATACGCCTGATCCCCGATAACTTCACCAATTCACTGCTGCACAGTCGCTACATGGAAATTGCTGAAACGCCTATTTTACGTATTTACGATGCCCCCCTATCGGCTCAACGCGCTTTTATCAAACGCGTGGAAGACATCTTTCTGGGTATCCTGTTATTGTTACTGGTAGCCCCACTGATGCTGGGAATTGCCATCGCCATCAAACTGACGTCACGTGGCCCCATTCTCTTCAAACAAACCCGCCACGGCCTACGGGGTGAAAAATTTCAGGTACTGAAATTTCGCACCATGACCGTATGTGAAAATGACGGCAACATCAAACAGGCTACCCGTAACGATTGCCGCATCACCCCGGTAGGCGCATTCCTGCGTAAAAGCTCACTGGACGAACTGCCCCAGTTTTTCAATGTCCTGCAAGGCCACATGTCGATTGTCGGCCCACGCCCCCACGCTGTGGCCCACAATGAAGAATACCGTCAACTGATCCCCGGCTATATGCGCCGCCACTTGATGAAACCCGGTATCACCGGCTGGGCACAAGTGAATGGCTGGCGCGGCGAAACCGATACCTTGTTCAAAATGGAAAAGCGGGTAGAACTGGATATGGAATACATCCGTAGCTGGAGCCTGACGCTGGATCTCAGAATCATTCTGGTCACTGCCTTCAAAACCTTGTACGACAAAAATGCTTACTAAGGTAATAGCAAGCCTGTGAGAATCGAGCAGCTTACCTTTACCCGCTATATTGCCGCGTTAACGGTTGTTTTTTTCCACTACGGGGCAACAGTCTTCCCTGCCAACCTGCCGTGGCTCAACCCGATCATGACCGCAGGCCCGATTGCCGTCAGTTACTTTTACGTGCTGTCCGGTTTCATCATGGCAATTGCTTATTACCGTGCTGGGGAACAACAACGCCCCTTCGATACCCGGCGTTACTGGTGGGCGCGGGTCGCCCGCATTTACCCGGTATACCTGCTGGCGTTGTTACTGATGATCCTCGCCAAATACCACAGCACAGGTAGCGAACCGCTTACCGTTGCCCTCAGCCTGAGCATGTTACAGGCGTGGATACCCGGCTACCCCCTCACCCTGAATGCACCCGGCTGGTCACTGTCGGTCGAAGCCTTTTTTTACCTGTGCTTCCCGCTATTAATCCTGCTGGTAAAACGTCACCACCTGACACACCTCAGCATTGCCGCCGCTGGCTTATGGGTCGTGACGCAAACAGGGCATACGCTGCTGCTCAATTCCGAGTATTACACCCCGCGTGGACTGCTGCACGATATGATTTATTACAATCCCTTAATGCATCTCAATACTTTCCTCATCGGGTTTATCGCAGGGGCATGGTTGCAGGAAGGCAAACTGCAACGCCTGGCTAGCCCAAATTTGAATACGCTGGCTTTGCTGAGTGTTGCGCTGCTCGCCATGGCATTATTGGTAGTGCGCCAGCCCCTGATGACGCACAGCGGTATCCAGTTTGACTACACCAATGGTCTGATTGCCCCCTTGTTTCTGCTGTTCATCGTCTTATTGGCGTTGAATACCGGGAAAATCAGCGCCTTGTTGCAGCATCCGTGGCTGGTGCTGCTCGGTGAGGCCAGTTTTTCATTGTATATCCTGCAAAAACCCTTGCATGGCATCTATGAAAAGCTGATGCCCGCCAGCATAGACCCGGCAGGTATGCTGCATTTCTACCTATTTGTCATCTTATTGACCCTAAGCGCCGTGTTTTCCTATTGGTTTTTTGAAACGCCACTACGACGCTTCATCAACAACTTTGTTAACCGCGCCCCATAAGAGTTGCTACAATCGGGCGCTAAACTTTAATCTGGCCTACAGACTATTCATACCATGCAAAACGACAAACAGAATAATAGCCATCCGGCTCAGCGCAGCCCCGCCTATGTAGCTGACTCATTGAAAGTGGCAGATACACTCGATTTACGCGGATTCGGACGCACCCTGTTCCGGCGCAGGCGCATGATCTTGTTGGTCACCGGCATCATCCTGCTGCTGGCACTGCTCATCACCTTGTTTAGCAAGCCCGTTTACCGTGCCACCGCGACTCTGCAAATTGAGCGTGAATCGACCAATGTGGTCGGCATAGACTTCCTCGGTGCTGGTGACATCCGCGACACCCGCGACTTTTACCAAACCCAGTTCGAGTTGATACGCAGTCGGGCATTGGCAACACGAGTCATCAATGAGCTAAAACTGGAACAAAAACTTTCCAGCACATCGCTACTGGGTCAGCTCAAAGCATGGTTTAGCAGCGCCGATGAGGATAGTCGGCAAACCGCCCTCGAAGACTTGCTGCTGGAAAACCTCACCGTCGAACCTGTCAAAAATTCTCGTCTGGTTGCGGTCAGTTACACCTCCTCCACCCCCGAACAAGCGGCTGAAATTGCCAATGCAGTCGTCGGCACATTCAAAGACATGAATACCGACCGACGTCTGTCAGCCACCACGGATGCACAGGCCTACCTGAATAAAACCGTGCAGGAGACCAAAACCCGTCTGGATGAATCCGAACAACGCCTAAATCAGTATGCCCGCGACCACGAAATTTTCCAGCTTGATGGCCAAGACTCCACCACTTCCTCACTCGCACTCAAACAGCTATCTGAAGAACTCATCAAAGTCCAGAAGCAACGCATTGAGCAGGAAAGTAAGTACGAAATTCTAACCGATACAAAACGCCCGCTAACAGACCGTACCGGGGTACTGGAAAAGGACGCGCCCTATCTACAAGCTTTGGGACAAAAGCTTGACACTCTCAAAGCTCAACAAGAAAAGCAACCGAGCGCCACTATCACCGCACAAATCAAAAAGCTCGAAAATGATATTGAAATCGAGGTATCCGCCAAACGTGACTCCTTGAAAGGTGAATTTGAAACGGCCAAACGCAAGGAGTCTCTGATCCGTGAAGGCATTGCCAAAGCCAAAACCGAGGCCATGCAAGAGCAGGATACCGCCATTGCCCACAGCACCCTCAAGCGGGAAGTTGCCACCAATCAGGAACTCTACCAAAACCTTCAGCAGCGTTTGAAAGAGGTCAATATTGCCGGTGGTGTGGCTGCCAATAACATCGCTATCATCGACCCGGCGCAAACCCCGCTCAAAAAATTCAAACCCAACCTTTCCACCAACCTGTTGTTTGGTACTTTGCTGGGTTTGCTCTTGGGTGTATCGGCAGCCTTCATGCGCGAATTTCTGGACGATACCGTCAAGGACATCAACGAACTGGAACGCAGCACCCGCTTGCCTGTCCTCGGTGTCATGGCCGACACAACAGATGCGACTGCCAGTCAATTAGCCACGATCACCATCAGCAAACCGCGCTCTGCCATTGCCGAAGCCTTCCGCTCGCTGCGCACCGCCTTGCGCTTCCTGCATGAAGACGGCAATACCCCGGTTATTTTCGTCACCAGTGCCAGCCCCAATGAAGGCAAAACCACCACCGCCAGTAACCTTGCCTGCGCCTATGCCTCGGCTGGCAACCGGGTATTGCTGATAGATGCGGATTTGCGTAACCCATCGTTGCATAAAACATTAGGGGCGCACGCCTCCAACGGCTTAGCCAATTACCTTTCCGGGGCAATGGGTAGCCGTGAACTGATCCAGAACACTGATATTTCCAACCTGTACCTGCTTCCGGCCGGTAATCTGCCGGATGACCCTGCCGAACTGCTGTCTTCACCCCACATGCAAGCCTTGCTGGAAGGTGCCAGACGTGACTTTGACCAGATTATCCTTGATGGCCCACCCGTGCTGGGTCTAGCGGATGCATTGATACTGGCATCGCTATCTTCTGCCACTCTGTTAACGGTACGCGCAGAACATACTCGCATGGTCATGCTGGAAAATGCCCTAACCCGCTTACGGCGCTCACAAGCACCACTGGCAGGCATTTTGCTCAACCGAGTAGACCTGAATAACGGGTATGGCGATGATTACGGCGGCTATGTGTATCAAGCTGAAACCCACACAAGCCAGCCCAGCACGGCGAGCAAACTCATCGCCGCACTGAAAAAACTGTAATTACCACTGGGCACAGGTAACATGGCACGATTAGATCGTATTTGAATCATTAGGAGCACCATCAGTGTCAATCGCACTCGCTTTACACGTTTTAGCTATCGTCATCTGGGTTGGCGGTATGTTTTTCGCCTACACCGTTTTACGCCCTGTTGCTGCTAGCGTCCTGGAACCACCACAGCGCCTGACCGTGTGGGCGGGTGTCTTCGGGCGTTTTTTCCCGTGGGTATGGGCATCCATTATTATTGTTCTGGCGTCAGGTTACTGGATGCTGCTGGGCCCATTCGGTGGTTTTGCCAATGCGCCGGTTTTTGTCCACATCATGAACGGGCTGGGGCTTATCATGATGCTGATTTTCATGCACGTTTATTTCGCCCCGTACCAAAAGCTGCGCAAAGCAGTGGATGACCAGCGCTGGCCTGATGGCGGCAAAGCACTGGCACAAATCCGGGTATTGGTGGGCATTAACACGCTTATCGGCCTCCTCACCATTGTGATCGCTGCGGGCGGTAAGTACCTCCTGTGAGTGAAGTATTGCGTTTACGGGATGTCGGGGCGGAATCACTTACCGCCCTGCTCTCACGTTACGGCCTGCAACTGGAAAGTGTACCAGATTCTCAGCCTATTCCCGGCAGTTACTGGCATGAAGACGAAGCAGGCATTATCGGCTTGAGCGTATTTGTGCGGCAGGACACGCCGCTGCATTCCATCTTGCATGAAAGTTGCCACATCATCTGTATGGATCAAGAACGCCGCGCCGTCTTGCACACAGATGCTTGCGGCGAATACAGCGAAGAGGATGCGGTTTGTTACCTGCAAATTTTACTGGCAGATTTCGTCGAAGGATTTGGACACGAACGGGCATGGCAAGATATGGATGCCTGGGGTTACACCTTCCGCCTCGGCTCGGCGCAACGCTGGTTTGAAGAAGATGCGGAAGATGCCCGCGCATGGCTAGTGCAGCACGGCTTGCTCACACCGAACGGGGAAATCAGCTTCCAGTTACGTCAGGTATAACATTCGACAGCGCCCAGAATACCGCCATCAACAAAGGCTGGTGTAACAAGTAAACAGCAAGGCTGTGTTTGCCTAGCCACAACAAACCCCGCACAACAGGCCAACGCGGTAACGGACGGTGGCACACCAAACAATCCTCTACATAACGCCCGACAGAAACCCCCAGCAACAAAATCCCAAACCACGGTAACAACGGCGCATAATCTTTCGTATCCGCCACTACGTCTCCCAAGCCTACCCATTGCCAACCCGCTGCATTGAAAAAAGGGTCGGTAAACCACCAAGGCAACGCCAAAAACCAGACACCCAGCAGTACATTCCACCCACCAAGGCGCAAGAATGGCACAGCCAACAAACTGGCAAGCACCATAAAATGCAGGATGCCGAAAAATATCCAGCTCGTGGGAAATAGCCAATAACTGCCCGCACTCACCAACGCAGCACTGGCAAGCAACAGCGCTTCACGCTGCCAAAAACGTGGCCATTTCAGAGCCTTGCGGCTGGCCAATGCCAGACTTACCCCGGCAACACCCACAAACAAGGTCATGATGACTTTCTGGAAAGCAGGCCAGAAATCACTGTGCAATAAATCGAGTGGGAGAATAGTGAAGTAATTCAGGTCATACGCACTGTGGAAGACCATCATCAGCAGAACAGCCAAGCCGCGCAGGGCATCAGGCCAATCAAGGCGGGAAACCTCCCCCCCCACGGGAGAGGAAGGCTTTGAAAGCAACAAGCGAAGCTTAGTTCTTAGACTTGTCCACGATCTTTTGGATCCAAGGCATCATGGAACGCAGTTGGCCGCCCGTGACTTCGATCGGGTGTGCCGCATTGTTACGACGGTAAGCCGTCATGGATGGGTAGTTGGAAGCACCTTCCAGAATGAAGTTCTTGGCGTATTCACCGTTCTGAATATCTTTCAGGGCTTGGCGCATCGCTGCACGAGATTGCTCATTGATGACTTTAGGGCCCGTCACGTACTCGCCATACTCCGCATTGTTGGAGATAGAGTAGTTCATGTTGGCAATGCCGCCTTCGTACATCAGGTCAACGATCAGCTTCAGCTCGTGCAAGCACTCGAAGTACGCCATTTCTGGTGCGTAACCTGCTTCAGTCAGGGTTTCAAAGCCCATTTTGACCAGCTCAACCGCACCACCACACAGAACAGCCTGCTCGCCGAACAGGTCGGTTTCGGTTTCGTCCTTGAACGTGGTTTCGATGATACCCGTGCGGCCACCGCCGATAGCAGAGGCATAAGACAACGCTACCGCTTTAGCATTGCCAGAAGCATCTTGCTGGATAGCGATCAGGTCAGGGATACCGCCGCCTTTGACAAACTCGGAACGTACTGTGTGACCCGGTGCTTTGGGCGCAACCATGATCACATCCAAGTCAGCGCGTGGCACAACCTGGTTGTAATGAATCGCAAAACCGTGCGCAAACGCCAGCGTTGCGCCTTGCTTCAGGTTTGGCTGGATTTCATCACGGTACAACTGGCTTTGGAACTCGTCCGGGGTCAGGATCATGATCACATCAGCCGCTGCTACTGCTTCAGCAACAGGTGCGACTTTCAGGCCAGCATTCTGTGCCTTGGCAACAGAAGGAGAATTGCTACGCAGACCAACCGTAACGTCCACGCCAGAATCTTTCAGGTTGCAAGCATGGGCGTGCCCCTGTGAACCGTAACCAATGATGGCTACTTTCTTGCCGCGAATGATGGAAAGATCAGCGTCTTTATCGTAATAAATGTTCAGTGCCATAAAGCCTTTTACCTTAAAGTCCAAAATATCATAGTCAATTAAACGTGCAGGGATGCTTCACCGCGTGCGATGCCCATACTGCCGGAACGTACCACTTCAATAATGCGGTACTCTTTTAATGCATTCACAAACGCATCCAGTTTGCTGCGTTCGCCAGTCAATTCAATGGTGTAGGTCTTGTCGCTCACATCAACGATGTTGCCACGGAAAATGTCAGACAGACGTTTGACCGCTTCACAGGCCGCGATTTTATCAACACCGACTTTGACTAACATCATTTCGCGCTCAATGTGCGAATACTGGGCGAGATCCATAACCTTCACCACGTCAATCAACTTATTGAGTTGTTTGACGATCTGTTCCACGATTTCTTCACTGCCGCGCGTCACCAGCGTCAGGCGTGAAAGGGTTGCATCATCCGTGGGTGCAACCGTCAAGGACTCAATATTGTAGCCACGTGCCGAGAATAACCCGGCTACACGCGACAACGCACCCGCTTCATTCTCCATCAGGATGGAAATTACATGCCGCATTTTGTCACCTATACCAGAATCATTTCATTTTGGCCTGCACCGGCAGGGATCATCGGGAATACGTTATTTTCCCGCTCGGTGATGAAGTCCATAAAGACCAAGCGGTCTTTCATGGCCAAGGCTTCTTTCAGTGCACCTTCAACATCACCCGGCTTTTCGATACGCATACCAACGTGACCATAAGCTTCCGCCAACTTGACGAAATCAGGCAGGGCTTCCATATAGGACATGGCGTAACGCTTCTGGTAGAAGAATTCCTGCCACTGACGCACCATCCCGAGGTAGCCATTGTTCAAGGAAATGACCTTGATCGGCATGTGGTACTGCAAGCACGTTGCCAATTCCTGAATACACATCTGGATACTGCCATCGCCCGTGATACACGCCACGGTTTCTTCTGGGAATGCCATTTGCACGCCCATTGCCGCTGGTAAACCAAAGCCCATCGTGCCCAAGCCACCGGAGTTAATCCAACGGTTCGGCTGGCTGAATTTGTAGTATTGCGCCGCCCACATCTGGTGCTGACCAACGTCAGAGGTGATGTATGCGTCACCGTTAGTGGCTTCCCACAATTTTTCGACTACAAATTGCGCTTTGATCGCGGCATTCATGTCCTGATTATATTTCAGGCAATCCATGCCCCGCCATTCCTCAATCTTCTTCCACCAGTCAGCCAGCGCGGCAGCATCGGGGCGTTCATTGCGGCTGCGGTATTCTTCCAGCATATCAACGATGACGTTTTTGACATCGCCGACGATAGGCACATCAACCTTCACGTTCTTGGAAATCGACGCAGGGTCAATATCAACGTGAATGATCTTCGCATGTGGGCAGAATTTTTCGATATTGCCCGTTACACGGTCATCGAAACGCGCACCAATGGCAATCACCAAATCGGCATTGTGCATGGCATGGTTGGCTTCATACGTACCATGCATCCCTAACATGCCGATGAACTGCCGATCCATTGACGGATAACCGCCCAGACCCATCAAGGTATTGGTGATCGGAAAACCTAACTCCTTGGTCAGCTCGGTCAATTGATGTGCAGCCCCTGACAACACCACGCCACCACCGGTATACAGTATTGGGCGTTTCGACTCCAACATCAGATCAATAGCGCGGCGTACTTGACGCTTGTTACCCTTGACCGTCGGGTTGTAGGAACGCATGGTAATTTCAGCGGGGTAATGGAACTCGCAACGCGCTGTAGTGATGTCCTTGGGAATATCCACCAGAACCGGGCCAGGACGACCTGTGCTAGCGATATAGAAGGCTTTCTTGATGGTCGTGGCTAATTCATTAACGTCAGTGACCAAGAAGTTGTGTTTGACACACGGGCGAGTAATGCCCACGATGTCTACTTCCTGAAAAGCATCATTCCCAATCAGATGGCGTGGCACTTGCCCGGTGAAAACCACCAATGGCACAGAGTCCATGTACGCATCTGCAATACCTGTCACAGCGTTAGTCGCACCGGGGCCCGATGTTACCAGCGCCACACCAGGCTTATTGGTTGCTTTGGCATAACCTTCGGCTGCGTGTACAGCCCCTTGCTCATGTCTTACCAGAATATGGTTGATGTTGTCCTGCTGTTTGTACAGTTCATCGTACAAAAACAAGACAGCTCCACCAGGGTAACCGAAGATGGTATCAACACCTTCTTCCTTAAGACACTCGACGAATATCTCGGCACCAGTCAGTTCCACAGTAAACTCCGTAAATCGCTAATGGCGAAGGAAAAGACTCGCATCATAATACGAATGCATGAGGGATTACACCCCAAAAAGCGTGCGAGTATTGATTTTTTCAGAACGAAAACAGGGGATACAAAAAAGCCACGTTAGGTAACGTGGCTTTTTATATTTGGTGGTACACCTAGATTCGAACTAGGGACCCCATCATTATGAGTGATGTGGGATGACTAAATCAATGACTTACATTGAACAGGAATGAACAAGCCAAGTCACACGACAATAAGGGCTAGAGCGTGTTGTGTCATTTTAGCGTGTCCAATAATGCACAATACACACCAATCCTAGCCAGCAAATCGCGTGACTAAGCGCGTGACTAAGAACTAGAATGATGTGAATTAGTCACGAAACGGCGGTTTAGTCACATGGCATTCACTATCAAATTGCTCGATTCACTCACTCCACAAGCAAAACCCTATCGGAAATTTGAAGGCAAGCAGCGGGCGGGCTTTGGGGTGCAAGTATCATCCGGTGGCAAAATCACCTTCATTTATCTGTACCGTGAACCGATAGACAAAAAGCAGCGTGTGATGACTTTGGGCAGCTATTACGGCGTAGATCGTGACGGACAAGCTAAGAACGGCGGTCTATCCCTGAAAGAAGCCTATTCTGCGTATGCTGATGCAAAGCGCATCCACGAAGAGGGCAGAGACCCGCAAATAATCCGTGATGAAAAGCTGGTGCAAGAAAACGCGGCTCGACGTGCCGAACTCGACCGGCTTAAGCGTGAATCTTCTATGGGCAATATTCAGCAATTGCTCAATGCCTATGTTGCCGATATGAAGTTGCAGGGTAAGCGCTCTTGGTTCGATGTAGAGCAATGCCTAAACAGCAACGTCTATTCCGCCATTCCAGCCACCACCAAAGCGAAAGACGTTTTACCGACTGACATTAGGGCGGTATTGGCGGCAATCATCAAGCGCGAAAAAATGACGATGGCAAACAAAGTACGGGCATACCTAAGCGCGGCGTTTGCTTTCGGTATCGAATGGGATAACGACGCTAAACGGCATTTTGAGGCGTTACGCTTTGGTATCAGCACAAACCCCGTGCGCGATGTGCCGAAGCCTGACAAACGCACTCACGCACGGGATAGGGCATTATCCGGTGAAGAGGTGAAACACCTTTGGGATTTGCTTGATGATTGCGGCTTGCATCCCAAAACAGAGGTAGCAATACGGCTACTGTTTGCTTTGGGCGGTCAACGTGTTGAGGAAATATTAGGGCTTCATGCTGATGATGTGGATATGCAAAATCAATACGTGACCTTGTTGGATACGAAGAATGGAAGCACTCACCTTGTGCCGTTTGGGGAAGTTGCCATTCCTCTGTTGCAAGAGCGCTTGTGTGATACCAGCACCAGCGGCGCATTGTTTGGCAAAATCAAAGGCAATGCCAGTGAGGATATGGGCTATCACACCCTTAGTCGGGCAATTAATCGCATTTGCAAGCGCACGGGAATGAATCCGTTTGTGCCCAAAGATATTCGACGCACCGTCAAAACGCTCATGGGTGAGGCGGGTATCAGCAAAGAAGATCGTGACCGCTTTCAAAATCACGCACTAACCGACGTATCCACCAAACACTATGACCGCTATTCGTACCTTGCCGAAAAACGGCGCACTAGCGCGGTATGGGATGCGTATTTGCAAAACATCCTTGCAGGCTCACCAGAGATCAATGTTTTGCCATTTCGTGCAACCGTCAAAACAACGCGCTAGACTGTACGGTATTAATCCGTATGAGGAAAAGAACATGCAAGTTGAAACCATAGAGCGGTTTGACATCCGCTTACCTTCCAGCACTAAAAACATGCTGGCAAAAGCCGCAGAAATCAACGGCAGTACGCTAACAGCCTTGGTGCTAGGTGCTGCAATGGACAAAGCGCGTGAAATCCTGCAAGCGCATCAGCTTTTCACCCTGAATGCCCAAGACTGGCAAGCATTCATGGATACCCTAGAGAATCCACCAGAACCTAATGAGGCATTGCGGAAAGCATGGATTGACTACCACGATGCGGGGCTTGAATGAGAATAGAGGCATTCGACGCGACACAGCATGACCGCAAGGAATTTGAATCAGGCAATGCAAAGCTCGATGAATACCTACAGCGCCACCTATCGCAAGGGGTAAAAAAGGGCATTGTGCAAGCCTATGTTGCTGTTGACGATAACGGCAAAGTATTGGGCTATTACACGCTATCGGCTGCACACATCCTGCATGATGATTTTCCAGAAAGTGTTGCAAAGAAGTTGCCCCGTTATCCCGTTCCGGCTGCATTACTGGGCAGAATGGCGACTGATTTGAAAGCGCGGCAATCAGGGCTGCATATCGGCTCAAAGTTGCTGATTCATGCCATGAAACAAACCTTGAAAGCAGGAAGTACCCTAGGCGTGGCGTGTATTGTGGTGGATGCGAAACCCGAAGCCGTTGGATTTTATCGACGGTTTGAATTCTTGCCACTCAAACAGGAAGACGGATTACGCCTGTACTTATCCGTGGACACCATCAGGAAAATGCAGCGTTGACTACTCCCCACGGCTAAAGCCGGGGGATTCCTAATTCACCGAGAACAGGACGACGACACCGAAATGCCATCGCCACTAACATTCTCTCCAAAGGCTAACACCGCCAGCCCGGCGGCTAAAATGTTACGTGCTGCATTCACGTCACGGTCGTGGGTTGTGCCGCATTCGGGGCACTCCCACGATCGCACGTCCAGCGGCATGTTTTCTTTCACGAACCCACAGCAGGAACAGCGTTTAGTGGACGGGAAGAATCTCCCTATCTCAACGTATGTCCTCCCGTACCAGCCAGCTTTGTACGCAAGCTGGCGAGTGAACTCACCCCAACTTGCATCCGCAATGTGCTTGGCTAACGTTGGGTTCTTAATCATGTTCTTCACGGCGAGGTTTTCAGCACAAACCACTTGGTTCTCGTTAATCAGTTTGCGGGACAACTTGTGCAAGTTGTCCGAACGGTCATCGGAAATTTTCGCGTGAACACGGGCGACCTTGCGTTTAGCTTTCAACCGGTTCTTGCTGCCGAGTGTCTTCTTGGCAAGACGGCGTTGGTACTTCGCGAGTTTAGCCGCGTGTTGTGCGGTGTGGCGGGGATTACCGGATTTAAAACCGTCAGAGGTAACGAACAAATCCTTGATGCCCACGTCAATGCCTGCCTTTTTATCGGTGACGGGCAACAGCGTGGGTTCAAATTCACACAAGCAAGACACAAAATAGCGTCCGGCCTGATCTTTGGAAACAGTAACCGTGGTGGGGTCAGCCGGAAGTGCCTGACTCCACTTGATATTCAGCGGTTTATCGCACTTCGCCAGTTTCAATTCACCGTCACGGTAGCTGAACGCGCGGTACGTGAATTCAGCCGATTGGCGGTGCTTTTTAGATTTGAAGACAGGGTATTTTGCCCGACCTTCAAAGAAGTTTTTGAACGCCGTTTGCTGATTCCTCAAGCATTGTTGCAGCGGAACACTGGAAACGTCGTTCAGGAAAGTAGCTTCAGGCAGTTTTTTGATGGCAGTCAGTTGGGAACTCGCTTTCGTGTACCCAACTTTTTCCTGAGCCTGATAGTAGGCATCCGTGCGGTAACGCAAGATGCTGTTGTAAACGTAGCGCACACAACCGAACGTCTGAGCCAGCAACGTTTCTTGTTGTGGGTCTGGGTAGAATCGGAATTGGTAGGCGCGTTTAGTTTTCATTATTCACAAAATATCGTATATTTCGTGAAGAGTCAACAACCGAAGATAGCAAACCAAACGGAGGAGCGAGAAGAGGGTCGGCTGTCGCCGACGCGCTATCCCTCCCCATGCCTAAAGGCAGGGGTATCTCGCGCACGACTGATGAACGATCTTCCTAAATGGTTAGGCTGGTTGCAAGTATCGCTCTTTGCCATTGCAGCGGGTTTGATATTCCCGAAGGCGAAACACTTTGAAGAATTGAGTAGTGACTGGCAGCAATTCATGATCGGTGGGTTCGTGTGGGGTATCGCCTTGTTTATGTCACTGTGGCGATAGCGGGAAGAGGGTTGTCCAATCCTAGCAAACAAATTGCGTGACTAAACCCGTGACTAAGAAAGCAATAAAAATAACCAAAATAAAAAAGGGCTGCACCTATAAGGACGCAACCCTTTGTTTATACTGGTGGCTACACCTAGATTCGAACTAGGGACCCCATCATTATGAGTGATGTGCTCTAACCAGCTGAGCTATGTAGCCAAGAGGCGCGAATATTAACGACAGCCGTACAAACTGTCAATCCCCTTTTCAAGGAAAATAGCCATTACGTTAGAAAATAGCCATTAGTCTCAAACCCAACACAAACACCAAGGCGGCCGCCAGACCCGTTATCGCACCTTTGATGAACACACTTTGCGCCCCCGCCGTATACTTGACCACACTTTTATCGAGTTTGTCGATTTGGCGGTCACGCTGAGCAATGATCAGGTCACGCTGATGCAAGGCTTCATCACGATTCTGCAACTGCTGTCCCTGCTCTTTCAAAGCATTTTCCAGATGTTGGATACGCAAGGTCAGTTCCTGAAGCCGTTCATCACGGCGGCGGATATGCGCTTCCTTGGCAACAATCGTCTGGTCGCGATCATGCAGGCTGATATCACGCTTGTTGATTTGTTCGTCACGCGCATTCAGATGAGCATCACGTTGCGCAATCGTAGCATGGCGTTCATGCAGGCTGGCATCGCGCTTTACTACCTCGGTGTCACGCAAATGGATTTGCTGATCCCGCGTTTGTAAGGCTTCTTCCTTATGCTGGAGGTGCAAATCACGCTGTTCAAGTTGGGCATCGCGTTCCGCTACCGTCGCATCGCGTTCGGCAATGGTCTCTTCACGTTCCGAAAGGAATTCATCGCGATCCTGCACCGTCTGGTCACGGAGCTGCAACTGCACATCGCGTTCGGCAATGCTTTGGTCACGCAAGTGGACTTCGAGTTGCAAGTTACGCACCTGATCATCGCGGGCGGCAATTTCGGTATCACGCACTTGCAGGCTGGTATCACGCTCGGTGATAAATTCGCTCAGTGTCTGGACTTGCAGATCACGCTCATGCAGCGAGGTATCGCGCTGCTGAAGACTCTGATCACGCTCAGTGAGTTGGAAGTCACGTTCCCGCACCGTATCGTCACGTTGCTGGATAGCCGCATTGCGCTCGGTCAGCAGCGAGTCACGCGCATGGATGGTTTCATCGCGTTCCTGCATCTGCCCGTTTAGCTGGGAAATATGCCCGTCACGCTGCTTGATGCCGTGGTCACGTTCGCCGATGGTGACATCGCGACTTTGCAACTGGGTATCGCGTAATTGCAACTGCTTGTCACGTTCCCGCAGTTGCAAGTCTTGCCCGCTGATACGGGTGTCACGTTCGCGCAAGGAAATATCGCGTTCCTTGATGCGACGGTCGCGCTCGGTGATTTGTACGTCGCGCTCTTCCACGGTGCGGTCGCGACTGGAAAGACGGGTATCACGGTCGCGTAAATCTTCGTCAGCCTTATTGATACGCTCATCACGCATCGACAATTGGCGGTCACGGTCAGTTAACTGG
Source organism: Thiothrix litoralis (assembly GCF_017901135.1). Taxonomy (NCBI): domain Bacteria; kingdom Pseudomonadati; phylum Pseudomonadota; class Gammaproteobacteria; order Thiotrichales; family Thiotrichaceae; genus Thiothrix; species Thiothrix litoralis. The sequence goes on along the minus strand of NZ_CP072801.1, from coordinate 828,624 downwards.
GTATCACGTTCCTGCAAATGGTCTTCGAGTTCGCGGATGGTTTGCAGAAAATCCAGCCCCTGCTGGTCACGGCTGCGGATGGCTTCTTCGCGCAAGCGCAACTCATCATCGCGTTCACCGATGGTGCGGTCACGTTCGCTGAGTTCGCGGTCGCGCTGACCCAGGGTAAGGTCACGCTTTTCCACCTGCTGTTGCTGGATGCCGATGCGCTGGTCACGCTCCTGCAATAAACTGGCTTTTTCCTTGAGTAATTGCTCGCGTGTCTGAATTTGCTGGTCGCGCTCGGCAATGGTGCGGTCACGGGATTGCAGATGCTGGTTGGCAAGATCAATGTGCCCGTCACGCGCGGCAAGCTGGCGGTCACGTTCTAACACATGGTTGTCACGCTCGCTCAGGTGCTTGTCACGCTCCTTGAGCATTTTTTCCTGTTCCAGCGTCTGACGGGTACGCTCTTGCAGCAAAGTTTCGCGATCGACCAGTTGCTGGTCTTTCTTGATGATACTGTCATCACGGCTTTGCAGCAGCTTATCTTTGCTTTGGATGGCCTGATCAATACGCGACAACGAACGGTCTTTGTCTTCCAGACTACGGTCGCGCATCTGGATTTGCAGCTCTTTTTCCTGCAACAGTTTTTCGTAGTGGGCGAGGTTTTGTTCCAGACTACTCAGGCGTGATTCGCGGTCTTCCAGCATGGTGTCACGCTGTTGCACGGCACGATCACGGGAAACAACACTTTCATCACGGGCACGTAAGGCTTTTTCCTTGTCTTCCAGTAACTGGTTTTGCTGGTTCAGCAGTTTTTCTTTTTCACCCAGTAAACGTGCCAAGGTTTCCATACGCTTGTCACGTTCGTCAATGCGGGCATCACGTACCCGGATATGACCATCCTTTTCCAGCAGCAAGCCTGACATTTGCTGCAAACGCTGATCGCTCTCCACCAAGCGCAGCGCCAATTCATCCACACTGGTTTTCAACGCCTGCTTATCATTGAGGGTTAGATAAACGTTTGAATCCAGTTTTTTGAAAATGTCGAGATCCTTTTCTTCCAATTTCATCATTGATTCCTGAACACTACTCGCTTGAACCACGGGCAAAAAATACCCTGTTCAATATGCAAACCCATTGGGAAATGCCTTGGATTCTGGCATAAATAATAATGTTTCGCCACGTTACTTTTTAGTGTAACGGTTCCACAAGTGCTGATGCTCGATACGCCACTCCCTAACCTGCATGATTTCACGGGTTTCAGGAAAATCCAGCCGCAATTCACCGCTATCAACCGTGTTGAGTAATTTTATGTTGCGAACCGCATAACGCTGAACCACGTCAGGGTGTGGATGATGAAAACGGTTACGGTAACCACTGGTCACAATACCCAAGGTTGGTGCAACCGCCTGAATAAACGCCGGGCTTGAAGATGTCTTACTACCATGATGTGGCAACACCAAAACCTCAGCCCGCAAATCAACCAAATCAACAGGCTGTTTGAGCAACCACTTTTCTGCAATACGCTCAATATCTGCCGTCAATAAAACGCTATGATAGCGGTTCATTATTTTTAACACACAGGAACGGTTATTTTTCTTCTGATCAGGAAAATCCATTGCCGGGTGTAATACACTAAATTCTACCCCATCCCACTGCCATGACTGGCCTGCCATACATAAATCAACCTGATGACTTGTTAGTATATCAGGGCTACTAGCCAATACCTTGCCCACAGGCAATGCTGCCAATAACGCCCCCGCACCGCCGCTATGATCATTATCCGCATGGGAAACCATCAAGGTATCAATGTTTACCACGCCCTGCCCCCGCAGCCACGGCAATACCACCAATACCCCGGTATCAAAACTGTCCGACACCTTGGGGCCTGTATCAAACACCAAGGTATGGTGCGCGGTTTGTACCACGCTTGCCAACCCTTGACCTACATCCAGCACACTCACACGAAACGCCCCGGCATCCAGTTGCGGCGGCTGATACAACACCAGCGGCAACATCAACAACGCCCCCAACCAACGCCCCGGCATTCCGCGTGGCAACCACAGCAACACAAACCCAAGCCCCGCCAACAACAGCCATGGTAACGGAATCAATGGCATGTAAACGGTTGACAGCGACCACGAGGCCAACCAATCCAACACCCACATCAACCATTCCAACAATTTTGCTGCTCCCCACCACATCCATGCAGCGCCAACAGACCAAACCCCCACCAACGCCATGCCCAACAACACCAGCGGCGTCACCACAAACGTTACCAGCGGAATCGCAATCAAATTAGCCAGTGGTGAACTCAGCGACACCATGCCGAAAAAGCCTGCCGCCAGCGGAATCGTGCCCAATGACAGTACCAACTGCATCCACAGCACCGCCGATTTACCCACCTTACGCTGGCGCATTCCCAGAAAAGCCAACAAAGCCACCGTCACAAACGATAACCAGAACCCCACCGACAAACCCGCCAGCGGATCGAGCAACAACACCAACAGCAAAGCCACACTCATGGTGACACTGAACGGCACTTGCCGTCGCCACACCAAACCCGCCAACACCACCAGCAACATGATCAGCGTGCGCTGGGTCGGAATATTAAACCCTGCCAGCAAGGAATAGCCGGTCGCCAATACCCCACCCGACACCCCCGCAGCGACCCGCAACGGCAGCCACAAATACAACATTGGAAACAAGCGCCAGATACCCCACACCGGCAAAATCCCCAAACTAGCCACCATCGTAATGTGCAAGCCCGAAATCGCCAGCAAATGAATCGTACCCGTGTTACGCAATACCCCCCATTGCTGCTGCGAAATCCCCTCGGTATACGCAATCGCCAACCCCTGCACCAGCCCAGTCATGGGCGAACCTTGCAAAGCTGTTGCGATCTTTTCCTGCAAATGCTGACGCCAGCTATCCGGTTCCCACCACGGTGCTGCTGCCACGCGCTGATTATTATTAGACTTACGCACATAGCCACTACCGCCAATGCGTTGCGTAAACAACCATTGCTCATAATCAAAGCCATTGGGATTCATGAAACCATTCGGACGCTTGCCGCGTACCAGCAACTGCCAACGTTCACCAGCACGGACATCGGGCGTATTATCCTCATACCAAGCCACTCGCAAACGCCCGGTGTATTCCGGCACAGCGACATCCAATAAAAAATGCAACCCATCGGCACTGCGTTCCGGCACATCCACCACCGTACCCGTCAACAGCTTGTCTTCGCCTTCCCACGCGGTGGGCAGCCACGCATTCCGCACATCACTTGCCACCCATATAGCGTAACAACTGCCCAACAAGATGCCCAACAACACCTTGCCCAGAAGAAAATCCTCCCCCAACCCCTCCTTTTTCAAAGGAGGGGTGCTAGAAGTGCTATTTTGCCTCCCCCTTTGAAAAAGGGGGATTGAGGGGGATTTTCTTCGTCGCCATTGAAGCACCCCCAACACACACCCTGCCAGACAATAGCCTCCCCAAAACAATGCATCCATCACCGGCAGGCGCGGCAATACCAACAGCACCAGCGTGCCGATAAAAAAACTCACTGAAAAGGTGCGCATGTTTCACAAACCATGGATAATGAATGACCTTATTGTTGTTATTGAGGCTTCATGCCACGAAAGTTACTGCGTAAACTGTTCCCCAACCCTGAAAGACTCAAAGAGCATAAGCATCTTCAGTTTCTGGGGGACACGTTGCATTTGCCCTGCTTATGGCATTTGAACCGCCACAATGTAGCAGCCGCGTTTGCGATTGGGCTGTTTTGCATGTGGATTCCAGTACCTTTCCAATCCGTGATTGCAGCACTGTTAGCCGTATTTTTTCGAGCCAACTTGCCTTTAGCCGTGGTGCTGGTGTTTGTTACTAACCCGGTGACGATGCCGCCGATGCTTTATGGTGCGTATTTGTTAGGGGCAGCTATTGTCGGACATCCAACGGCTGGCTTCAACTTCGCCCCTAGCCTTGACTGGCTAATGAATGGCCTGATCCTTATCTGGAAACCATTCCTATTAGGCATATCCCTGATGGCCGTATTCTCCTCCGTAGCAGGTTACTACGGCGTCCACCTACTGTGGCGTTTGCATCTACTCAGACGTATCAAAGCCCGCCGCAAACGTAAATTACGCCGCCCCTAATACCCCATCCGTCAAGCGATACACCGTATCCATTTTCGCCGCCAATTGCAGGTCATGCGTGACCACCACAAACGCCGTTCCTAAGGAATCATTCAAGCTTTGCATCAAATTAAACACGTTTTCAGCCGTGTTGTGGTCGAGGTTGCCGGTCGGTTCATCTGCCAATACCGCTTTCGGGCGCGACACCAGTGCGCGGGCAATCGCCGCACGCTGACGTTCCCCCCCGGACAATTGCGCTGGCTTATGGTCAAGACGTTCTTTCAGCCCCACTTTTGCCAGAATATCAGTCGCCTGAGCAGTAGCATCCGCCACTTTCACACCACGGATCAGCAACGGCATCGCCACATTTTCCAAGGCCGTGAATTCTGGCAGCAAGTGATGGAACTGGTAAATGAAGCCCATCGACTCGTTACGCAGCACGCCGCGTTCCGTATCCGACAACTGATCCATGCGCTTGCCCAGCACTTCCACGTGCCCGGAAGTAGGCAAATCCAGCCCGCCCATCAAGTGCAGCAAGGTACTTTTACCACTACCGGAACTGCCCAAAATCGCGACTTTTTCACCGGCTTGTATTTGCAAATCCACACCGCGTAGCACTTCCACATCCAACCGACCTTCGGTGAAACGCTTGCTCAATTGCTGGCAAGAAATAATCACATTACTCATAACGCAGAGCCTCCGCAGGCTGGACTTTGGACGCACGCCAAGCAGGGTAAAGCGTCGCGAGAATAGACATAAACAGCGCACTCAAGGCAATCACGAGGACATCGCCCGGATTCACCCGTGATTCGAGTTCGCTGATAAAATAAACATCGGCATTGATGAAATGGGTATCAAACAAACGTTCCAGAAACGGCACAATCACATCCAGATTGGTCGCCAGCAACACACCCGCCACCACGCCGATCAGCGTACCGAACACCCCAATCAACGTACCCTGCACCATGAAAATCTTCATCACCCGCCCCGACGACAGCCCCAAGGTACGCAATATCGCAATATCGCCTTCCTTGTCCGTCACCACCATCACCAGCGTCGACACCAGATTGAAGGCTGCCACCGCAATGATCAGCATTAGAATAATAAACATCACCGACTTCTGTGCCTGAATCGCAGCAAACTGATTTTTATTCAGATTCGTCCAATCATTTGCCCACATATCCGGCCACGCTTGCCCCATACGCTGCAAAATAGCTTGGGCAGTTTTGGGCGCAAGGTATAAATCATCTAACGTCATCCGCAAGCCGGTCACATCCCCGCCCATTTCAAAGGTCTTTTCCGCATCTTCAAGGTTCACGTAGGCCGAAGTGGTATCAAACTGCTGCATATCCACCCGGAAAATCGCCACAATGGTGAAACGTTGCAACGCAGGCATTTGCCCGGTTTCCAACGCATTTTCACTGGGGCTGACCAGCGTCAGCGCGTCACCCACATCGACTTTCAATTCCTTCGCCATGGTTGCGCCGATGGCAATATTAAAACTGCCCGCTTGCAGCTTTTGCATATCACCCTTGACCACATGATCGAAAACCGTGCTGACCTTGCGTTCTTCCTCCGGCAAAATACCTTGCAACACTGCCGCCCGCGCTTCATCGCCCTGATTCAACATCGCAGGCTTTTCAATAAACGGCGACACCGCTTTCACATGCGGAAAATCCAGCAAGTCTTTTTGCACTTTCTGCCAGTCAGACACCATCAAATCGTTTTCAGAAACAGTGACGTGCGCCAACATACCCATGATGCGCTCGCGCATGGTTTGCTCGAAACCATTCATCACCGACAGCACGGTAATCAGCACCAGCACACCAATCGCAATCCCGATAATCGACGCTAACGAAATGAACGAAATGAAATGCTTCTGACGCTGTGAGCGCGTATAGCGCAAGCCGACAAACAGCTCCATCGGCTGGAACATCTTACTCATAGCGCAATGACTCCGCAGGCTGGATTTGTGAGGCACGCCAAGCGGGGTAAACCGTTGCCAATACCGAAGCAATCAGCGAGGCAATACCGATCCAGATCACATTACCCCAACGCAGATCCGAGGGGATTTCACTGATGTAGAACACATCCGACGAGAAAATCTTGAATCCGAAAGTATTTTCCAGAAACGGAATCACCGTGTGGATATTCAGCGACAGCCATACACCCAGCCCAATCCCCACCAGCGTGCCAAACACCCCGATGATACTGCCTTGAATCATGAAAATCCGCATGATACGTTTTCCCGACATCCCGAACGTTCGCAGGATGGCAATATCCGATTCCTTGTCATTCACCGCCATCATCAAGGATGCGACAAGGTTAAACAACGCCACGCACACCACCAGAAACAGGATCAAGGTCATCACAATACGCTCGGTTTTAACGGCGCGGAAAAAGCTGCCGTGTTCCTGACTCCAGTCAACCACCTCAAAGTCTTTGCCCAGCTTGGTCTGTAAATCGTGCCCAATCGCGGGTGCTGCGAACATATCATCCAGTTTCAGACGTATCCCCCCGACGTTTTCACCCAAGCGGAACAGCCGCGATGCATCGCTCAGCTCAATAAAGCCGGTCATGCCATCGTATTCAGGATGCCCAATCTGGTAGATACCCACCACGGTAAAGCGTTTCAGGCGTGGCAAAATACCGGCGGGTGTGACTTGCACTTGCGGCACAATCACCGTGACTTTATCGCCGGGAATCACCCCAAGGTTAGCCGCGACTTCCACCCCCAGCACAATGCCGTATTCGCGCGGCTTGAGGTTGCTGAAGTTGCCTTCCAGCATTTTGAAATTCACGTCGCTGACCTGACTCTGGCGAGCCGGGTCTATGCCCTGCAATACCACGCCGCGCATCAGGTTGCCGTTGGTCAGCATCACCTGTTTTTGCACATAGGGGGCAGCACCGATGACGTGTTTTTCAGCCTGCAAACCGTCCAACTTTGCCGTCCAATCAGAGAGTTGCCCATTTGTCCCCGAAACCGTGACATGGGAAACCACTCCCAGTATCTTGTCCCTGAGTTCCTTTTCAAACCCGTTCATGATCGACAAAACCGTGATCAGCACCATAACCCCCAGCAAGATGCCGAGCATCGAGGCGAACGATATGAACGAGATGAAACGGTTACGTCGCCGCGAGTGCGTGTACCGCTGTCCGATGAATAATTCGAGTGGTGTAAACATGGGTGGCGATTGTACAACTGATTGAGTGTCATTTAATAGTAAAGTATCGGGAGATCAGACATGCGTTTGCCCAAATGGTTTAGTAGCGTACTCAGTACTGCGTTACTGGCTATCCCTTTTTTCGCCACTACCGCCTTTGCCGACTACCCCAGCCGTGGCATGAGCATGAATAACGTCAAAGCACACTACGGCCAGCCATATTCCGTGAGCCAGTCCGCCAACCCCGTCAAAAAGCGCTGGCCCCGAATTACGGTGTGGAATTATGGCGGATTTTCAGTGTATTTTGAACACGGTAAAGTGCTGCATACGGTAGTGCATTAACCAAACTAGCGGATAGAGAAAACGGGGACTGACAAGTTCAAATCCTTCCAAACTTTATCCGCTGTTACAATTTCCATTCCCAATGCCTCACCTGTTGCCACACAAGCCCGGTCTGCCAATGACAAGCCCATGGGAGCAGCCTGCTGCCACAGTGTCGCGGCAAGTTCTGCCTGTTGCTCGGAAAAGGGTACGACCTCAAGCCCCAGACTTTGTAACAATTGCCCGATACGCGCCGCATTCAACTCTGCCCGCTTCAACTTTTGCAGTACTTCTGACCAATTGACGCTAGAAACGACGGATTCTTCAAGCAAGGGCTTGACCTTATCCGCTCCCGTTTCTTTATGGATAACAGCCAACAATGCCGATGCATCCATCACATAACGTTTATCAATCATTATTCTCTGCCTGCACTTTCGCGACGCTCATCTATCAATTCCTGGGCAAGATCAGTTTTCGCTGGTATCGCACTCATTTCTTGATAGATTTTCTCCCACAGCAACTCTTTTGGCTCAAGAATCAGACGCCCATTTTCCAGATGAGCCATCAGACGCGAACCTGATTTCAACCCCAGTTGCTTGCGCAATAGGGATGGAATAACCATACGGCCTTGTTGGGTAACAGCTATTTCAAATGCTTGCATGGGTTAAAACCTCATTTTTTGGCACATAGATAGTATTATGCCACAAATGGGAAGATTCACCAGAAAGACTCGATGAGGAATATTTTAGGGCTTTACGAACACGCCCTAACCCGCTATTTTGACGCGCATCCAGACCAGAACTGACGAGAATAATGAGCAACAACACCTACGACGCCTCTTCCATCGAAGTCCTCACCGGACTCGACCCCGTGCGCAAGCGCCCCGGCATGTACACCGACACCACGCGCCCCAACCACTTGGCGCAAGAAGTGATCGACAATAGCGTGGATGAAGCCCTCGCCGGGCACGCCAACCAGATCGACGTAACACTACACACCGATGGCTCGGTTTCCGTCACCGACAACGGGCGCGGGATGCCGGTCGACATCCACCCCGAACAAGGCAAACCGGGAATCGAAGTCATCCTCTGCACCCTGCACGCGGGCGGCAAATTTTCCGACCAGAATTACCAGTTTTCCGGTGGTTTGCACGGTGTGGGCGTTTCCGTAGTCAATGCCCTCTCACGCAAGCTCGAAGTCACCATCAAGCGCAATAGCCAGCTTTACCGCATGGCTTTTGCCGACGGTAACAAAGCCAGCGAACTCGAAGTGATCGGCAAGGCAGGCAAGCGCGAAACCGGCACCACCGTGCATTTCTGGCCGGACGCCAAATACTTCGACACAGTGAAATTCAGCGTCAGAGCGCTCAAACACAATTTACGAGCAAAGGCGGTACTCTGCCCCGGTTTACGCATCCGTTTCACTGATGCCTCCACCAGCGAACCCGAAGTCACCGAATGGTATTACCAAAGTGGCTTGCGCGATTACCTCAATGAAGCCATCAGCGAATTCATCACCCTGCCCGAAGACCCGTTCACCGGCTCACTCACCGCGCCGCGTGAAACGCTCGACTGGGCCTTGCTGTGGCTACCCGAAGGCGGCACAGCCATACAGGAAAGCTACGTCAACCTGATTCCCACGGTGCAAGGCGGTACGCACGTCAACGGCTTGCGCACGGGTGTGACCGATGCCTTGCGCGAATACTGCGAATTCCGCAACCTGTTGCCACGCGGCCTGAAGTTGACCCCGGATGACGTGTGGGAAAACATCGCGTTTGTGCTGTCGTTCAAGATGCAAGACCCACAATTTGCCGGGCAAACCAAGGAACGCCTCTCCTCCCGCGAAGCCGCCAGTTTCATCAGCGGCGCAATCAAGGACGCCTTCAGCCTCTACCTCAACAACAACACCGTGATTGGTGAACAACTCGCACAATTGGCAATTAACAACGCCACCAAACGCCAGAAAGCCAGCAAAAAAGTCATCCGCAAACGCATCACCGCAGGCCCCGCCCTGCCCGGCAAACTCGCGGATTGTTCCTCGCAGGACATCACCCGCACCGAACTGTTTCTGGTGGAAGGCGACTCCGCAGGCGGCTCGGCAAAACAAGCACGCGACCGCGAATTTCAAGCCATCATGCCCTTGCGCGGTAAAATCCTGAATACGTGGGAAGTCGATTCGGAACAAGTGCTGGGTTCACAGGAAGTCCACGACATTTCCGTGGCGATTGGCGTAGAGCCGGGGCATTGCGACCTCAATCAGCTACGTTACGGCAAAATCTGCATTCTCGCCGACGCCGACTCGGATGGCGCACACATTGCCACCCTGCTTTGCGCCTTATTTCTCAAGCACTTCCGCCCATTAGTTCAAGCGGGTCATGTCTTTGTTGCCATGCCGCCGCTGTACCGCATCGACATCGGCAAGGAAATTTATTACGCGCTGGATGAAGCCGAAAAACAGGCACGTCTCGACATTATCACCGCCGAGAAAAAACGCGGCACGGTATCCGTCACCCGCTTCAAAGGCTTGGGTGAAATGAACCCGCTACAATTACGCGAAACCACTATTTCCCCGGATACCCGCCGCTTGGTCAAACTCAGCATCGACGACGGTGACGAATCTGCCGACATCGTCATGGACATGCTTTTGGCGAAAAAACGCGCTGGTGACCGCAAGCACTGGCTGGAAACCAAAGGTAATCTGGCCAGCATATGATGACACCGGCACAACTGACCGCACACTTGCATTTGCTACACAGCAGTTTCCGCCACTACGTCGGGCGAGATCTGGCCGAGCTGCCCTGGCAAGGCGTAAACACCGCGCAGGCGCTCGACAACGCACCATTTGTGCTACTATCACACAATACTGCCGCTGACCCCATTTTCACTTACGGTAACAAGAAGGCGCTGGAAGTCTTTGAAATGGATTGGGAAACCCTCACTAATCTGCCATCACGTTATTCCGCCGAAGCACTCGCCCGCGAAGAGCGCGAGCATTTGTTGCAAACCGTCAATCGCCAAGGCTATATCGACAACTATGCAGGGATACGCATTTCCAGCAGCGGGCGGCGCTTCCTGATCCGACAAGCCATTGTGTGGAATTTGCGGGATGCGCAAGGCCATTACGCCGGGCAAGCCGCTTATTTCGACCAATGGGAATATCTGCCCGAAAATAGCTAGAACAGGCTATATTCAAGGCAGGGAAGAATCATTTAACCTAGTCTCATTGACACAGGGCAACCCGCCAAGCAGCGGACAAGGAGCAATTACCATGCCTACGACTATCGAACAGCAAATCAATGCTGATCTTGAAGCATTTGCGAAAGACCCCAAAGCCTTCATGAACCGCCAACCACCGAAAACGGATGCCGCTGGCAACCCCGTAGACGGTGCGACGCTGTTCCCACAAGACGCGATTGACAGTCTGGATTACATCGAAGCGCGAGATTCCCAGCGGATGCACATCCTGCAACCGGGCAGTGGTGAGCCAGGCGGCCTGTCCACCCGTGCAGCCATTGCATCCAACGACAAACCCGCCAACTTGGTGGATACCCTGAGCTACAGCAAGCTCAGCGACATGGAAACGGCTGGCCTCAAACAAGCCTCCTTGGCAGAATCACCGTGGTCAGACGATTACTGGGGCATTTACAAAGGTATCCTCGGTGCACGTTATGCGGACTCCAGCTTCCCAAAATCGAGTGACTGGCAAAAGAATTTCGATTACGTGCGCAACAACCCATCAGCGGCTATCCTCGCCAGTGGTAATGCCACCAAGATCAACCAGCTTTCCCCGGCGGAAAAATACGACGCGCTGGTGGGTGATACCAATGAATCCTTGACTAAAAAAATGTGGGCAGAAGGTAAATCCTATTACGACGCACATGGTTCGGTAGAAATGTGGATGGGCATCTGCCACGGCTGGGCACCTGCGGCCTATATGCTAGCCAGACCGACCAAAAGCGTGACGCTGAAAACCCCGAGTGGCGTTGCCATCAAGTTTTACCCCTCCGACATCAAGGCATTGGCGTCTTTGCTGTGGGCAAACGCCGCCAGCCCTACCCGCTTTATCGGTGGGCGCTGCAACGACAAAGACCCTGCGACTGACGCTGTAACCGGGCGCGTCAAGTCGGCAGACTGTTTTGACACCAACCCCGGTACTTGGCATCTTGCCATCGTCAACCAGATTGGCGCTTCCAAACGCAGTACCGTACTGGATGTTACCTTCGATTACGAAGTCTGGAACCAACCGATCTACGCGTACGAATACCGCTACTTCAACCCACAAACCAATAACTACGCCAGTAGTATTGCGGAGGCAACGGTTAGCAAAGCCGCGTTTACCAACGACAAATTCAAGGCTTACCGCAGCTCCCAGACCCAATCTTTTGTCGGCATCCGCATGGATGTTTCTTATGTGGTTGAGACATCACCCAGCCAACGCGAAACGGATAGTCCTTCGCAAGACGCCATCCAGAAAGTCACCTATTACTATGATCTGGAGCTGGATGCTGCAAACACTATCGTGGGCGGTGAATGGTATACCAACAAGCACCCAGACTTCTTGTGGACACCGAGCAAGGGGCTTCACGCCAAAACGTCTTACGAGTCGCAGGCGACTGGTACATGGCAAGCGGGTACTGCTGTCCCGGCCGCGTGGCGCACAGCGGCGCAATCAGCCGCCACCAAGCAAAGCGCACCGCTCGCAGCGATTGTGGAACAGCTCATCCGGTTCGCCAATGGTACGCAAACAGCCACGCCAGCATCAACACCTACCCCAGCACCTGTGCCTGTGCCAACACCCAGCCCAACACCCGCACCTGTGCCAGCACCCAACCCAACACCTGCCCCTGCGCCGACACCAAGGCCGACGCCAGTACCAACGCCGACCCCAACGCCAGCACCGGCTCCGACTGATTCTTGGTTAACGCGCTTACTCCGCCGCTGGTTTGGCTGAAGCTGCTGCCCGCCGCTCACGGAAGAATGCCTGCAATAACGCAGCGCATTCTTCCTGTAACACCCCACCCTGCACCGCTAGCACCTTGTGGTAGTGGCGTGGGTCTTGCAGCAGATTAAACGCACTGCCTGCTGCCCCGGTTTTGGGGTCATAAGCACCGAATACCACCCGTTCCACTCGTGCGTGCAGCATGGCGCCGACGCACATCAGACAGGGTTCGAGCGTGATGTAGAGGGTTGTGCCGGGTAAACGGTAATTACCAACCGTTTGGCCTGCTGCCCGCATAGCAAGCATTTCGGCGTGGGCGGAAGGGTCATGCAAGGTAATGGGTTGGTTCCAGCCTTCAGCGAGGATTTCGCCGTCGCGGATGAGGACAGCACCGACGGGGACTTCGCCTTGCTGCCAGGCGTTGCGGGCAAGGGTAAGGGCGTGGCGCATCCAGTGTTCGTCGGATAAAGAAACCCCTCCCGGCCTCCCCTTATCAGGGGAGGAGTCAAGAGGTGTGGTGCATTCTTGTCCCTCCCCTGATAAGGGGAGGTTAGGAGGGGTTTCTTCTGCGGCATTCATTAACAAATTACTCTATAACAGTGGATTTACACCATCCACCCAACAAGCGCCCAACTTCTTCCAGCAAGCGGCTGGCATGTTCAAAGCGGCGCGTGTCCAGTAGCGTTCGGTGACAACAAAACGTTGGGTGCGGGGGAATTTGACGGTTTGGGGGATCAGCCAGCGGATGAAATCATAGCTTTTGGCAAATAACGGGGATTCTTTCATGCAGCTTTGCGCACCGCTGAAGAGGGCGTATGCAATACGCCCCTACGTGAACCTCCCTCTGTAGGGGCGTATTGCATACGCCCTCTTCCCGCCGTTCTGAGCGGAACGGGCTTAGCAAACAGGCTACGACGCTTGCCCTTCGCGGCTTTTTGCCAAGCTGCGTACAGATTGCTGAATTCCAGCAATTGTGGGTACAAATTGTCGAATACTTTTGCCATACATTTTGCGCGTCGCCGCTACGCGGCGTTCTTTGCGTAACTTCACCATTATCTCACTTATTCTAGCAGCCTGCCAAGCTGAACGTTTTAGTATCAGCAATTCTCATTTTGCCCCTCACCCAATAAAATGGCGTAAACTAAACCTATCCCATTGAGATCTGTTCCGGGAGGTGAAGTCGATGAGCTACCCAACCGTTACTGCTGCTGCGCTAACCGCACCGCTCACTTTTGCGGGTATCGTGGAGCAATTGCGCGATACATTCCGCGCCTTCCCCGACTGCCGCAAACCCGGCAATAATACCCGCTATACCTTGGAGGATACGGGTTTGAGTGCTTTTTCGGTGTTTTTCATGCAGTGTGCGTCCTTTCTGGAATACCAGCGGCGCATGGTGGAGAACCAAGAGCGGAGTAATGCACAGACGTTGTTCGGTGTTCATGCCATTCCCTGCGACAATCAAATTCGCCATTTGCTGGATAGCGTGCCGCCGTCAGCCGTTGCGCCTGCTTACCGTTATCTTTTCAATGGGTTGCAACAGAATGGTTATTTGGATAAGTGGCGGGTGCATGACTACGGTTATTTGTTGGCACTGGATGGGACACAGCATTTTTCGTCATCCCACATCCATTGTGAGCAGTGTTTGACGAAGACGCATCACAACGGGACAGTCACCTACTCACACCAAGTGCTGACCCCGATTTTAACAGCACCCGATAAACCACAGGTGATCCCGTTACCGCCAGAGTTCATCAGCCGCCAAGATGGGCAAACCAAGCAAGATTGTGAAATCAACGCCGCTAAACGCTGGCTGGCTCAGTGGGGCGCGGATTACATCCCGCTGGGCATCACGTTTCTGGGGGATGATTTGTATTGTCACCAGCCCTTTTGCCAAGCAGTCCTGGACGCTGGCGCACAGTTCATTTTCAACTGCAAACCCACGTCCCACACGACCTTATATGAAGAGTTGGAAGGGCTAGAGAAAATCGGCGCGATACGCACCCATCTTGTACAGCGGCGGATGGGAAAGCATTCTGTCACGGATACCTACCGTTTTGCGACGCAGATGCCCTTACGTGATGGGGACGATGCCCTGCGTGTCAACTGGTTCAGTCTCACGAGTGTGCGTGATGATGGTAAGTGCTTATACCATAAAGATTTCGCCACCTCTCACCCTATCACCACCGGCAAGGTCGTCGATCTTGTGAAGGCTGGGAGGTGTCGCTGGAAGATTGAGAACGAAAACAACAACACCCTGAAAACCAAAGGCTACCACTTTGAACACAACTTCGGGCATGGGCAGCAACACCTCGCCAACTTGTTGGCCGCATTAGTGTTATTGGCTTATCTCGTCCATACCGTGATTGACTTGATGGATGAGCGTTTCCGAACTTTACTTCAGAAAATGGGGTCACGCGAACGCTTGTTCGATGACATCAATACGCTCACGACCTTTTTGTGCTTCAAAAGTTGGACGGCTCTGCTGGATTTTATGCTCGTCGGCTTAGAGCGGCGGCATCAAGCGGATGAGATTGAGCAGTGGGTGGTAAAATGAGAATTGCTGTTTTAGTATTCAGAAGAACAGGATTGACATCCTCCCCTCCCTAAAGGAAGGGGATTCCTACTGCATTCAGCTAGATAGCTGACTGACTTCGGTGGGTTCCTGCTTCATCGAGCGGCTTAAGGCCGCATCTCCACAGGCTAACAAGCGGTATCCCCGCTCTTTGACATTGATCGCGCCGACATGATCGGCATGATCGGCATGATTTTCATAGTGGCATTTCACGCACACAAACCGTGCTTGCGTCTGGCGGTTATCTGCCGATACATGATGACATTCTGGGCATTCTTGACTGGTATAATGCGGCGGCACAGCGAACAAAATGCCGCCTTTCCATGCCATTTTGTAGTCGAGTTGCCGTCGAAATTCTCCCCAACCTTGATCGAGAATGGCTTTGTTTAAGCCAGATTTCTGGGCAACGTTCTTGCCGGGGTTTTCTGCTGTGCCTGCCGCTGACTTCGACATATTACCGACCTGCAAATCTTCGATGAACACGAGCGCGTGGTTTTGGCTGAGCGTGGTCGTCGCCTTGTGCAGGAAATCGCTGCGGGCGTTGGCGATTTGCGTGTGAATTTTTTGAACGTTGGCTTGTGCTTTTTTCCAGTTGTTGCTGAACTTTTGTTTGTGCGCCATGCGCCGTTGATATTTGGCGAGTTTCGCTTGCTTGCCCTTGAAGCTGTTACGCGATTCCATCCATGTGCCATCGGAGAGCGTCGCAAAACGCGCTATCCCAAGGTCAATACCGATAGCAGTGGTTGCGGGTGTGGCTGGCAATTCCACTTCGCGCTGGGTTTGGATGCTGACAAACCATTTGCTGCCTTTGCTGGAAACCGTGACATTGCGTAGTTCTCCCAACACATCGCGGCTATTGCGGTAGCGTATCCAGCCCAGTTTCGGCAGAAAAATTCGGCTATTGCCTGGGTCGAGCTTGATTTGTTTGGGGTCGGGGTAACGGAAACTGTCACCGCTGCCTTTGCGCTTGAAACGGGGGAAGTCGGCACGTTTGGCGAAAAAGTTTTGGTAAGCCTTGTCGAGATCTTTGAGCGCGTGTTGCAGGGGATGGACAGGGGAATCTTTCAGCCACGGGGTTTCCACACCGTTGCGCCATGCGGTCAGGTGCTTGGCCATTGCGACGTAACCGATGAATTGTTCACCCGCTTCATGATTGGCTTGCTGCAACGCTAACGCCCTGTTGTACACGAAGCGACACGATCCCGCGTAACGGCGCAGATGACGCTGCGTCTCACCATTGGGCATAAGTTCGTATTTGAAGGCTTGTAGTCGTTGCATCTTCGGAGTGTAGCTAGTGTCTGACCGGAAACCCTAAAACCCTTTTCCGATCAAGATGCTACGCCCGTTTTCCTTGCCCTAAGATTTCCCGGAAGCAGGCCAGAAAGCTGCAAAAGCGCCCAAAATAGGGCAAAATAGGGCATCCATCCGCCAAACTTCGCAGGAGACACACGATGCGTGAAGTGATCGCCCGCCAACTTCGCCTGGGTCACGCTGACATCGGCAGGCTGACCTTCAACCCACGTTCGCGGGACGACATCCCGCAGGTGTTGCAAGGGCTGCAATACATTTATGTGACAGACGAACTGCGTGAGGCGGTGTTTGCGGTGCTGGAAAAGCGGGTTCCGGCGGAGGTGGACGCCAGCCGTGGACGCCCCGGCATGGATCTGTGGAATGCGCTGGTGCTGGCGACATTGCGGGTGAACCTGAACTGGGACTATGACCGGCTGCTGGAGATGGCGAACCAGCACCGCAGCATCCGTCAGATGCTGGGGCATGGTTTCTGGGATGATGACGATGAGTACAAGCTGCAAACGGTCAAGGACAACGCCGCTCTGGTGGACGAAGCCAGCCTGCAACGCATCAACCAGTTGGTGGTGGAGGCCGGTCACAAGCTGCTAAAAAAAAGCCGCGCCGCTGAGCGCCCGTTGTGACTCCTTCGTGGTGGAAAGCAACATCCACTACCCGACCGACATCAACCTGTTGTACGACGCGGTGCGTTGTTCGGTGCGCACGGTGGCCGATTGGTGTGAAGGGCACGGCGACAGCCGCTGGCGGCAATGGCAGTACAATCTCCGCCAGGTGAAGAAAGCCTGCCGTCATGCGCAGAAGCTCAAGCACTCCAGCTCCCAAGACCCGGACAAGCAGGCCACCCGGCAACAGGCCATCCGTGACGCCCACCACACCTACCTGGGCCTGTGCGCCGCGCTGTTGTCGAAAGTGGAGGAAACGGTGGCTGACCTGCCCCTCAGCCTGCTGGACAGCCGGTCGGGCAACGACCTCCAGCGCTGGCTGGGGTACGGGTGGCATCAGGTTGACCTGGTGCGGCGGCGGGTGCTGGACGGGGAAACCATCCCCCACGGCGACAAGATCTTCTCCCTCTTCGAGGATTACAGCGAATGGCTCAGCAAGGGCAAAGCCGGTGTGCCGGTGGAGCTGGGCCTGAACGTGTGCGTGATGGAATCGGCTGACGGCTTCATCCTCCACCACCAAGTGATGCAACACTGCCCCGACAGTGAGATTGCCGTGACCATGGTTAAGCAAGCCAAAGCGCTGTTCCCCTCCCTGAGCGCGTGCAGCTTTGACAAGGGGTTCCACTCACCGGCCAACCAGCGCGAACTGGCCGAACTGCTCGACCGGGTGGTGTTGCCGAAAAAGGGCCGCTGGAGCCAGGCGGACACTGCCCGTGAAACCGACCCGGCGTTTGTCCAGGCCAGACGCCAGCACTCAGCGGTGGAATCCGGCATCAACGCACTGGAAGTCCATGGGCTGGACTATTGCCCCGACCGGGGGCTGGAACGCTTCAAGCGCTATGTGGCACTGGCGGTGGTGGGCAGGAACCTGCAAAAGGTCGGGGCCATTTTACAGGCCAGGGCGTTGGAGGCCTTGCAGAAGGATGAACGCCGACGACAGCGCCAAGCCGCCTGAACCACCCCACAACGCCGACCGATGAGGGAAAATGCCGGGAAGGCAGGGCAGCCCCTGCACCGAAGGCAAGCCTGCGCTGCCAGCCATGCCTTGAAACCCAGCGTTTTACCCTCGTGCTTGCCAGAAGGTGGCGGGGAAAACGGCTGCATGGACTAAAATTGGGCACTCGTGGCGGCAGGAAGGCTTTTTCGGTCAGACACTAGCTAAAAAAGAGCGGCTTGAGTGGGTATTCTGCGTTAAACTGCGCGGATTATCAGACAAAACTACCGAACATAGGGCGGCTTCGCCACCCGCGCTATCCTCCCCGACCTGAAGGACGGGGTTTGCCGCGCAATCTGATCAAAAACCGCCCAGCGCACGTTGCCGAGCGTTTCCGCACTCTAAAAATGGAACAACTCTGTATATCTGTAATCACATACGCAGAACTGCTATACGGTGTGGAACGCTCATCCTCAGAACGGGTCAATCGCCCCATTATCGAAAATTTCGTCGCGCATTTGGATGTATTGGATTGGGATAAAGAGGCAGCCGATCACTATTCCCGCGTTCGCACCCAATTGGAACGAAGTGGCACACCCATCGGCGGTATGGATATGCAAATCGGCAGCCATGCCCTCAGTCAAGGCATGATTCTAGTCACCAACAATACGCGGCACTTTGAACGGATTATCGGCCTGAAACTCGAAACTTGGGTGTAAGCCGATCAACAGCTCCCCCACAAACACCAACGGCAAGCGCTCCCGCTCCCACGGTGGAACACCCCATTCCTGAAACAGATGCTTAAGCGCATGATGCCCACCCCGCTGCGACAGATACACGCTTTCACCACCTTGCCGAAAGCGCACCGTCACGGTTTCAGGATACCCCGACTCCGCCACCAAAGTACGCCCCAACGAGGCAATAAATAACGGCTCGCGGGTATTCCACACCAATACCTGCTTCGGGTCGTGCACCGACAATGGCGGCATAGCATACACATCATCGCGGTAACGGCGGATTTCGCAGCCTTCCCACTGTACGCAAGGCGTCGCGTCCGGGCGGCAGTGCAACACGTCATGCAGCACTTGCAGCAACTTTTTTTCTTCCGGCAAACGGAAACCGCGCTGTGCCAGCCATTCTCGCAGCAAGGCTTTTTGCATCACGGCATCCTCTGCCAGCAACTGGCTAACCGACAAAGTACCGGGCTTACTGCCGTGCATACTCGGCAGTTTTTCGCGCAAAAAGCCTTCCAGTAACTGACGGTTTTCCCCCTGCAAACGCGCTGCCCGCGCTAACGTTTTACCCAGTGCAGGCCAACGCTGTTCGAGCACGGGTACCACCTGATGGCGCAGGAAATTGCGGTCGAAACGGCTGTCCTGATTGCTGGGGTCATCAATGACATTCAGCTTATGCTGTTTGGCATACGCGCTCAGTTCCGCACGACTACAAGCCAACAAGGGTCGCCCCAATACACCTTGCGCAAACGGGCGGATCTCCGGCATTGCCGCCAGCCCATCCACCCCACTGCCGCGTACCAGATGCAGCAACAAGGTTTCAGCCTGATCATTCTGGTGATGCGCGGTCAGCACGATTTCACCGGGCTGCAAGTGCTGGCTGAAGGCTGCATAACGCGCAGTCCGCGCCACCGCTTCCAGACTTGCCCCCGCCGGAATCACCAGTTGCAAGGTTTCACTATGCAGGGGAATCCCAAGTGCCGTACACACCGCACGGCAATGTTCCGCCCACGCAGCCGACACTGCCTGCAAACCATGATCAATGTGCAGGGCGCGAAAACACAGGTGGGGATATTGCCCGCGCAGACTAGCGCAAGCATGAAGTAATACGTGCGAATCCACCCCGCCACTGAAACCTATCAGGTATTCCGTGGCAGGGTGTTGCTGGAAAAAGCGTAACAGGTGATCCGTCGGGGCGCATGACATACGCCCTCCTTACTCCTCGAACTGCCCGAATGCCATAATGCGCTGGTAACGTTTGTCGAGCAGCTTGTCGATATTCGTGGCATTCAGGGTGCGCAGATTGGTTTCCAGTGCCTCGCCAATGTGTTGGGCAGCGGCTTCCATGTCACGGTGCGCACCCCCCAATGGCTCAGGAATAATCTGCTCAATCAGGCCAAGCGATTTGAGACGGTCGGCAGTAATGCCCATCGCATCTGCCGCATCTGCCGCTTTTTCAGCACTTTTCCAGAGGATTGAAGCGCAACCTTCTGGGGAAATAACCGAGTAAGTGGCATATTGCAACATCATCACGCGGTCGCCGACACCAATCGCCAACGCGCCACCGGAGCCACCTTCGCCTACTACCGTGCAAATGATCGGGGTACGCAATTTCGCCATTTCGTAAAGATTACGGGCGATGGCTTCGCTTTGACCGCGCTCTTCCGCACCAATGCCGGGGTATGCGCCCGGTGTGTCGATGAACGTGATCACCGGCAGGTGGAATTTTTCGGCCATGTGCATCAAGCGCAAAGCTTTGCGGTAGCCTTCCGGACGCGGCATTCCGAAATTGCGTTTGATGTTTTCGTTGGTGTCACGGCCTTTTTGATGACCGATCACCATCACCGCTTGACCGCGAAAACGTGCCATACCACCGATAATGGCTTTGTCATCAGCAAAGGCACGGTCGCCATGCAGCTCCTTGAAATCCGTAAACAAATAGCGGATCAAGTCGAGCGTGTACGGACGTTTAGGGTGACGCGCAAGCTGGGAAATCTGACGGGGTGTCAGTTTGGAAAAAATGGAGCGGGTCAGCGAAGCGGCTTTTTCTTCCAGCTTGCCAATTTCTTCGCTCAAGTTAATTTCCGCGTCACCCACGTAACGCAGTTCTTCAATTTTCGCCTGTAACTCGGCGATAGGCTGTTCGAAATCAAGAAATTCCGGGTTCATATTCGTTGCTTGTCCGTCACCCATACAATAGAAGCGGCTGATTTTACAGTGCTTGCCAACAGATTACGACTCTAAAAATACTGTTCCGTGGTGATATGACCCGGCTTGTGACGCAAATGACGTTGCATCCCGCGTTTTGCTAGTAATTCTTTCATGTCATTCAGCATATTGTGGTTGCCGCACAGCATAACGTGCGTGTCTTCCGCACTGATGTGAGTGCCTGCGGCCTGTTCAAGTGCACCGGATTCAAGGTTGGTGGTAATACGCCCTTCCAAGCCTTCCGGGTTAGCTTCGCGGGTGACGCAAGAGATGAAATGGAACTGTTGCGGGTGCTCGGCCAGCAAGCCTTGAATCAAGTCGGGATACGCCAGTTCGTTGACCAACGGCACGCCATGCACCAGCACGATTTTCTGGAAACGTTCCCACGGCTGGGCAGTTTTGAGGATCGAGAGGTAGGGGCCAAGGCCGGTTCCCGTGGCAATCATCCACAAATTAGGCACTTTAGGGATTTCATCCAGCACAAAAAAGCCTTTGGCTGGCTGAGAAATTTCCAGACTATCGCCCGCCTGCAAGCCAGCCAGAGCGTTGGAAAGTTTGCCATTGGGAACGATATTGTAGAAAACTTCCAGCACCGCCTCCTCAGGCGCATTGATCAGGGAATAGGATTTTGCCACCAGCTCGGTATTACCATCCGTGGTGATGGGCAAGCGCAAGGTCACAAACTGTCCGGCGATGAACGGCAAAGGCTCGGTTTTAATGCGTAAGGTTAGCAGGCGCTCGGTCCAACGCTGATTGCTTAATACCTCAGCGTTATGCCAGCTTGTGCGGATAATTCCGGTCATGATTTGCCTCCGTTAATTGGGTAGCCAATGCCTCGGCGACGCGAATGCCATCCACGCCTGCCGAGAGAATACCCCCAGCATACCCCGCGCCTTCGCCAGCCGGAAAAAGCCCTTTAACGTTTAGGCTTTGCAGGTCTTCGCCACGAGTGATACGCAACGGTGAGGAGGTGCGGGTTTCCACCCCAGTCAACACGGCATCATACATCGAGAAACCTTTGATTTGACGCTCAAAAGCAGGCAGTGCTTCACGGATGGCTTCAATCGCATATTTCGGTAGGCTGGTCGCCAGATCGGTGAGGTGTACGCCGGGTTGGTAGGAAGGTTCCACCGAACCCAGTTGCGTTGACGCAATGCCTTTGATGAAATCGCCCACTAACTGCCCCGGCGCTTCGTAATTGCCGCCGCCGAGTTCGTAAGCACGCGATTCCCATTGACGCTGGAATTCGATGCCCGCTAGCGGATTACCGGGGTAATCTTTCGGGGTGATGCCGACCACAATCCCTGCATTGGCATTACGTTCGGCGCGGGAATATTGGCTCATACCATTGGTGACCACCCGCCCCGGCTCGGAAGCCGCCGCCACAACTTGCCCGCCCGGACACATGCAGAAACTGTACACATCGCGTCCATTTTTGGCGTGGTGTACCAGCTTGTAATCTGCCGCGCCCAGCAATTCATTGCCCGCATGTTTGCCGAAACGCGCCTGATCAATCAGGGTTTGTGGGTGTTCAATGCGGAAACCGAGCGAAAATGGCTTCTGTTCCATGAACACACCGCGCTCATGCAGCATCTGGAACGTATCCCGCGCACTGTGCCCCAGCGCGAGAATAACGTGATCGGTGCGGATTTGTTCACCCGTTGCCAACATCACCCCACGTAGATGCCCATCTTCGATCAGCACATCGGTTACTTGCTGCTGGAAACGGATTTCGCCACCCAGTGCTTCGATCTGGGCACGCATATTTTCCACCATTTTGACCAGACGGAAAGTACCGATGTGCGGCTTGCTAACGTAGAGGATTTCTTCTGGCGCACCGGCTTTGACGAATTCAGTCAGCACCTTGCGCCCGTAATGCTTAGGATCTTTGATCTGGCTGTAGAGCTTGCCGTCGGAAAAAGTACCGGCGCCACCTTCACCAAATTGCACGTTGGATTCGGGGTTTAGCTGGTTTTTGCGCCATAGCCCCCAAGTATCCTTGGTGCGTTCGCGGACTTTTTTACCACGTTCCAGAATGATTGGGCGGAAACCCATTTGTGCCAGTACCAAGCCTGCCATTAACCCACACGGGCCAAAACCCACGATCACCGGACGCAAATCGGGTGCTTCTTGCAGATGTGCGACAAAACGGTAAGTAGTATCGGGGGCAAGCTTGATGTGCGGGTCAGCAGAGAATGTCACCAGAAGCGCCACCTCATCCTGCACCGTCACGTCAATGGTGTAGACCAACACGATGGCATCGCGCTTGCGGGCATCGTAACCCCGTTTGAATACGTTAAAATCCAGCAACTCAGCAATCGTAATGCCTAAGCGTTCCGCAATGGCAGTAGATAGGGAATCGGCAGGGTATTCTAGGGGTAGACGCAAGTCGGTAATACGTATCATGGGGCTTGATCAGTAAAATGGCATAAAGTAATACAAAAAAGCCCTCACAGAACTTAACCTGTCAGGGCTTTTTAAAATATGGCGGAGAGTGAGGGATTCGAACCCTCGATGGGCTTTTGACCCATACTCCCTTAGCAGGGGAGCGCCTTCGGCCACTCGGCCAACTCTCCAAATCTTCAATGAAGGCGCGAAGGATACCTTCAAAAAGGTCTAACGTAAAGCTCTAATTTATATTTTCTTCGATAGCAACCGCTTCAATTTGTTCATGACGGATGCGTTCAAAGATTTCTTCGCGGTGTACGGCAACATCTTTAGGTGCATTAATACCTAAACGTACCTGATTGCCTTTAACCCCTAATACCGTAACGCTGATATTATCCCCAATCATGAGAGTTTCTCCCACCCTCCGTGTCAGAATCAACATATCGCATAATCTCCATATTGCTGCATTTATGTGCCCAAAAGCCCCGTGATACCCCTAAAGCATCACCGATAGTTGTTGGTAGCACCAACAATCCCATATCAGCACTTAACTGAGGCTTAACTATTCAACCAGCAGTGGTATTTTTACCAATGTATGATTTACACAACAAGCATTAAAAAAGCCACCTAACCCCTTCATGTTTAGACAAAAAAAACCCACTGCACAAAACTGTCACAGTGGGTTTTTCCCCAACAATTTATTGTCGATTTCAGAATCAGGCCGTTGCTTGAGCCAAGCCAAATGCGTCGTGCAAGACACGTACCGCCAATTCCAGGTATTTCTCATCCACCACCACTGCAACTTTGATTTCAGAGGTGGAAATCATACGGATATTGATGCCTTCATCTGCTAATGTTTTAAACATTTTGCTGGCGACCCCGGCATGGGAGCGCATCCCTGCCCCGACAATCGCCACTTTGGCAATATTTTCATCACCAGTACATTGCTTTGCACCCAAGGCTTTACCGGTCTTGCAGAGGATGTCACGCGCTTTGGCGTAATCGTTCTTGTGAATCGTAAAGGTGAAATCAGTGGTCGCGTCAGAGCCAATGTTCTGCACGATCATGTCCACTTCGATATTGGCATCGGAGATCGGCCCCAGAATCTGGTAAGCCACACCGGGGCGATCAGGCACGCCCGTGACAGTCAATTGGGCTTCGTCGCGGTTAAACGCAATACCACGGACGGATACTTCTTCCATTACATCTTCCTCACGAGTGACCAGCGTGCTGTTGCCTTGATCAAATTCATCAAAACTGGATAGCACGCGGATAGGCATATCATATTTGTAGGCAAATTCGACCGAACGAATTTGCAGCACTTTGGAACCTTGGCTAGCCATTTCCAACATTTCTTCCAGCGTCAGGCGCGGGATGTGGCGGGCTTTAGGTTCAACACGTGGGTCGGTGGTATACACGCCGTCCACATCGGTGTAAATCTGGCATTCGTCTGCTTTGAGAGCAACCGCCAGCGCCACACCAGTGGTATCGGAACCGCCGCGCCCTAAGGTCGTAATGCTGCCATCTGCCGTCACACCCTGAAAACCGGCTACGACCACGACTTTGCCTGCCGCCAGATCCTTGCGGATGGGTTCAGCATCAATATCACGGATACGTGCCTTGGTGTGCGCCTCATCCGTCAGGATGCGAACCTGCGCCCCAGTGTAGGAACGGGCTGGCTGACCTTGCTTTTCTAGCGCCATCGCCAACAGGCCAATCGTGACTTGTTCGCCCGTGGAGAGAATCGCGTCTTTTTCGCGCTCGGAACCTTGTGGATTGACGGCATTGATCAGCGCCACCAGTTTATTGGTTTCGCCCGACATCGCGGAAACCACCACGATGACATCATTGCCCTTTTGTCGCCAGCGAATCACCCGCTCTGCCACCGCCGCGATGCGTTCGGGTGAGCCTACGGATGTGCCGCCGTATTTCTGTACGATCAGTGCCATTGTTTACTGTTTACCTTCAAAACACTTCAAAAATTAAACCCGCTCGCTAACCCAGCCAGCGACTGCTGCCAGTGCTGCTGGTAATGCTGCCACGTCAGTGCCGCCACCTTGTGCCATGTCCGGGCGACCGCCGCCCTTGCCACCGATTTGCCCAGCAACAAAGCCGAGTAACTCGCCTGCTTTGACTTTGGCGGTTTCGTCTTTGGTGACACCGGCGACCAAACTGACTTTGCCATCGGCAACAGCCGCCAGAATAACGACTGCTTTACCCAGCTTGTTTTTCAACTGGTCAACCGTGTCACGCAAGGATTTAGGGTCAGCACCTTCGAGGTTTGCTGCCAGCACCCGTATCCCGCCGATGTCCACCGCTTGGTCAGCCAGGCCAGAACCGGCTTGGGAAGCCATTTTGCCTTTGAGTTGCTCCAGCTCTTTTTCCAGTGCGCGGTTCTTTTGCAGCATAGCGTCGAGCTTGTCAGTCACTTCGACAGGGTTGGACTTCAGCAAGCGGGCAACGCTATCCAGACGGTTGGTGACATCGCCAAACCATGCCAGCGCGTTAGCACCTGTTACCGCTTCGATACGCCGAACACCTGCTGCCACACCACCTTCACTGATGATTTTGAACAGACCAATATCGCCAGTACGATTGACGTGGCAACCACCACACAATTCCGTAGAGAAACCGATTTTCAGCACCCGCACTTCATCGCCGTATTTCTCTCCAAACAGCGCCATGGCGCCGGATTTTTTGGCGTCTTCCATGCTCATGACTTGTGCCAAGGTTGCGGCATTGCTGCGGATTTCGCGGTTAACAATGGCTTCAACAGCGGCCAGCTGCTCTGGTGTAACGGCATCCGGCTGGGAAAAGTCGAAACGCAGGCGCTCAGGCGTCACTTGCGAACCTTTTTGCTCAACATGCTCGCCCAGCACTTCGCGTAACGCAGCGTGCATCAAGTGGGTCGCGGAATGGTTGAGGATAATGGCCTGACGACGTTCGGCATCGACTTCCGCCACGACCGCTGTACCGACGGACAGTTCGCCGAATTCCACCTTGCCGGTGTGGATGAAGGTTTTGCCCTGCTTGCGCGTATCTGCAACCCGGAAGACCGCCGTATCGGTATGCAAAACCCCGGAATCGCCCACCTGACCGCCAGATTCCGCGTAAAATGGGGTGTGATCCAACACGATCTGACCTTCAGCGCCTTCCTGCAAACACTCAATAGCAGTACCTTGCGAGAACAGTGCGGTAATACTAGCGGTTTCCGTCAAAGTGCCGTAGCCGTGGAAAGCAGTTTCGCCACTGACATCCAGCTTGTCGCCGTAGTCGGCACCGAATTTGCCTGCCGCACGCGCACGCTCACGTTGCGCGTTCATCGCTGTCTCGAAGCCTGCTTCGTCGAGCTTGAGGTTACGCTCGCGGGCAATATCGCCTGTTAAATCTACGGGGAAGCCGTAAGTATCATAGAGCTTGAAAACGGTTTCGCCATCAATCGTATCACCTGACATCCCCGCAATGGCGTCTTCCAGAATCTTCATGCCCTGTTCCAGCGTCTCGGCGAAACGGCGTTCTTCTTTTTCCAGCGCTTGTTCAACTTGAGGCTGGGCTTTGGCGAGTTCAGGGTAAGCCGTGCCCATTTCATCCACCAGCGGCTGTACCAGCTTGTGGAAAAATGGCGCTTCCATCCCCAGCTTATAGCCATGACGGATAGCGCGGCGAATAATGCGGCGCAAGACATAGCCACGCCCTTCATTCGACGGCAACACGCCATCGACAATCAGGAAAGAGCAAGAGCGGATGTGGTCAGCAATCACTTTCAACGACGGGTTATTCGCATCAGCATTTTTCGCGAGGGACAACCCTTTGCTCAGCAAGGTTTGGAACAGGTCGATTTCGTAGTTGCTGTGTACGCCCTGCATCACCGCTGCCAACCGCTCCATGCCCATGCCAGTATCGACGGAAGGCTTGGGCAATGGAATCATCGTGCCATCTTTGGTGCGCTCGTATTGCATGAACACCAGATTCCAGATTTCGATGTAACGGTCGCCATCTTCCTCTGGCGTTCCCGGTGGGCCACCCCAAATATGCTCACCGTGGTCATAGAAAATCTCGGTGCAAGGTCCACACGGCCCGGTATCGCCCATTTGCCAGAAATTATCGGACGCATAAGCTGCCCCCTTATTATCACCGATACGGGTAATGCGGTCGGCAGGCACACCAATCTGCTGCGCCCAGATAGTGTAGGCTTCATCATCATCGGCATACACCGTGACCCACAGCTTGCCCTTAGGTAACTTCAGGGTTTCAGTCAGGAATTCCCACGCATACTTGATAGCGTCTTCCTTGAAATAGTCACCGAAACTGAAATTACCCAGCATTTCAAAAAACGTGTGGTGACGCGCGGTATAACCGACGTTTTCCAGATCGTTGTGCTTACCGCCCGCCCGCACACAGCGCTGCGACGTGGTAGCGCGGTGATAGCTGCGTTTATCCATGCCAAGGAACACATCCTTGAATTGCACCATGCCCGCGTTGGTAAACAGCAAGGTCGGGTCATTGCCCGGCACTAAAGAGCTGGACGGGACGATTTCATGGCCTTTGCTGGCAAAAAAATCGAGAAATTGTTGTCTGAGTTCAGCAGTATTCATTGGAAAGCAGCTTTAATCGCATCGGTATAAAAACCGCGCCCGGCGAGAAATCGAGACTGCCGGGCGCGTTCCTTGTAATCCGCAGGGATTTCCCTGCCAAATTTTTTCTCGCGCTGTTCACTGGCCAGCACATGCCAATCCACATCGGCTTCCGCCAATGCTTGTGAAGCAATGGCATTATCCACGCCCTGCTCACGTAATTCATAGCTAATTCGCTGCGCCCCACGCCCTCTTGAAATGGATGAACGGATGAATGCAGCCGCATAACGGGCATCATCCAGATACCCCATGTCCTGCAATTTATCCAACACCTGATCCAAGCTCGCCTGATCACACTCGCAGCGCTGGCGCACTTTTTGCGCCAGCTCATAACGGGAATGCTCACGTTGTGCCAACAATCGCACCGCAACCGCTTCACAGCCCCGCTCGTCAGCCATTATACCTCGTCGTCCTCTACATCCGATTCTTCAACAGCAGAGGGGGCAAAATCGGGCGTACTAAATGCGGCTTCGCGGATCGCTTTTTCAATTTCAGCCGCAGCGGCCGGGTGTTCTTTCAGGTAATTACGCGCATTGTCCTTACCTTGGCCAATTTTATCACCTTTATAACTGTACCATGCACCTGCTTTGCCAATCAGTCCTTGTTTAGCACCCAAATCAACCAATTCGCCTTCGCGGGAAATGCCTTCACCGTAGAGGATTTCAAACTCAGCTTGCTTAAACGGTGGCGCCACCTTGTTCTTGACCACTTTCACGCGGGTTTCAGAACCGGTGATTTCGTCGCCCTTCTTGATCGCACCAATGCGGCGAATGTCGAGACGTACCGAAGCGTAGAATTTCAGCGCATTACCGCCGGTGGTGGTTTCCGGGTTGCCAAACATAACACCGATTTTCATCCGAATCTGGTTGATGAAAATCACCATGGTATTGGAACGCTTGATGTTCCCGGTCAATTTTCTCAAGGCTTGTGACATCAGACGCGCTTGTAAGCCAACGTGTGAGTCGCCCATATCGCCTTCGATTTCAGCTTTCGGGGTCAAAGCCGCTACCGAGTCCACCACTACAATGTCAACTGCGCCGGAACGCACCAGCATATCGGTAATTTCCAACGCTTGCTCACCATTATCCGGCTGAGAAACCAGCAGGTCATCCACGTTTACGCCGAGTTTTTGCGCGTAAATCGGGTCAAGGGCGTGTTCCGCATCCACGAATGCGGCTGTACCGCCGAGCTTTTGGCATTCGGCAATCACTTGCAGGGTCAGCGTGGTTTTGCCGGAAGATTCCGGGCCGTAAATTTCGACCACACGGCCTTTGGGCAAACCACCGATACCTAGGGCAATATCCAGACCCAATGACCCGGTGGAAATCGATTCAATATCACGGGAGGCGCTGGAATCACCCATGCGCATCACAGCGCCCTTACCGTATTGGCGCTCAATCTGACCTAAGGCGGCGGCTAAGGCTTTCTTTTTGTTCTCGTCCATTCGGACACTCCTTTATGTTTCAATCCACTCCCGATTAACAAGCCGGGAGAACATGCTGAAAGCGAGGATTATTCCATAATGGATAGCAGCAAGCCAATGCCGCAAGATGAAACCAGCGCATTTATGCTGGAATCAGCGACATACTTAAACATTGGCCACAGATTGCTGTTTACCGCTGCTTCTGAGGAGTACCTTTGTGCACCACTCTCACCCCCGCCGCAACGCCCCCAGCTTCTCGCGAATCTTGATCTCCAACCCGCGTTCCACTGGCTCGTAATAACGCCGCCCCTTCAGCGCATCCGGGAAATAAGTCTCCCCCACGGCAACCGCATCTTTTTCATCGTGCGCATAACGATAACCCTTGCCGTAATCCAGCGCTTTCATCAGCTTGGTTGGGGCATTACGCAAATGCATCGGCACATCCAACGAACCCGACTGCTGCGCATCCGCCCGCGCCAGCTTGTACGCCGTATACACCGCATTGCTCTTGGGCGCACACGCCAGATACACCACCGCCTGCGCAATCATCAACTCACCTTCCGGGCTACCCAACCGTTCAAACGCATCCCACGCATTCAGCGCCAGTTGCAAGCCACGTGGATCAGCATTGCCAATATCCTCACTCGCCATACGCACCACACGCCGCGCAATGTACAGCGGGTCACAACCACCATCCAACATCCGACAAAGCCAATACAAAGCCGCATCCGGGTCAGTGCCGCGCACCGACTTGTGCAAGGCTGAAATCTGCTCGTAAAACAGGTCGCCACCCTTATCGAAACGCCGCAACGATTCCGCCACCACTTCCTTCACCGTGGCATCGGTAATCTGCAAACCTGCCGAAGTGTCTTCCGCCAAATCCGCCGCAATTTCCAGCCAGTTCATCGCCCGACGTGCATCACCATCAGCCGCCGCCGCCAGCGCTTCCAACACACCCTCACTGGCTTGTACGTGCAAATCCCCCAGCCCCTTCGCTGTGTCCTGCAAAGCGCGTTGCAACACTGCCGTAATGTCATCCACCGCCAGCGCCCGCAGCACGTAGGTACGCACCCGCGACAACAGCGCGTTATTCAGTTCAAAGGAAGGATTTTCGGTGGTCGCACCAATAAACAGCAGCGTGCCGTCTTCGATATGCGGCAAGAAAGCATCCTGCTGCGCCTTGTTGAAGCGGTGGACTTCATCGACGAACAGCACGGTTTTACTGCCAAACTGATCGCGATTTTGACGCGCCACCTCCACCGCCGCCCGGATTTCCTTTACCCCCGCCAATACTGCCGACAAGGTAAGGAATTCAGCTTCCCAGTAATGGGTAATCAAACGCGCCAAAGTGGTTTTGCCGGTTCCGGGTGGCCCCCAGAAGAGCATCGAGTGTGGGCGGGATTCTTCGATGGCTCGCCGCAGCGGTTTGCCGACAGCGAGCAGGTGAAGCTGCCCGGCGTACTCATCGAGCAACGCCGGGCGCATACGTTCTGCGAGTGGGATCAAGAAGCCTTGCCGATCACGTCTGCCCCTTTGGGTGGCGTGAAATTGAAGCGGCTAGCGTCGATATTAATGTCCGTGCGCAACCCTTGGAACTTGATGTAAGTCTGCTGACCAAACTTGTCACCGAGGATCATTTCCTCAACACCTGTGGCGCTGATGCCCAAATCCATACTGGTGAAATCAGAGTCTTTTTTCTTCGGTGTCAAGCGGAACCACTCCAGCGCACTGCCTTCGGCTTCCATTTCCTGCACGTTGAATTGCTTATCGACCGGTTGCTTCTGGGTCAGCATCCCGACAGGTGCGGATGACAGCGCTTGAGTCATTGGTTTGACCGTGACCTGATCCAATTCCACATCGTAAATCCAAACGTTTTTACCATCGGCCACGATCTCGTGTTTATCGGGTGCGGCATATTCCCAGCGGAATTTGCCGGGGCGCGACAGGAACACATTACCGCTGGATGATTGGCGCAAGGCACCTTTGTCATCCACCACTTGCTGGGTAAAGGCCGACTGCATAGTCGTTACTTTGGTGAAAAACTCATCCAGCTTTTCACGTCCCCCTGCCCATGCACTCGTGCTCATCAAGCCCATTGCCACGACGACTGCCAGTGTTTTGGTAAAACTTATTTTCATCGTTAACCTCATGTATTTCAATCCTTTGCAGGGGCAGAAACCAGCACGTCGCGGGAGCCATTGCTCAACACCGGGCTGACCACACCTGCGCTTTCCATGTCCTCTATCATCCGTGCCGCCCGGTTATAGCCCACTTTGAGGCGGCGTTGCAGATAAGAGATCGACGCACGTCGGGATTCGATAACCACCGCCACTGCTTCGTCATACAGCGGATCTGATTCACCTTCCCGTTCCGCCAGCGGCTCCAAGCCGGGTATGGCATCAGACGCAGACGTTGTATCAGCTAAGACATCCAGGATGTAGTCCGGTTCCCCTTGTAGCTTGAGGTAATTGGCAACATCTTCCACTTCGCGGTCAGTCACCAGTGCACCGTGTACCCGTTGCGGCAACGACGTACCCGGCGGCATGTACAACATATCACCGTAACCCAGCAACTGATCCGCCCCGCCCTGATCCAGAATGGTGCGCGAGTCTATCTTGGTGGAAACTTGGAAGGCAATTCGCGTCGGGATATTGGCCTTGATCAAGCCCGTAATGACATCCACCGAAGGCCGCTGTGTCGCCAAAATCAAGTGAATGCCAGAAGCCCGCGCCTTTTGTGCAAGACGCGCAATCAGCTCTTCCACCTTTTTGCCGACCACCATCATCATGTCGGCGAATTCATCCACGATCACCACGATGTAAGGTAATGGCTTCAATGGCTGCGGATGGCCATCCACACTGGTCAGCGGGTCAAACAAGGGGTCGAGGATTACTTCACCCCGCTCTTGCGCTTCACGGATTTTTTCATTGAAACCGGCAATGTTGCGCACCTTGAGCTTGGACATCAACAGGTAGCGCCGCTCCATTTCAGCCACGCACCAGCGCAGAGCATTGGCTGCGTGCTTCATGTCAGTCACAACCGGCGCTAGCAGATGCGGAATATCCTCGTAGCTGCTTAATTCCAGCATTTTCGGGTCGATCATGATCATGCGCACGTCGTCCGGCGTGGCCTTGTACAGCAGGCTCATCAATACCGCGTTGATGAATACCGATTTGCCCGAACCTGTTGTACCGGCGACCAGCAAATGCGGCATACGCCCAAGATCTGCCACAATCGGATGCCCAGCAATATCCTTGCCCAGTGCCAGCGTCAGCGGCGAATGGTTTTTCTTGTAAACCTGCGAGGCCAGCATTTCGCTCATAAACACCACATCACGGGCATCATTGGGCACTTCCACCCCAATCGTCGGTCGCCCCGGAATAACTTCCACCACACGCACACTGGAAACGCACATGTTCCGCGCCAGATCAGAGGCCAGACCGGAAATCTTGGAAGCCTTCGTACCGTCCGGCAATTCCAGCTCAAAACGGGTAATCACCGGGCCAGGGTCACGCGCCACGACTTTGACATCACGCACGCCGTAATGCCCCAGAGCCTCCACCAGCTTGTCTGCTAGCTCGTTCAAACGCTCTTTAGGCTGCGTAACCCGCTCCTTCGGTGGTGGGTTCAACAGGCTCATGGGCGGCAACAGCGTCTTGCCTTTGACTTTACGGATGGGTGGCACACGCAAGTCCACAGGGGGACGTTCAGCCTCATCCTGAATATTCTGAATATCGGGAACATCGGGAACCTGCCCGACAGCGGGGGGGCTTGCCTCCGCAAACGGGGAGGCTACCGTGCCGGTAACGCTTTGTTTGCCACGGGATAATTCATCAAAATCCGGCGTGCCCAGTGGCAACGACTTGGCAGTTCTGGGGGCATGTAAGTCAGTGACATCCACCCCGTCAAATTCCGGCTCCCCTTGCTTGCCACCGAATACATCGCCGACGCCACCCACGGTACGGTTCATCCAGCTACTGGCTTTGTCCAGTGTCCCGGAACTGCCTTGCAAATAGCCTTTGCCACGGCTCATGGCATTGGAGACATGCCCGAATATCCCGCCACTGGTAGTACTGGAAACGCTGTCAGGCATTTCAAGTCCCTGTAACTTGTTGAACAAGGTCAACATCCAGTCACCAACTTTTTCCGTCACTTTTGCCCAGGAAATGTCTGCCACCAAGGTAATGCTGCCCAGAAACAGCGACAGCAAAAACAGGACTGACCCGAAAAACCCCAGAAACGAACCCATAAACAAACGTGCCACTGCCTGACCCAGTACCCCGCCGCCAATGCCCTGAGGGTATGGTTCAAACAGCAGATGCGCCAAGCCAGCACCCGCCAGCAGGGTAAACAAAGCACCGACGCTGGTGATAATATCGTTGATCCCACCTACCGGGTTATTGGGGTTTTTCATGTGCGGACCAATGCGGAACGCCGTCAAGCCCATCACCACCAAGACCACTGGCAAGGCATAGGCCAGATAGCCCAGCAGACCCAGCAAGAAATCTGCCAGCCAGCCACCCTTACAACCTGCCAAATTTTTGCAAGCCCCTACGTGATTGCCATTATCATGAAACGGCCCCGGATCAGCCGGGTTGTAGGAAAGCAACGCCAGCAGAATAACCGCCGCGATGCCCATAAAGATGATGACACTTGCCTGTTGCAAGCCCAGGCGCTTTTTCTGATTGAGAATAACCTTAGCCAAACCAATATCCCTGTCTGTTTGATCCCAATATTATAGGGATTGTTTTTCCGATTACTACTTTACCCGGCACGGTATGTCACATAGCATTACCCGATTCGGAAATTAGGGAATTATACATGAACACGACGAAACATTGCCGTTTACTCATCCTCGGTTCAGGCCCGGCTGGCTATACAGCCGCCGTTTATGCTGCCCGCGCCAACCTCAACCCGGTTCTCGTTACAGGTATGCAACAAGGCGGACAGTTGATGACGACCACCGAAGTCGACAACTGGCCCGGCGATGACGCGGGTGTTATGGGGCCGCAACTGATGGAGCGGATGCAAAAACACGCCGAACGTTTCGACACCGAAATCATCTTCGACCAAATTAATAGTGTAGACCTGAAAAACCGTCCGTTTACGCTAAATGGTGACAGCGGGCAATATACCTGCGACGCTCTGATTATAGCCACTGGTGCATCCGCCATGTATCTGGGTTTGGAATCTGAGGAAAAATTCAAGGGCAAAGGGGTTTCAGCCTGCGCCACCTGCGATGGGTTTTTCTACCGCAATCAGAAAGTTGCCGTCATCGGTGGTGGCAATACCGCTGTGGAAGAAGCGCTTTACCTCGCCAATATCGCTTCCGAAGTGATTCTGGTGCATCGCCGTGATGAACTACGTTCCGAAAAAATCCTGCAAAAACACTTGTTTGAAAAAGCTGAAGAAGGCAAAGTCAAACTGATGTGGAACAATACCCTGGAAGAAGTGCTGGGCGACAAAACCGGCGTCACCGGGATGCGTATCAAGAATACCCAGACCAACGAAACACAAGACGTTGATGTACATGGCATTTTCGTCGCCATCGGCCACAAGCCCAACACTGGCATCTTTGACGGGCAACTGGAGATGAAAGGCGGTTATATCAAGGTCAACAGCGGCGCAGAAGGCAACGCCACCCAGACCAGTATTGCAGGGGTATTTGCAGCAGGCGACGTAATGGATCATGTTTATCGCCAAGCCATCACTTCTGCCGGGACAGGTTGTATGGCAGCACTGGATGCTGAAAAATACCTGGATCAACTGGCCAAAACCCAATAAAGGAGCGGCGTGTTACCACGATCCCTTAGCCTGACATTACTCAACCCCACGTGGTCGGAAGAACCCTTCCCGCCCGTGGAAATTGCGTGGGAAGAACCCAACGGTTTACTGGCAGTCGGCGGCGATCTAAGCATCGCCCGTCTCAAGAATGCCTATCGTTCCGGCATTTTCCCGTGGTTTGGTCCGCGTGAGCCGATTTACTGGTGGTCGCCTGACCCACGCACTGTGCTATTTCCCGAACACATCCGCATCACTCGAAGCTTGCGTAAATCCTTGCGCAACAAGGGCTATCGCATCACCTTTGACACCCGTTTCGCGGAAGTGGTGGATGCGTGCGCCGCACCGCGTGCGTACACCGCCGAAACGTGGATTACCCACGAAATGCACACCGCCTACTGTATGCTGCACGCCCATGACATTGCGCATTCGGTGGAAGTGTGGAACCCGGCGGGCGAACTCGTCGGCGGCTTGTACGGCGTGGCAACCGGCGGGGTATTCAGTGGCGAATCCATGTTCAGCCGCGAACCGGATACCTCCAAAATCGCCATGGTGGCGTTGGCTTGGCATCTGCAATATTGGGGATTCGCCGTCATCGACTGCCAGATCGAAAACCCGCACCTGATGAGTATGGGCGCAGAAAACATTTCCCGGCGTGCCTACCACCAGATTTTACAGGAAAACCTGCACGTTCCCCCGCCGCCACGCTGGGAAGCAGACCCTCATGCCGACCTCTCAAACTGGCAACCACAACCCACCTAAACACAACCACAAAGGGCTTTAACATGTTTGACGATGAACAACCCAGACCACCTTTCAGCGCCGAAGAACTCCGCATTCTCGGTTGCCTGATGGAAAAACAACTCACCACACCCGCCAGCTACCCACTGACTTTCAACTCCCTGACCAATGCCTGCAACCAGAAAAGCAGCCGCGAACCTGTGATGAATTTGACCGAAGGCGTCGTCGGGCACACCGCCAAAGTCTTGGTGGAAGGCGGTTGGACAGCGATCCAGTACAGCGAACGCGCCCAGCGGGTCGAACATCAGGTCGAACGTCGCCTGAAACTAAACCGCAAACAGCAAGCGATCCTTTGCGTGCTATTACTGCGTCGCCCGCAAACTTTGAACGAAATCAAAACACGCACTGACCGCATGGCAGACTTTGCCAGCACCGACGAAATCCGCGAGATACTGGAAGCGTGGATGGCAGATGCCAAACCCATGGTAGTGCGTTTACCCGCAGGTGGCGGACGGCGTGAAGACCGCTATTTTCACACCCTCGGCACAGAAACGCTGGATGAATTGCAAACCACCGAACCCGCAAGCCCTAGCACCAACCATAGCGGTACGGCACGTCAAGACTATTACGCCCAACTGGAAGCGCGGGTAGCCGATCTGGAGCAGCGGCTGGCGTCGCTGGAAAGCCAATTATGCTAAAATGGCAGCATTCCTTAGCTTGGCAGTAACACCATGATTACTTTCCCCTACGGCAACAGTGATTTTCACGCCATTCGCACCGACGGGCACTTATACCTCGACCGCACTCAGCACATTCCCGCGCTGGAAGCAGCAGGCAAACAACTGGTGTTCCTGCGCCCGCGCCGTTTTGGGAAGTCGCTGTTGTTATCCACTCTGGCGAATTACTATGACATAAGCCGTACTGCTATTTACCTCACCCCTAAATTCAACGGCTTATGTGGGGTTACGAGCACGGAATTAACGGAACTGGTCACAACAATCACCGCAGCCTGTCAACAACCCAATGACAGCACAGCCACCACGCTGGAAACATTACGGGTGTTTTACAATGGCTACCGTTTTTGCAGCGACATCGCACAGCCCAAGGTTTACAACCCGACCTTATGCTTTTACTACTTGCGCCATTATCAGGAATATTGCGTTGCACCCGACCAAATCCTCGACGGCAATCTGGCGATGGATGCCAACAAAATCCGTTACATCGCCAATTTGCCACAGGGTAAGGCAGTCATTGCTGACATCCTCGATGTGTCATGTCCCATGGATTCAGAAACCGCGCTGGAACGGCGTTATAGCGACCTGACCCTGATCGTGCGCCCGAACATGCGCCAGTACGCGCTACTGGATATAGTGATGGAATTCAAATACCTGTCGCTGACTGACCTCAATCTGACAGGCGAGCAAGTCCGGGCGCAAAGCCGGGAGGAATCCCGCACTATTCCAGCGGTACAATCGGCTTTACAGGTAGCAAGCGAGCAATTACGGCATTACCCGCAAGTACTAGCCGACAAATACCACGAACCGCAGCGGTTGCGCTGTTTGGCTGTGGTCGCATTAGGGTTTGATCGGTTGGTATGGGAGATATTGTCATGAACAAAGCAGTCATCCTTCTCAGTGGCGGACTCGATTCCACCACCGTCCTCGCCATTGCCAAAGCACAAGGCTATGAACCTTACGCGCTCTCATTCCGTTACGGGCAGCGCCACAGCGTCGAACTCGAATCCGCGCAACGGGTAGCGCAAGCCATGCAGGTCAAGGAACATGTCATCGCCGACATCAACCTTCGCGCTTTCGGCGGCTCAGCCCTCACTGCCGACATCGACGTACCCAAAGGCCGCGATACCGCCACGATGGAAACCAGCATTCCCGTCACCTACGTACCTGCCCGCAACACCATTTTCCTCTCGTTCGCGCTGGGCTGGGCAGAAGTGCTGGAAGCGCAACACATCTTCCTCGGCATCAACGCGCTCGACTATTCCGGCTACCCCGACTGCCGCCCGGCATTCATCGCCGCGTTTGAAACCATGGCCAACCTCGCCACCAAAACCGGCGTCGAAGGCAATAAACTCAGCATCCATTCCCCGCTGATCCAGATGAGCAAAGCCGACATCATCCGCAAGGGTCTGGAACTGGGTGTAGACTATAGCCTCACCAGCAGTTGCTATGACCCCGCTGCTGACGGCAAACCGTGCGGGCAATGCGACTCCTGCCAGCTTCGCGCCAAAGGCTTTGCGGAAGCTGGCATTGCTGATCCGTTATTGCGGCACTATGATCAAGCCTAAGGTAGCAAGCGGAACGACACCATGCTGGCAATAAAAAACACGTCCGAAAATACTGCGTACATCACCGAACAGGATTATCTGGAGGGTGAGAAAATCGCGGAAGTACGCCATGAATACGTGGATGGCGTAGTGTATGCGATGGCGGGTACTTCGCTACGGCATAACGATATTGCCATTAATATCACCTCACTGTTGCGCCCGCTCACGCGCGGCACACCTTGCAAGGTTAATGCCTCTGATGTCAAAGTCCGCGCCCAACGTTCTAAGGTGTTTTTCTCCGACGTAAAGGTGCGGGTGTCGAAGTACAAAACCTATTATTACCCTGATGTGGTGGTGAGTTGCTCGGCAGACGATGAGGTTGATGAATACTATTTGGAAAAACCGTGTTTTATTGTTGAAGTTGCCTCTGACTCGACTATCCGTAAAGACTATATGGAAAAGTCCTTGGCATATCAGAGTATTGCCTCCTTACAAGCTTATTTGGTTGTGGCGCAGGACAAAGTGCAAGTGGATATGCTGGTGCGCTTGGAGGATGGTAGCTGGGGGGTGCGGCAGTTTGATCCACATTACGGGTTACTAGAATCAGACCATGCTGATAAGCGGTAGCTGCAATCATGCCATCGGCAAATGCGGGCGATTGTCCCATTGCTATTAAGCGAACCCGTTCTGTGGCGTGCCATTCCGCTGCTGCTTGCGTGTAGGGCAGAATGATCAAGCCAGAAAGTAGTAGGTCTTGAAAGTATGTTTCAAGTCGGCTCCGACAGGATATTGGTATCCAATAAATAGCGGATACTCACAATGCTACCTCTCGCCCTGTCGGGCGGTCGCGGACATTGGCAAAAATGTCTTCATTATCAGGGTAATCTGTCGGGTTCATACTCTGGCGGAAACGCTGGATCGCTTGCCATATATCGGTAGATTCATTGGCGGCATCCACCTCACGCACAGAAACTTCAATGGTTTTTCCACTGAAAAGCAGTTGCAAGGCTTGCAGGAAATTTTCGTTAAAGTCAGCCGGATTGAGTTTGTATAAGGTGTACATGGCTGTTGCTCCTGTGGAGTGGATACAGTAACGATCTTCCTCACATTACTGTATTCGCCGTAAATCTTCCAGTTCCGCGTCCAGCTCTTCCGGTGCGAAATCAACCAGCGGGATGTTGTGCTGCTGGCATCCGGCGATGAAGGTATTGATCGGGAATGTCTAACGTGATTTGCATGGTGTGTTCCAGCATGAAGCAATTAGGTAATCGTAGCATGTTCGCCTCAAAGCGTTTCAATCGGGATGGCGACGGTTTGTCAGCCGTGCTATGTTCAACGTAATGATGGTTGCAGCAAAGAAATGCTCCTCAGTGCAGAAAAAGGCACACGCCGAATTGCGGTTGAGATCAAGAGCTTTACGGGCGCGTCCGATGTCAACGATTTGGAACAGGCTATTGGGCAATACGTTCTGTATAAACAAATCATGCTGCAAACCGAGCCTGATCGGGAATTGTTTCTGGCTGTTAGCAAACGAGTAGCGAATAATATTTTCTCTGTTGAAATTGGTCAGATATTACTAGATGGTAAGGTTATTAAAGTTCTGGTATTTGATCCTGAAAGCGAGGTCATCACACAATGGCTACCGAATTGAATTACCCTGAAATCATCAAAAAAATCCTGCTGGAATACCTCAAATACGATTCCGCAGATGATGTTATCAAATCCAGTGTTAGTTTTGATGATGAACATGGCAATTACGTTTTATTGCAAGCGGGTTGGCGTGGGGATGATTATTTGCAAGGCGCGGTTATTCATGTCCAGTTGATTGATGGTAAGATTTGGGTGCAGTACGACGGCACAGAATATGGAGTTGCCAATGAGTTGGCGGATGCGGGAATTCCTACTGCGGATATTGTTTTAGGATTCAGGCATCCTTCGGTAAGGCAATACACAGGATTTGCTGTGGTGGTCTAGTCTTCGCCCGCTAACTCCAACGCATGTTTCACTACCCGATCACTCAAATACACACCGGAACGCTGGATAGCTGCAACGTGTGGTTTGATGGTTGGAATCAAGCCCCTTTCCTTAGCGCGTAGCAAAATACCAACGCTGCCAATAGTGCTTATCCCGTTCAGATTGGCAACTTTCTTTGCACGTTGGTCGTCAACCAGAAATCTATCGGCGTGTAAGTAGCGGTAAAGTGCCATTGCGTGCAGTTCGCCCCGTCCCAAGCCATTGATCGAAAAGATATAAGACGAAAGATCAATGTCGATGGTTTTATCGGCGAGGTATGCAGCCAAACGGCTGGCATGTGGTTTGCCGGGAAATGTGCATTCCTCAAACACAGGGCGCGGAACACGAACTTCCTGAAACAGCACGTCCAACAAGTGCAACATATCGCATTCAGCGAGCGCGACCAGTGCGGATGAATCGGCAATAATCAGCATCAGGCAATCTTCCGCAGGTCTTCGAGTTCTGCATCCAATTCTTCCGGTGAGAAATCAACCAGCGGAATGTTGCGTTTCTGGCATTCAGCGATGAAGGTAAAGCGATCAACACCTGCAAACTCAGATGCAGCACCCGCCGACAGGCTACCCTCTTGGAACATCATCAACGCAGCGTACAACTTGATGCGTTTGCCGAATTCTTCGGGGGATTGGTCGATAAGGTATTGATCGGGAATATCTAACGTGATTTGCATAGTAGATTTTCCTGCTTTTGTTCGCTCTTAGGGTAACACACACAGTACGTATTTGCTTTATTTGTCATGTCCCATGGGATCATATTCCCTCAAGGAGCTACCCATTATTCAAAGCACGGGCTATCCTTGAAGGCATCTTATCCACCCATGGCTACAAGGCAAAGCGTACATGAAACTGCATCCCGAAGCACGGACAACCCCGAAGTTACGCAGTGAAATCAAGGCATCGCCGCTCACGCAAACAGCGCTGGCGAAGCAATACAATGTCAGCCGCCTGACGATCCGCAAATGGCAGAATCGTGAGGAGATGACCGACAAATCGCACCGTCCCGATACGCTGCACACCACGCTGACAGAGGCACAGGAGTGGTTGGTGGTGGAGCTACGCAAGACCCTACTGTTGTCGCTGGATGACCTGACCCACATCACCAAAGAATATATCAATGCC
This sequence comes from Thiothrix litoralis, assembly GCF_017901135.1. Classification (NCBI taxonomy): domain Bacteria; kingdom Pseudomonadati; phylum Pseudomonadota; class Gammaproteobacteria; order Thiotrichales; family Thiotrichaceae; genus Thiothrix; species Thiothrix litoralis. Next base: position 787,262 of record NZ_CP072801.1, on the reverse strand, counting down.
GCCGCCAGCCGTTCGGGTATAGACCGCTGCCTGCGTCGCCATGGGATCGCCAACCTGGCGGTAATGAAGCGGGAACTGTATGGCGAGGAGCCGCCACCGAAAAAGGTGTTCAAGGACTACGAACCCGGCTATATCCATATTGACATCAAATACTTGCCGAAGATGCCCGACGAAAAGGAACACCAATACCTGTATGTCGCCATCGACCGTGCCAGTCGTATGGTGTGCCTTGCCATTTACCCCGACAAAGCGGCTGCCAGTACAGCGGATTTTTTGGGTAAAGTAGAGCAGCGCTTCCCCATCAAGGTGCAATACGTGCTGACCGACAATGGGAAGGAATTCACCGACCGCTTTACCCGTAAAGGGGAACGTGACCCCACAGGCAAGCATAAATTCGACAAAGCCTGTGAGCGCATCAAGGCTGAACACCGCCTCACCAAGCCACGCCACCCCCAAACCAACGGCATGGTAGAACGCTTCAACGGACGTATCAGCGACTGGTTGCAAACCACCCGTTTCGCCTCATCCAATGAATTGGCTGACGCGATCAAACATTATGAACGGCTCTACAATCACTGCATTCCCCAGAAAGCACTGGGATACAAAACCCCTATTCAAGCACTCAAGGAATGGCAGAAAAAGAAGCCAGATTTATTCAAAAAGAAAATATATGATCTATCGGGACTTGACATTTATTGTGCTACAATTAAAACCACATTTGGCTAAATGTCATGTTAATACTGGTTGTTATATTTAAGGATGTTTTTTATGGACGACAAAAAGCAAGTTGGCGTTGTCAAATTCTTTAATCCCAAAAAGGGCATGGGTTTTATCTGTCTTACAACTCAACATGGCACGAAAGATGTTTTCTGTCATATTAGTGCTCTTTTGAAGGGTTGTCATGGTTGCTTGAATGAAGGTGATAAAGTTAAGTTTTTGATAGTTAAGGGGAAAAAAGGTTTTGAAGCCCAATGCGTTGAATTGTTGAATGAAGGCGACAAAGTTGAATTCAAAGATTTTGAAGCTCAAGACGTTGAATGATAAAAAGATTCTGTCGTATCCTCTGGTTAAGAACGTCTCGTTACGCACATCTTTATGTTTCCAGTAGATTCGTTCTTCATGTTTCCCTGTCTTGCGGATAGAAATAACATGGTCATCATCTAAACGGGGCGTGTGTACCACGAAGACCACCACCCCGTTCCATTCCAACGTATACAAGCGCAATTCACCGTAAGCATTCAGTCAATCACAACGCTTTAATCTTCTCCAACTGCCCCACCAACTGCCCCAACGCTGCCCGCTGCTCATCCGCCTGCTTGCGCGTCTGTTCCAGCACTGCCGCTGGTGCTTTATCCGCAAACGCCGGATTATTCAGCCGACCTTCCAGTCCGCCGAGGTTCTTTTGCAGCTTCTCGATTTCCTTACTCAGACGCGCAATTTCCGCATCCTTGTCGATCAGCCCCGCCAGCGGGATGAGGATTTGCATTTCGCCAACTAACGCAGTAGCCGATTCCGGCGCATCTGCACCCGTTTCCAGCCACGTCACACTGCCAACTTTTGCCAAGGTACGCGCAAACGCTTCACTGGTGGCGTACATCGCCTTGTCGGTGTCGCTCCAGTTTTGCAGCAGCACGTCGAGCACTTGCCCCGGCTTGATGTCCATCTCGGAGCGGATGCGGCGGATGCCCATGATGAAAGCTTTCACCCATTCGATTTCCGCCAGCGCTGCCTGATCAATCAGCGCAGTGTCTGCGACAGGGTAGGGTTGCAGCATGATGGAGTCGCCAGAAACACCCGCCAAGCCTTTGATGCTTTGCCAGATTTCTTCGGTAATGAACGGCATGATCGGGTGCATCAGGCGCAACGCTGCTTCCAGCACGCGCACCAAGGTTTGGCGTGTGCCACGTTTGGCGGCTTGGTTGTCGTTGGCTTTGCCCAAAATCGGCTTGGTCAGCTCCAGATACCAGTCGCAGTATTCGTGCCAAGCAAATTCGTACATCGCTTTGGCGGCAAGGTCGAAGCGGTAGTTGTCGATGTGGTCAGCGACTTCAGCCTCGGTCTGTTGCAGCAAGGAAATGATCCAGCGATCTGCCGCCGACAATTCCACCGGCAAAGTATCATCCAGTCCGGTATCCTGCTCTTCGCACTGCATCAGCACGTAACGCGCTGCGTTCCACAGTTTGTTGCAGAAATTGCGGTAGCCTTCCAGCCGTTGCATGTCGAAACGGATGTCGCGCCCAGCGGTGGCGAACGAGGCAAATGTCATGCGCAGCGCGTCCGTGCCGTGCGGGGTAATGCCATCGGGGAATTGCTTGCGGGTCGCCTTGTCGATTTTCGCGGCAAGTTGCGGCTGCATCATGCCGCTGGTGCGTTTGGCCACCAGCGCTTCGAGGTCGATGCCGTCGATAATGTCGAGCGGGTCGAGCACGTTGCCCTTGGATTTGGACATTTTCTGCCCGTCCGCATCCTTCACCAGCCCGTGGATGTACACGTCGCGGAACGGCACGTCGCCCATGAATTTCTTGCCGAACATGATCATCCGCGCCACCCAGAAGAAGATGATGTCGAAGCCCGTCATCAGCATTTGGGTCGGGTAGAAGGCTTTTAGCGCTGCATCGTCCACATTCGGCCAGCCGAGGGTAGAAAACGGCCACAACGCGGACGAGAACCACGTATCCAGCACGTCCTCATCCTGACGCAACACGAGGTCAGCCGCCAGCGCGTATTTGCTGCGTACTTCGGCCTCATTACGTGCCACGTAAATATTACCCGCGTCGTCATACCACGCCGGGATGCGATGTCCCCACCACAATTGGCGTGAAATACACCAGTCGTCGAGGTTGTTCATCCAGTGATTGTACGTGTTCACCCAGTTGCCCGGAATGAAGCGCACTTCGCCGTTTGCCACTACGTCAATCGCGGGTTGCGCAATCGCGGTTTTGCCACCGGGTCGCCCGTCATCCAGCGTTTCGCGGGTCAAATCCACATACCACTGGTCAGTGAGGTAAGGTTCGATCACTGTGCCAGAACGGTCGCCACGCGGAACCATCAGCTTGTGGTCTTCGATTTTATCGAGCAGGCCGAGCGCATCCATATCCGCGACGATTTGCTTACGCGCCGCAAAGCGTTCCAGACCCTGATATTTTTCCGGTGCAATCTCGTTGATGCAGGCATCAATGGTGAAAATATTAATTAAGGGCAAGTGATGGCGTTTGCCTACTTGGTAATCGTTGAAATCGTGTGCTGGGGTGATTTTAACGCAACCCGTACCTTTCTCCGGGTCAGCGTAATCGTCGCCGACCACAGGGATCAAACGATTCACTAGCGGTAACAGCACATTTTTACCGATCAAATGCTGGTAACGTTCATCGTTCGGGTTAACGGCCACCGCTGAGTCGCCCAACATGGTTTCCGGGCGAGTAGTGGCAACAGTAAGGAATTCGTTGGTTGGCTGCCCCCAGGTATCAGCCAGCGGATAGCGGAAGTGCCACATATTGCCGTTTTCTTCTTCAGAAACGACTTCAAGGTCGGAAACGGCGGTGTGCAGTACGGTATCCCAGTTCACCAAACGCTTGCCGCGATAGATCAAACCTTCTTCATGCAGGCGCACGAATACTTCGCGCACCGCTTCCGACAAGCCTTCGTCCATCGTGAAGCGTTCGCGTGTCCAGTCCGGGGTTGTTCCCAAACGGCGCAATTGGTTGCAGATGGTGTCGCCAGATTGGCCTTTCCATTCCCAGACTTTTTCGAGGAATTTTTCACGGCCTAAGTCGTGGCGGGTCACACCTTGCGCGAGTAATTGGCGTTCGACCACCATTTGGGTGGCGATGCCTGCGTGGTCAGTGCCAGGTTGGTAGAGGGTTTTGTCGCCCTTCATGCGGTGGTAGCGGATCAGGGTGTCGATCACCATCTGGTTGAAACCGTGCCCCATGTGCAGTGTGCCGGTGACATTCGGCGGCGGGATCATGATGCAATACGGCTTGCCGTCGCCTTGTGGCGCGAAATAGCCGCTTTTTTCCCAATGCTGATACCAGCGTTGTTCGATGTCTTGAGGTTGGTAGGTCTTGTCCATGTGCCGCTACTTTTTGAAGTCGGAAAAGAGCGGCATTATAGCGGGTTTTTAGCGCTTCAACATCCCGGAAAGTTCACGAATGAGTTCGTCGCGTGCCTGATCAATGTGCTTTTCCACGGAAGGGTCGATGCTGGAACGGTTAGAAGGGGAGGCTGCCTGCTGATTACTTTCCGAACGGATGGCATGGGCACGCGCCAGCCCGGAATATTCGTCCTGCCCGGTGGCGGATTTCAGCTCTTCAATACGCTCTTTCAGGCGTTGCTCAAACATCTGGCGGCGCTGTTGGCGGGCGCGTGGGTTCTTGACCTGTTCAACCAGTGTAGCGTCACCTGCGCGTACCACGTCAGTGATGACGGGAATGCGAATGGTTTTGTCGAAGTCTTGGTCTTGGCGCATCATTTTCCGGTTTATTTAAATCTTGAGTTGATGGTAGTCCAGATTATAGCCCCGGTCACGATAAAACTGGTAGCGTTTACGACCAGCGTGTAGTACGGGTTCCTCCTGATCCAGAATCTCGGCTAATCGCTCAAAACGTGAGAAAAACGCTGGTATTTCGTTGGATAAGTTGATGAGCAGCCCGCAATTTTCCATCGGTTCGTGCTCATGACCGATCAAAATGCGGGTATTTTGATCGCGGACAGGGGCAAGCGCATGAGGAATGAAAGCGAGTTCGTTGAATGTCCACAACAAGTCATCCAGTTTGCCGCTCGTGGTCGGGGCATCGGTGTGGATGTAGGTGTGCATCTGCTGCTGGTGCGCCTTCATGATAACCTTGCAGGCGAGTAATAAACGCGCCTGCAAGCTGTTGGTTTTTCCGACGTAAAAATCAATCTTGGTCATTACGAGAGTTAAGCACCCGCACGGTTAATCAGGATTTGGCAAAGCAGTGGAACAGGGCGTCCGGTAGCACCTTTGGCTGCGCCGCTTTTCCATGCTGTTCCGGCGATGTCGAGATGCGCCCACGGGTAGCTTTCGGTAAAGCGTGACAGGAAGCAGGCTGCGGTAATGGTACCGCCCGGTGGCCCGCCGATGTTCGCCATGTCGGCAAAGTTGCTTTTGAGCTGATCATGGTATTTTTCACCCATCGGTAAGCGCCAGGCTTCGTCGTTGGCTTGCTTGCCCGCCGTTAGCACTTCATCTGCCAAGGTGTCGTTATTGCTTAACAGGCCGCAGATGTGATGCCCCAGCGCGGTGATGCACGCACCTGTAAGGGTGGCAATATCCACTACCGCGACAGGGTTGAAACGTTCCACATAGGTGAGCGCGTCACACAATACCAAGCGGCCTTCGGCATCGGTGTTGAGGATTTCGATGGTCTTGCCGGACATGGTGGTTACGATGTCGCCGGGTTTGCTGGCATTGCTGCTGGGCATGTTTTCCGCAGCGGCAATCACGCCAATCACGTTCATCGGTAATTGCATGGCAACGCAAGCCGTGAGTGTGCCCATGACACTGGCAGCGCCGCACATGTCGTATTTCATCTCATCCATCGCGTTACCGGGCTTGAGCGAGATGCCGCCGGTGTCGAAGGTGATGCCTTTACCGACCAGCACAAACGGGGCTTCGCCTGCCGTGCCGCCATGGTATTGCAGGATGATCATTTTGCCGTCTTCGGCGCTGCCCTTGGAAACCGATAGGAATGAACCCATGCCCAGCGCTTCCATATCCGCTTCTTCGAGGATGTTGACGTCCACCTGATTGGAAGAATTGGCTAGCTCTTGTGCAATGTCTGCCAGATACGTCGGGGTGCAAACATTGCCGGGGCTGTTGGCGAGGTCACGGCTGACTTGCATCCCTTCGGCGATGGCTGTCCCTTGCTTGAGTGCGGTGCTGAACTCACCTGCGATGGTGTGCGCAACTGTCCAGCTTTCCAGTGCCGGGCGCGGGGTCTCGTCTTTTTTGCTCTTGTAAGTGTCGAAGGTGTAAAGCACATCGGCCACTGCCATCACCGATTGGCGTACCGCTATCGCGATGCATTCCGAAGCCATTTCATCCGTAAGGAAGCTGACGGCATTGCTGACTTTGGCTGTTTTCAAGGCATTGACGGCGGCTTGGGTCATGGACACCAAGGCTTCCTGAGTCAGTTTGTCTTTGTCACCCATGCCGACCAGTAGCACCCGTTTGGCGCTGACACCGGGCAGTTTGTATAACAGGCTGGTGCGCCCTTTTTCGCCGGTGAAATCACCAAAATCCAGATGAGCTTGTATGGCGCCTTGGCTGGCAGTGTCGATCTGTGTGGCGGCTGCGGAGAGTTTGGCATTTTTGTAAACACCTACTACCACGCAATCCGTGTGCAGTTCCGCCGCATTGGCAGAAGAGTCAAAATGGTAATTCATGCGGTATCCTTATGATGGTTTTGGCCGTTGCAAACAGTTTTACACGACACTTTACAAAGCACAATAAGGCTTACGTAACACATCGAAACGGGCTGGGTTCTCGAAACGTGCGCCTTCTGCGCCAATATGTACCTCGAAACGGGCTTTAACGGTCTGGTAGAGCGCGTCATCGAGTTGGTGGTTGGTGTGCGTTACTTGAATAATGCGCTGGTCGAATTCGTTGAAATCGGCAAAACGTGATTCGGTGTTACAGAAAATTTGTTCCACCAGTGCCAGCGTACCCGCATTTACCGCGTCGCATACGGCTTGGAAGGCCAGTTCGCGCACCACTTTTTCATCGTGGAATAGGCGCAGTATCTCGTTGAATTCGCCTGCATACACGGGTTCTGAAATCCACGCCAGCCCGCCGGGTTTGAGGACACGGGCAATTTCCTGCATGGCTTGCGCCATCAGTTCGCGGGGAACGTGGTGCAGCGATTTGAACATGAATACTACGTCCATGCTGTTGTCGGGTGCGTCGATCGCCTGTGCGCCGCCTGACTTGAATTCGATACTGGGCGAGTGATCACTGGCAAGGTTATTGGCGTGTTGGATCTGGTCGACTTCAGTGGCGATGAGGCGGGCAACCGGGAAGCGTTCGGCGATGCGGCGTGTCATTTGAGCCTTGCCGCAGCCGAGTTCCAATACGGTGGCATTTTTCAGCGGCAAGTGGGTGGCAATCAGGTCGAGTTCGTTGCAGCAGGTAGTGGTGGTTGGGTTCTGAATTTGCATAGCTGTCACATTACAATGGGTTAATGTGCTTATTTTGGCATGAATGCGGACTGGATACCCAAGCTTTTTGGGCTACAATCCGGGCGTATTCATTTCTGGCGTTAACAGGAAAACTTTATGGCTCCATTATTCAAACAGATTGGCAAGGTGTTGTTGCATTTCACTGGCGGGTGTCGGTTTCTTGACAGGTTGGTTGGCAGCATAAACTCATGATGAATTTTTTCATTCAGGGGATGGGAACGCCCTGGCAGATTCCGGCGCATATTGTGGTGCTTGTGGGGCTGGGTTTGTTGCTTGGCCAGCAAGGGTTTGCGGCTGTGCGTGCCGGTCTCTTGGTGTTTGTATTGTCGGTGTTGATTGGCTTGGGCTTGACCCGTGTGCCTGCGTTAACGTGGGATGGCAGCATGGTGTTGCTGACATTGGCGGGGGTGACGGGCATATTGCTGGCCTTGCGGCTTGAGTTACCCTTGTGGTTGGGTGCGGTGTTGACGGGTGTCGGTGGCGTTCTCATCGGGATGGGTTCTGCACCCTTGATGATTCCCGGCCTCAATGCTCTGAAAATTTATACCGAATTGGCAGGGACAGCCGTCAGTACTAGCGTGACCTTGTTAGCGCTGGCGTTGCTGGCTTCCTTGTTGCGTACTTTATTGAATGGCATCGTGCTGCGGGTATTGGGGTCATGGGTGGCCGCGAGTGCGTTAATGGTGCTGGCTTTGTTATTTGTTCCTCACTAAAAAGGAAATGATGTTATGCGTATCCTGAATTTGTTGAAATTTTCACTGGTATTGTTCGCGGGCTTGAGCGGGCAAGAGGTGCTTGCCCACGGCTTTCATTACAACCTTGATGTTAGCTCCCAATTGCAAGAAGACAGCACGGGTAAGCTGACCGGTGTACGGATAAACTGGTTTTACGACACTGAAGTGTCCAAAAGCTTGCTCGCAGGCGAAGATATGGCGGCAGACAAACAAGCCCAAACCTTGCAAGAAATTGCCCAGCGTGCCATTGCTGATTTGGGTACATTACATTATTTCACCAACCTGAGCCTTGGCGGACAGACATTAGCCACCCTCCCGGTGACCGATTACCATCTGGACTTATTGCCGGATGGGCATTTGAACCTCAACTTCGTGTTACCGCTCAAGGTTCCGCAGGATATGACGGGTAAACGTCTGGATATTTCCATGTCTGATTCCAGCGGTAGCGCGATCCTAATATTCGAGAACGCCAGCCGTATCAGCATGGGGGAAAAGCTCGCTGCTGCTTGTGCAGTCACGCTGGAAGAAAAAGCACAATATGCGGATGCTGAAGCGCCCCAGATTGTGCATTTACAGTGCAGGTAACTAGCCTATGAGTTGTCACTGTCAGTCAGGTAAAACCTATAACCAGTGTTGCCGCCCCTACCATGACGGCAAGGCAGCGCCCACGGCGGAAGCATTGATGCGTTCGCGTTACAGTGCTTACGTGCTGCGCAATGGTGCGTACTTGCATCGCAGTTGGCACAGCAGCACGCGCCCGAATAAAAAGGGTTTGATGCAATTGCCACCGCTGGCATGGTTGGGGCTGGAAATTGTGCGTGCGGAGCAGGGCGGGGAACAAGATACGGCAGGTATCGTCGAATTCAGCGCCCGTTATCGGGAGGGGGAGCAAACCGGCGAGTTGCATGAAACCAGCCGGTTTGTGAAGGAAGGTGGGAAGTGGTATTACGTGGATGGAAACTACTAATTCCGTAACGCTACTGCAAAAACGCCACCACCAACCCATCCACCGCCGCCGCGTGCGTCACTGGCGCTGAATGCCCCGCCCCCTTGATCACCGCCAACTCACCATCCGCCAACCACTGCGCCAATTGCGCCGAATGTTCCAGCGTGATCATGTCGCGCTCCCCCACAATCACCAAAACTGGTGCATGGATAGCCTGCAAATCGGCTTGGGTAAAACGCGGTTCTGTACGCCACAAATGGCGGATTTTGCTCGCCAGCGTTGGGTAATGTTCCCCCGCCCCCGACCACCAACCTTGCAACCACTGCCATACACCACCGGAAGGCGCGGCGGCTTCCACCTGCAACCCTGCACCCGCGTCCGACGTCAGCCCGGAAGGGTCGAAATTGGCGCTGATGGCAACGATCTTGCCCACCCGTTGCGGCGTGTCACGCCCCAACAGCAGGGCAATGATGCCACCATCGCTCCAGCCGATAATGTCGGTCTGAGCGATGTCCAGTTTATCCAACACCTGTATCACATCCTGCGCAAACAGGTGGTAACTCAGCCCGGTATGACCGAGCGTGGATTCGCCATGCCCACGCGTATCCACCAGTATCACCTTGCGCCCAGCCTTCACCAACCACGGCACTTGCGAAAACCAGCTCAGCCGATTGCTCAGACCGCCGTGCAACAACAAGACCGGCTTGCCCGCGCCATACGTCACGTAATGGATCTGCGCCCCGTTGAAGTTGATATTGCCGGTTGCCACTGGCGCACGGGTAGTCAGCCGCCAGCTCAGGTAATACACGAAATTGCCCGGCACAGGCCAGAACCAGCCAGCAGTCACCGCCCCCGTCACCAGCGCCGCAGTTAACACCTTCAGTAACCAGCGCCGCATCATTTCATCAACACCTGCCGGTAGCCACCCGCCACCAGCGCCGCCACGTCCAGCAGAATCGAGGCCAACGATGCCCGGCGCGGATACGCCAGATACAAACTGCGCCACTGTGGGTTAAACTTGTTTTTATAATCGCGCAAGCCTTTGAAATTATAGAAATGGTTGCCGTACTGGTACACCAACCGGATCAACCGCTCCTCACGCGGCGACCACACGCTGTCGCCCACCCCCGCCAGCGGTGCAACCCCGAGGTCAAACCAAGCGTAACCGGCCTGTGCGGCGTGTTGCATCAGGCTAACGAACAGAAAATCCATCGTCCCGTTAGGCGTATCCGCCAGATGCCGCATCAGGTCAATGCGGTATTCATCCCGCTGCCCGAAATCCGGTGTCACGCTGGCGAAGGCCACCACCCGCCCGTGCTGCTTGACCAATGCAAACCCGGCGCATTGTTCCAGAAACGCCCGCTCAAAACGCCCCAGCGAAAAGCCTTTTTCCGCCGCCTGCTTGTCATCTAGCCAAGCGTCCGACACTGCCTGCAATTCCTGCCATAGTGCTTCCTCCAACGGATACTGTACCACCTCGAAGCTTAGCCCGTCGCGTGTGCCATGATTCAGCGCCGTGCGTAGTTTCTGCGATTTCTTGCCTACCAGGGTGAAATCTTCCAGTGGCACTTGCGCCTTTTCCCCCAGCTTCAGCAACGCAAACCCGGCATTCAGGTAGTAATGCAGATTGGCTTCATCCACCTGATAAAATACCGCCACCCGGTTGTAATCCTCCGCCATGCTGCGGAAGGCGCGGATGCCTTCCGCCACTCCCGCACTATCTGCCGCCGCCGGGTCGCCCAGCGCAATCAGGTGGTTGCGTTTGTGACCGTACTGGATCAGCGCCGTTTCCTGATCGGTCAGAAACAGGTATTTGTCGCCCAGAAAGCTCAGGTAGGCATACCCCGTATGGCCAATTTCTGTGTAAAAACGCCGCGCCCGTTCCAGCAAACCCCGCTCCGGCAGTGTCATACTGGCAGGCAAGGGCATCGAAAACCACGTCCACCCCAGCCAAGCGAGGAAAGTCAGCAGCATCACGATCAGCGCCCGTGCATACCGCGCCGCATCCGCACCGTGACCAAAAGCCCCCAGCCGCACCGTAAATTGTGTCGAGCCGTACAGCATTTCACCCAGCCCCGCCGCCAGCAACAAAGCCAGCAAACCCGCCACCAACCAGCGCAAACTGCGGCGACTGATCAGCGGATAACCCCGGTGACGGAACGCCGCCTTGTTAGCACGCAGCAAGGTGGCTAACACCAGCAGCAGCAAGGCTTCCTCATAATCCAGCCCCTTCAGCAGCGTCATCACAATCCCCAGCAGCAACACGCTCTGGGTCGTGTGGTAAGCGCCGCGCATTCCCGCGCTAATTCCCCGTGCCAAGCCCAGCAGCAACGCCCCCGCCACCACGCTGGAAAGATGAAACCCTTCCCGCAATACCAGCGGCACATACGGCGAGAGGCTTTCCAAGCGTATTGCCATTCCGGGAAACGCCGCCGAAACCAGCAACACCACCCCCGCCGCAAACGTCAAATACGCCAACACCTGCGTGCTGACCTGCCCCAGAAAGCGCAGCGGAACCTGTCCCAGCCGCAACAGCGGATGCGCCTGAAAACGCTGGATGAACTCATCCACCCCACCGCCTTCCTTCACCAGCGGCAAACCGGACAACATCTGCACCCCGAACAAAAACGGAATGAAGTAATACACCACCCGAAACAGCAGCAAAGCCGCCAGCATCAGGCTCGCATCATTCACCACCCCGCCCAGCAGCGCCAGCATCGTCCCCTCAAACACCCCCAGCCCACCCGGCACCATGCTCACCCAACCCAGCGTTGCCGCCACGGTAAAGGCCGCCAGCAAGACATCCAGCGGCAATTTCACCCCCACCACCCACAGGCACAAATCCAGCAATAGCACGACCGCCAGCCAGTCCAGCAAGGACACCAGCAATAAGCCCACCCGCTGCGGGAACGCCAGTGGCGGCGTATCCGCCAATAAACGCCGGTGCAAAACACCGCCCCCCGCCACCAGCAGAAATAATACCCAGTACAGACTAACCAGCCCCAGCACCCCCACCGCCAGATTGGACGGCATCGCCAGCTTTACCAGCATGTCGGTATGCAACACCAGCACCGCCGTCGAGAGTACCGATAAACCCACCGGCATACTGAACAGCACCAACCCCGCGAAAGCCACCGCATCACGCGCCGCCACCCCAGCATTGCCCAGCCCCAGATAGCGCACGCCTGCGCCGGTCATGCCCGCAAAACCCGCCACATTATTCAGCACACTCGCCAGCCAAGCATAACGCGCCACATACGCCGCATTCGCTTTGATCCGCAACCAGCGCAGCAACAACACGTCATACAGCGCGTTCAGGCTGACCACCAGCAACCCCACCACAATCAGCAACAAGGTATTAAACAGGCTGACCTGCTTGAAAGCCGCGTGGACAGCCACCATGTCGACCTGACGGAATTCCCGTGAAGCCGCCAGCAGCGCCAGCAACAATGCGAGCAGCGGCAACAGCCACCGCCCCCAGCGCAGAATGCCCGCGACAGGGAATCTGGATTTGGAGGCGGTTTTATCCTGTACAGTCATCAGATACCCACTTTTGTTTAACAGACTTGACTACTCCCCACGGCTAAAGCCGGGGGATTCCTAATTCACCGAGAACAGGACGACGACACCGAAATGCCATCGCCACTAACATTCTCTCCAAAGGCTAACACCGCCAGCCCGGCGGCTAAAATGTTACGTGCTGCATTCACGTCACGGTCGTGGGTTGTGCCGCATTCGGGGCACTCCCACGATCGCACGTCCAGCGGCATGTTTTCTTTCACGAACCCACAGCAGGAACAGCGTTTAGTGGACGGGAAGAATCTCCCTATCTCAACGTATGTCCTCCCGTACCAGCCAGCTTTGTACGCAAGCTGGCGAGTGAACTCACCCCAACTTGCATCCGCAATGTGCTTGGCTAACGTTGGGTTCTTAATCATGTTCTTCACGGCGAGGTTTTCAGCACAAACCACTTGGTTCTCGTTAATCAGTTTGCGGGACAACTTGTGCAAGTTGTCCGAACGGTCATCGGAAATTTTCGCGTGAACACGGGCGACCTTGCGTTTAGCTTTCAACCGGTTCTTGCTGCCGAGTGTCTTCTTGGCAAGACGGCGTTGGTACTTCGCGAGTTTAGCCGCGTGTTGTGCGGTGTGGCGGGGATTACCGGATTTAAAACCGTCAGAGGTAACGAACAAATCCTTGATGCCCACGTCAATGCCTGCCTTTTTATCGGTGACGGGCAACAGCGTGGGTTCAAATTCACACAAGCAAGACACAAAATAGCGTCCGGCCTGATCTTTGGAAACAGTAACCGTGGTGGGGTCAGCCGGAAGTGCCTGACTCCACTTGATATTCAGCGGTTTATCGCACTTCGCCAGTTTCAATTCACCGTCACGGTAGCTGAACGCGCGGTACGTGAATTCAGCCGATTGGCGGTGCTTTTTAGATTTGAAGACAGGGTATTTTGCCCGACCTTCAAAGAAGTTTTTGAACGCCGTTTGCTGATTCCTCAAGCATTGTTGCAGCGGAACACTGGAAACGTCGTTCAGGAAAGTAGCTTCAGGCAGTTTTTTGATGGCAGTCAGTTGGGAACTCGCTTTCGTGTACCCAACTTTTTCCTGAGCCTGATAGTAGGCATCCGTGCGGTAACGCAAGATGCTGTTGTAAACGTAGCGCACACAACCGAACGTCTGAGCCAGCAACGTTTCTTGTTGTGGGTCTGGGTAGAATCGGAATTGGTAGGCGCGTTTAGTTTTCATTATTCACAAAATATCGTATATTTCGTGAAGAGTCAACAACCGAAGATAGCAAACCAAACGGAGGAGCGAGAAGAGGGTCGGCTGTCGCCGACGCGCTATCCCTCCCCATGCCTAAAGGCAGGGGTATCTCGCGCACGACTGATGAATACGGTAGTAGCAAAAACCATTCCAGACGCTTTATTTCATGACAATCAGTCACTTGAAAATAGTCACATACCGACACCCCAAACGATTGGGGAATATTCCCCACAATACCCATTATCCCGGCAATGAATATGGAATATCCACCACCAGCCTTACTCTTTCGCCAACACAAATGAAAAAATCTATTTTAAACAAACGTTTATGTTAATGGCATGAAATGTGCTTGGTGCTTGATAGGTAATTCATCATGTATCAAGGAGCAAACCTGTCATGAACACACATACTCCCCGCAACCGTCTGGTCAGCGCCGTCATTACTGGCATCAGCGTATCGCTACTGGTGGCTGGCCTCGCCCGCGCCGATAATAGCGCTGTCCCGATCACGCCAGCCCCGGCTGCCAACGTCGACCTGACCCCGGTGCAGGCTGATTCCCCCAATATTCCGCCTGACTACAACACCTATCTGTTGACTCAGGGCAGAGATGTCTACGCACAATTGCAAATCGCCCGGCACGCAGCCTTGAATCACAACCAGGCGGGCTTCATCAACGCACTCGGACAGGCACGCGAAGCCCTTGACAAGGATGCCTCCACCTACAATCTGGGCGTCTTCCCACTGACCAAGGTCAAGGAAGACCTCGACTCGGCCTCGGCGGCAGCAGACAATAACACGCCCTATTGGCCGGGTGCGCTCGAAGCGGTGCAGAGTGCACTGGCGACCTTCCACTGGTATGGCCAAGTACCTTCCCACGGCCTGCTGGCGGCTTACACCGATGCAGTCAACGCCTATACGCTGGCTAGCTCACCGAATTTCCTGCCCGAGCAGCGTCAGGATGTACTCAACCAGCTTGGCAAGGCCGCCGAGGAATTGCAGAAATCCCCCGGCACCGCCGAACTGGTGACGGAAACCCGTCGCCTGATCGACAAAGTGACGCCCGAAAACCACGCCATCAAGTTGTTGTTGCAACACATCCAGCAGCAAATTAACGACCAGCGCCAACAGTCGGAAGACCAATATTTACAGAACATTGCCGCCGATGTGGTCAATAACCCATAGGGGTTGAAAGGGGCTAGCCATGAACGAATTGCACACTTTCCTCGCGACCGTCTGGTTCGTACTGCTAGGCATTATTATCGCGCTGTACGTGCTGCTGGAAGGCTGTGATCTTGGGGTCAGCATACTGTCATTACTCGCCTATAAACCTGCCCTGCGTCACCAGCTACGCGAATATTCAGGCAGGACAGGGCAGGCCAACGAACTGTGGCTGGTGCTGGCGGGCGGGGTGTTGTTCGGTGCTTTTCCAACCGCTTACACTTTGATCCTGCATACCTTGTATATCCCACTGATCCTATTGCTGGGTGGGCTGTTGATGCGGCGGGCAGGTTTCGCCTCGGGTAGCTTGCTGGCAGCAGTGGCGCAGGGGCTGATTCTGGGCGAGCTGATGGGCAGTATGTCCGGCGGGTTAACGCCTTTCACGCTGGTGGTCAGCCTCGGGGTCGTGTCAGGTTACGCGCTATTGGGTGCTAGCTCTTTGCTTAACCATCCTCATGGCTCTATCAAAACCTTGGCAAAACGCTGGGCCATGGCGTTTGCGGTCGGGGCGCTGGCAACGTTGGTCACGGTGTTGTTATGGATACCCGCCATTCACCCTTACCTCAGCACTCGCTGGCAACACCCGGCCACCGTGGTGCTGCTGGGTGGTTTATTACTGGCAGTGCTGCTGGTGAGCATAGCCCTGTTGCGCAGTCTGCGTGGGCATGGGCGTTATTCGCCACTGAAGTGGAGCCTGACCCTGTTCCTGCTGACGTTTACTGGGCTGGCAGCCAGCCTGTACCCCGACATTATTCCCGGCCATTTGGGGCTGGAACAGGCTGCTGCTTCCAGCAAAACCTTGATTTTCATGAGCTTCGGTGTAGGTCTGCTGCTACCGTTGCTATTGGCCTATAATGGCTTCCAGTATTTGCTGTTCAACAAAAGTTCCGAACAGAAAAATTAAGGAGTCGCCATGTCGTTTTTGCCAAACTCAACAGCACGCACTATCCAGCCGCTATGGATACCGGTGGCGGTGCTGGGCGGTTTGTTGCTGGTTTCACTGTTGGCGCAACTGACGCTAGCATGGCTATCTTATAACCGCCTCCTACCCGCCAACCAACACGTCGATCATCTGGAACAGTTGCAACAAACCCTGACTCAGGTCGAAACCACGCTGGCTAAACAGTTGCCAGATGATAGTATTCTGCCGGTGGCTACCCGCCAAAACCTGCACCAAATCTTGCAGGACTTGCTGACCCGCCAAGATTATCTGGCTGGAAATACCCCCACCAATATCCAGCAGGCACAGCAGGTACTGGACGTGGACAATAAGCACCCCCGCGACACCTTGCTCACCATCATGAACATCCTGCGCGAAGTCTTTCGGGAAGAATCCAGCGTCCACAAGGAACTGACCCACAGCATTTTTGAAGCTGCCCGCTTTGAACTGGAACTGGGGGTATTGATTGTACTAACCCTCCCGCTGTCAGCCGTCATCCTGCTGACCCTGATGCGACGGCGCATCCTTACCCCCTTGCAACACATGGGCTACCTGATGGAGATGCTGGGCAAACGTCACTATCAGCGCATCCCACCGGACAATGTAGACCCCATGTTTCAGCCGCTGATGGAAAACTATAATGGCATGGTAATACGCCTGTCTGAGCTGGAAGCCGAACACCTGCAATACGAGCAAGCGCTGGAACAACAAGTAGAAAAAGCCGCCCGCACCCTGATCGCCCAGCAACGCAGCCTCGCCGATACCGAACGCCTCGCCGCCCTCGGCGAAGTCATGGCACGGCTGGCGCATGAACTACGCAACCCACTGGCGGGTGTCAAAATGGCCTGTAGCAATATCCGCCAAGAAATCGCTGAAAGTGGCGAGGATGTCCCGTACCGGGCACGCCTCGATCTGGTTGGGCAAGAAATCGACCGCATGATCCAGATGCTCAACCGACTGCTGGATCAGGCACACCACCAACCCGAACAAATCAGCACTGTCCACCTGCATAAAACTGTGGATGACTTGCTGACATTGGCGCGTTATCAGATTCCCACGCATATCAGCTTGCGCCACGCCATTCCCACCGACATCGTGTGTCGCCTGCCGGATACTGAACTACGCCAAGCCTTACTCAATTTGATCCTCAATGCGCAACAAGCCATGGCTGACCAGCCCGGCACGATTACCCTGCAAGCAACGCTGGAAAACACGCTGCTCTCCATCAGTGTCTGCGATGACGGCCCCGGCTTTCCGCCCGATATGCTGGAAAGCCATATCCGCGCCTTCAACACCCACCGCGTCGGCGGCACGGGGCTGGGGCTGTCGATCGTACAACGTTTCGTGCGTAACCACGCGGGCAAACTGTTGCTGCGTAATGAGCAACCGCATGGCGCTTGCGTCACCCTGCAACTCAACTGTGTGAGCAAACATGTCTGAAACCATCCTCATCATCGAAGACGAACGCCTGCTGGGCAGCGAACTCCAGCACCATTACCGCAAACAGGGCTACGAAGCCATCTGGGTAGAAAACTGTGCCGACGCCCGCCGCAAGCTCAAAAGCCGCAGCGTCGACCCGTTGCTGGTGCTGTCCGACCTCAACCTGCCGGACGGTAACGGCATGGATTTGCTGGAAGAAAACGCGGGCAACCTGAACGGCTGTGAATGGGTATTCCTCACCGGCTACGGCGACGTGCCCGATTCTGTCCGCGCCTTGCAACTGGGTGCGTTTGACTTCCTCACCAAACCCTGCCCGCAGGAACAACTGGACATGACCGTCCACAGCGCCTTGCGCAGCGCTCAGGCACAACGCCGCCTGCTGGCTGGGGCGCATGACTCCAGCCAGCGTTACCAGCCGGACAGTTTCATCGGCAGCAGCCCGGCAGCAGCGCAAACCCGGCAGATGTTGCAACAACTTAGCCAAGTTCCCTACAGCGCCCTGATCCTGACCGGCGAAACCGGCACGGGCAAAGGGCTGGCGGCGCGTATCCTGCATTACTCCGGCAGCCGCGCCAAACAACCGCTGGTGGAACTGAACTGCGCCGCGTTGCCCAAGGAAATGATGGAATCGGAACTGTTCGGACACGAAGCGGGTTCTTTCACCGGTGCCAAAGGCCGCCATCGCGGACTAATGGAACAAGCTGACGGCGGAACCTTGTTTCTGGATGAAATCGGCGAAATGCCCGTGGATTTGCAAGCAAAACTGCTGAAAGCGTTGGAAGACCGCAAAGTGCGGCGTTTGGGTGGTGAGCGTGAAATTAGCGTGGACATCCAGATCATTGCCGCCACCAACCGCAACCTGCAAACCGACATCAGTGAAGGCCATTTCCGCGCTGACCTGTACCACCGCCTGAGCGTGTTTGAACTGCGCCTGCCAGCCTTGCAAGAACGCCCCTCTGACTTGCACGAACTGGTTCCCAGCTTTTTGGCCGAGTTCAACGCCAAATCCGGCAAAAAGGTCAGCCAGTTGTCGCCACGCGTGTGGGGGATGCTGGAACGCTATCTCTGGCCGGGCAATGTACGCGAACTGCGCAATGTGCTAGAACGCTGCGTGATGTTATCCACCTCCAACGTACTGCCCGAACAATGGCTGCAACTGCAAAGCGCCCCATTGCCACCCGCCACTGCCATACCTGTCAGCCCAACCAGCACAGCATATTCCCCCTCTGTACCCGACAAGCAGGATGACGACGACCTCATCTGTTTCCGGCTGGATGGCAGTCTGGGGCTGGATGACATGGTGGGCGACATCATCAGCCGCATGTTGGAAAAACACGAAGGCAATGTCACCGAAGTGGCGCGGGTATTGAATACCACCCGCGAAAAAGTCCGCTACCGGATTGAGAAATTCCAGTTACGCTGATACCACTGGGGAATATTCCACACCACCCAAACAAAAGCCGGGCACAAATACCCGGCTTTTTTATTGATCTCAGTCAAATAATAAAAAATTCTTAAAAAACAGACTTTTAAAAAATTGGCACAGATTATGCTTTGTAACAGGTGGAAACAGCAAAACACGCTGTCAACTGATAACAACCTGTCAAGGAGATCATGCAATGAAACCCGTATCCTCACACAAGCCAACCGCCATCATGCTGAGCGCCCTGCTGCTGGCATCCACTTCCACCTTCGCTTTCGCCGCCACAGAAGCTGCCCAGCCGCCCAACTCTTTGGTGGAAACCGTCACCGCCCCCGGCTGGGATAGCCCCAATCTGAGAAAAATTGCCGCGCATACTGGCAATGAAATTGTCCGCCATCTGAATGCTGCCCACGCCGCTATCGAACAAGGTGACAGCGGCAAGGCACTAGGTGAAGTCGAAGCCGCCAACCATCTGAATGATTCGGTCATGCAGTCCATGCCCTACACCGATGTCAAGGAAGATGTCTTCAACGCCAAAGGCAAACTGGCCATGGAAGAAACCGCACGCTTCTATGACGACCTGCTCCCCCTCTATGCAGAGCTGGATGACATGCAGGTGTATGCGCCGCAAGTAGCGCAAAAAGCACGCGGCAAGGTCAAGGAAGCCGAAGCCATGAGTCGCAAAGGCCAAAACAAGGAAGCCGCCGACAAACTGAAAGAAGTCATGGATGACATTTCCGCTACCGCCGTGTTCCTGCCGGTTGGCTATGTCCACGGTCAACTGCAAGCCGCACAGAATGCTTTGAGTGAACAACACCGCGATGTCGCAACCGCTAAAACCGCGATCAATAACGCCCTGAAAAGTCTCGGCGCATTCACCGAAGACGTGGTTTTAGAACCTGCTGCCTGAATAGTTTGACACTCCCGCTCCTATTCTGCCCCGCCTATTGTCCGCGTTAGGGCTTTGCAGGAATAGCTTGGTCATGCGCTCCAGCAGTTGCTCCGCATCGATGTGACGGTTGAGCAGGTTAAACGCTTGGTTTTTAATGATGATAAAAAACCATTTACTACCCCCACCCATTTCAATAGAATGTGTATCATCATAAACAACTATACACACCGAACCATGCGAACCAATATCGTCATTGATGAAACGCTGATGCGTGATGTCCTCCAAGCAACGGGGCTGCAAACCAAACGCGAAGCGGTGGAACGCGGCCTGCAACTGCTGTTGCGCCTTACGCGGCAAGCCCGCATCCGTGAATTTCGCGGAAAACTGCACTGGGAAGGCAATTTGGATGAAATGCGCGTAGATAAAGCATGATCTTCGTCGATTCCAGCGTCTGGATTGATTATTTCAACGGTAAATCAACCCCGCAAAGTGACTGGCTCGACCACCTGCTCGGCACACAACCCGTTGCAACCGGGGAACTTGTCTTAACCGAAGTACTGCAAGGTTTCAAACAGGACAAGGAATACGCCCAAGCCAAAGAACTGCTGTTGACGCTGGATTATTTCACCATGCTCGACCAATCCATTGCCTTGAAAAGTGCCGACAACTTTCGGGCTTTGCGCAAACGCGGCATCACCGTGCGAGAAACCATTGATGTGCTGATCGCCACCTTCTGCATCGAGAAAAACTTGCCTCTGCTAGAATCTGACGGTGATTTCACTCCATTCCACGAATACTTTTCATTAAAAAATGCCCTTCCCCATCATTAAACCTTCTTAATCGCGACTCTGGAACTTCCGTCCCGCAAACGCTGCTAACATCCCCCGCAAGATATTCATCTCGCTCACCGTCACGCCCGCCCTTCCGAACAATCGCCGCATCCGCCGCATCAACAAGCGCGGGTTTTCCGGGTCAAGAAAGCGCGTCTCAATCATCGACTGTTCCAGATGCGTATAGAACCCTTCCAACGCCTCCGCACTCGCCAACACTTCATCCGGGTCAGCCGCTACTGGCTGCACAGGTGTTGCCATTCTAAACGCAGTCGCACATTCATAAGCCAATACCTGAATCGCCATCGCAATATTCAGCGACAGGAAATCAAACGCCATCGGGATATGCACCAGCGTATTGCAATGATCCAGCTCTTCGTTGGTCAAGCCGGTACGTTCACGCCCAAACACCAACGCGATTTTCTGCTGCTGCGGCAAATGCTCGGCGACGAAAGTGCCGCATTCCCGCGCATCCATCTGCGGCCATTGCAGGGTACGTTCGGAACGCGCACTTGCGCCGATCACGATCTGACAATCCGCCACAGCATCCTGCAAGGTTGGCACGATTTTCGCCTGCTCGATAATGTCATTCGCGCCAGAAGCCAGTGCAAAGGTTTCCTGCGAATACGGTTTGCGTGGCGAGACCAGACGCAAGTCTTTCAAACCCATGACCTTCATGGCACGTGCTGCCGAGCCAATATTGCCAGGGTGCGAGGTTTCCACCATGACGATGCGCAAGTTGTCGAGAAGTTGGTTCATATTTCCATTCACTATCAGAGTAGGTAGCTAATAGTGCTAGACTTTAGCACTGGATAAAAGCAGGAGGATAACATGTCTAATCAAAAAGCCGCTCATGAGCAGTGGTCATCACGATTCACTTTTGTACTGGCAGCCACAGGTTCCGCTGTCGGTCTCGGTAACATTTGGAAATTTCCGTACATCACGGGTGAAAATGGTGGGGGTGCATTCGTGCTGGTGTACCTGCTGTGTATCTGCCTGATCGGCATCCCCATTATGATGGCCGAAATCCTGCTGGGGCGACGTGGGCAACAAAGCCCGATTAATTCCATGCGCACGCTCGCCCTTGAATCTGGCACTTCCGGGGCGTGGGCATGGTTGGGCGGAATCGGGGTACTGGCTGGTATTCTGATCATGTCCTTTTACAGCGTGATTGCCGGGTGGGCTGTTTCCTATGTTATTGAAGCTGCCAGTGGTCATTTCAACGGTCTGACCGGGGAAACCGCCGGAGCCAAGCTAGGGGCGTTATTGGGCGACCCGCTGCAATTGACCTTATGGCACACCATTTTTAGCGTCATGACAGCAGTGGTGGTGGCGCGGGGCGTGCGTTCCGGGCTGGAAAAAGCGGTGCGTATCCTGATGCCTGCCTTATTCGTGTTGCTGCTGGTCATGGTGGGTTATGCGCTGTCAACCGGCTACTTCATGCAAGGGGTAAACTTCCTGTTTGCAGTCGATTTTACCAAACTGACCCCGGAGGCAATTCTGACCGCATTAGGGCACGCCTTCTTCACGCTCAGTCTGGGGATGGGCGCCATCATGGCCTATGGTTCTTACATGCCCAAAGAGGCTTCCATTGCCAAAACTACTTTCGCGATTGCCATCATGGATACGCTGGTAGCATTACTGGCTGGCATGGCGATTTTCCCGCTGGTGTTTGCCAATGGTCTGGAAGCAGGCGCAGGGCCGGGGCTGGTATTCGTCACCCTGCCCATTGCCTTTGGTGAAATGTTTGGCGGGGCGTTCTTTGGCACAGTATTCTTCGTACTGTTGGTATTTGCAGCCTGGACTTCTGCTATTTCCCTCATCGAACCCGCCACCGCTTGGTTGGTGGAAAATCGGGACATGAAACGTTCAACAGCCGCCTATAGCATTACCACCGTAACCTGGTTGCTCGGGCTGATAACCGTGATGTCATTCAGCCATTGGTCATTTGGTTTTGAATTCGCTGGGGCGCAAAAGACCGATGGTATGTTTGATGTGCTGGATATTCTGACTTCCACCTTCATGCTGCCCTTGGGTGGTTTGGCGATTGCCCTTTTTACCGGCTGGGTGATGAAGAAAGCCTATGTGCAGGATGAACTGGGGCTAAGTCAAGGTGGGTTCAATTTCTGGTATCAACTGCTGCGCTGGGTGTCACCCCTATTACTGGCGTATCTGTTTATTCATTCACTAGGGTTCTGAAACTCAAGCAAGAAAGAAACCCCTCCCCAACCCTCCCCTTATCAAGGGAGGGAGTAAGAAAAATGCTGTAACAGCTTGTTCCTCCCCTGATAAGGGGAGGCTAGGAGGGGTTTCTTAGGCGTGCTTCCGCGCCCAATACTCTTTCGACAGTTTGAATACCATCGGTGACAGGATCAGCAAACCGATAATGTTTGGAATCGCCATCAAACCATTCAACGTGTCGGACAGGTTCCAGATGAAATCAATTTTCTGGTTGGCAAACCACAGAATTGCCCCAACCCACATGACCCGGTAAATGATCACCGACTTTTCGTGGAACAGGAACTGCCAGCAACGTTCACCGTAATAACTCCAGCCCAACAAGGTAGTGAAGGAGAAGACTGCCAGTGAAATGGCCACCACGTAATTACCACCCATGAAGCTGTTGGCAAATGCCATTGAAGTCAGCGGTGCGCCACTTTCACCGGACATCCACGCGCCAGAGGTCAGAATGCACAATGCAGTCATGGTACAAATAATAATGGTGTCGATGAATGTCCCCAACATGGCGATATTGCCTTGACGTACCGGGTCGTTGGTTTGTGCCGCACCATGCGCAATGGCTGCACTACCCAAGCCGGATTCATTCGAGAATACCCCACGTGCAACCCCGTAACGGATAGCGGCTGCAACCGCCGCACCCGCAAAACCACCCGCAGCCGCCGCAGGCTCAAAAGCACTTTTAAAAATCAGCGCAAACGCAGCGGGAATTTCAGCTACATTGATGACCAGCACCATCAAGCCACCGAACAGGTATAGCAGGATCATCGCAGGCACCAGTTTGGCTGCCACTTCGGAAATGCGTTTTACCCCGCCAAGAATCACAAAGCCCACCAGCACGGCCGCCACAACCCCGGTAATATAAGTCGGCACACCGAAGTCAGTACGCAACACATCCGCCATCGAGTGGATTTGTGCACCATTACCGATGCCGAACGCTGCAATTGCACCAAAAACGGCGAAGGCGTAAGCAAGGAATTTACCCAACTTTGGCATTTTCGCCCCGACACCATTTTTCAGGTAATACATCGGGCCACCAACGTGTTTGCCATCATGGTCAACTTCGCGGTATTTGACCGCACAGACCGCTTCAGCATACTTGGTTGCCATGCCGATGAAGGCAATCATCCACATGTAAAACACCGCACCAGGGCCACCCAAGGCAATGGCAGTTGCCACACCTGCGATATTGCCAGTACCCACGGTAGCAGACAGAGCTGTCAGTAACGCATGGGTTGGGCGAATATCACCTTCGCCAGTGGATTCGTTTTTAACCATCAGGCCGAAGGCGTAACCAATTTTACGCAAGGGCAAAAAGCCCAGCCCGACCATCAAATATACCCCCGTCACCCCCAACAGGATCAGCATGGGTGGTCCCCACGCGAAACTGTTGATGTCATTGATTATGGCGTTAATGGCATCCATTCATATCTCCTTTGTTGCTAAAGTGGTGTTGTACCGTTATAAACAATAGCAGAATGAATGCAGAAAATGCGCCAAAGCCTGCTTTACCGGCGATATATTTCTACTCAATGGCGTTTCATGATGCGATCTTTTTCACGCCCCCAATCGCGGGCTTTCTCAGTATCGCGTTTGTCGTGTTGCTGTTTGCCTTTGCCGAGGCCGATTTCGAGTTTGACGCGGTTATTTTTCCAATACATCGCCAATGGCACAACAGCATAGCCTTTACGGTCAACCGCGACGTTGATTTTGAAAATTTCATTGCCGTGCAGCAATAGCTTACGGGTACGGGTGGATTCGGGGATGATGTGGGTCGAAGCGGATAGCAGAGCGCTGATATGTGCGCCAAACAGGAACACTTCACCCTTCTCCAGAATCACGTAGCTTTCTTTGAGTTGCACCCGCCCTTCGCGCAGGCTTTTGATTTCCCAACCCTGCAAGACCATGCCAGCCTCGTAGGTTTGTTCAATGTAAAATTCGTGGCGTGCCTGTTTATTCAGGGCAATGGTTTTCTGACCGGGAGTACTTTTCTTTTTGGGTGTCTTTGCCATGATCTTGTTAAAGGTGACGAAAACGGTAAATGATACGCGGGTTTTACGCCAATTTGCACACCTTTGTCAGCAAGCCGTATTATCGGATGCTTTGTGACGACAGAATAAGGATTTCCTATGCGCCCAGCATCGCTCAGTTCCATCCTCGATAAAGAGTTTCTCGGTACTTTAGAAGGTCATCATACCCCGGTCATGCTGTGGGGGCCGCCGGGCGTAGGCAAGTCGCAAATCGTCGCACAAGTCGGCGTGCGCCACGGTACGCCAGTGATTGACGTGCGTCTGTCACAGATGGAACCCAGCGATTTGCGCGGCATCCCTTTCCGCGACAAGGAACTGGTGGAATGGGCGATCCCCTCCATGCTGCCGGATGAGGAACGTCACGGGCCGATGGGCATCCTGTTTCTGGATGAAATCACCTCCGCCGTGCCCAGCGTATCGGCAGCGGCGTATCAGTTGATCCTTGACCGGCGCTTGGGTGATTACCGCGTACCGGATGGCTGGGCGATTTTCGCAGCAGGCAACCGCCAAGGCGACCGGGGCGTGACCTACACCATGCCCGCACCATTGGCGAACCGCTTTTCGCACTTTGAAGTCGACCTGAATCTGGATGACTGGGTGGCGTGGGCGTACAAAAACAATATCGACGAACGCATTATCGGTTTCCTGCGCTTCCGCCCGGAACAGCTGTTTAACTTTGACCCCGCGCATAATCCGGTCGCTTTCCCGACCCCGCGTTCGTGGGAATTTGCCCACCGTGCCTTGCAGAAATTTGGTGACTCCCCTGCCCTGTTGCTGGGTACACTGCAAGCCTGTGTGGGGCCAGCAGCAGGTATCGAGCTGAAAGCCTTTGTCGACAGCCTTGACCAAATGCCGGATCTGGATGCGATTTTGCGTGGTGAAGACATCAAAGCGCCTAAGGAAGTCGATTTGCAATACGCGGTGGCGTCGTCACTGGTCGGGCGGGCGATTCGAGCCAAAGGTACACCGCAAGCGGCAGAGGTTTACGGGCATATCCTCAACTACGCGAAAGCTTTCCCGTTGAAGGAAATGGGCGTGATGCTGGTGTCTGATATGCTGCGGGCGATTGGTGATGAGATGTTTAGCGTTCCGGCTTTCGGACAATGGGCGCAATCCATTGGCGACATTATGCTGTACGATTAAGCAGAAAAAAGCCCCGCATTGCGGGGCTTTTTTAAAGGGCTAGGAGGCCAGTTTTGCCTTGAATTTCTCGCGGAATTTGCGCAGTTTCGGGCTAATCACCGCCTGACAATAACCCGCACTGCCATTCAGGTTGTAATAGTCCTGATGGTAGTCTTCTGCTTTGTAGAAGGTTTCCAGCGGGGCAACTTGCGTCACGATGGCGTCACGAAAACCATCCTTCAGGGATGCCAGCAAGTCTTCTGCTATTTGCCGCTGCTCATTATTATGAGTAAAAATAATGCTGCGGTACTGGGTTCCCCGGTCTGCGCCTTGCTGGTTTAGCGTGGTCGGGTCATGGGTCAGCATGTGGATTTCCAACAGTTCCCGGTAGCTGATGATAGCCGGGTCAAACAGTATCTGGATGACTTCTGCATGACCGGTGGAACCACTGCATACCTGCCGGTAATTGGCGTTGTCGACAGCCCCGCCGCTGTAACCGCTTTCCACGGAATGCACGCCATCCAGTTCACGGAAAATAGCTTCAGTACACCAAAAACAGCCGCCGCCGAACGTGGCTTTTTCCAGACTCGCCGCCTGTTTTTTTAGAGCAACCGCATTCATGCAGTAACGCAGGCCGCTAGGCGCTGGGCCATCTGGGAAGACATGACCCAAATGTGCTCCACAGGTATTGCAGGTGGTTTCCACACGTGTCATGCCGTGCGAACGGTCGGCATGGTACGCAATCGCGTTAGCCTTGACTGGCTGGGTAAAGGAAGGCCAGCCTGTGCCCGACTCAAATTTTTCGTTGGCGTCAAACAGTAAAGTGCCGCAGCAAACACAGCCATACAGCCCCGGCTCAAACAGGCTACACATGCCTGAACTGAACGGGCGCTCGGTACCTTTGCGCCGGGTAACGTGGTATTGCTCATCGCTCAGTTGCGCCTTCCATTCTTCTTCGGATTTCCTGACAACGCGGTCGGGCGTCGGATTACCGGTATCGGCAAAGCGGAGAACGTCGTTCCAGTTAAGCATCTCTACAACTCCCTTGGTGATTTAGTCCAACACTAGCACTAACCATTCTGAATACAAAAAAAAGCCCCGCAATGCGGGGCTTTTTAGAGAAGTGGGACTATTACCCAGCAACTACCGGAATCGGCACAACTTTCGCCGCCGCATGTTGGTAGCTTTCCATCTTGTCGAAGTTCAGGTAGCGGTAGATGTCAGCCGACATGCTATCCAGCTTGTTGGCGTATTCCATATACTCGGCAACTGTTGGCAGTTTACCCATGACCGCAGCCACGGATGCCAGTTCAGCAGAAGCCAGGAACACGTCAGCGCCTGTACCCAAACGGTTCGGAAAGTTACGCGTAGAGGTGGACACAGCGGTGGATTTCTCAGCGATACGCGCCTGATTACCCATACACAGTGAACAGCCCGGCATTTCCATCCGCGCACCGGCACGACCGTAGATGTTGTAGTAACCTTCGTCACTCAACTGGGCTGCATCCATCTTGGTCGGTGGTGCAATCCACATACGGGTGGGGATTTGCGTGTTGGCAGCATCCAGCAATTTACCCGCAGCACGGAAGTGACCGATGTTGGTCATGCAAGAACCGATGAAGACTTCATCAATCTTGCGACCAGCCACTTCAGACAACAGACGTGCATCATCTGGGTCATTCGGTGCGCACAGGATAGGCTCTTTGATCTCATCCATATTGATTTCGATCACAGCCGCGTATTCTGCATCCGCATCCGCACGCAGCAGGCTTGGGTTAGCCAGCCATTCTTCCATCTTGCCAATGCGGCGTTCGATGGTACGTACATCGCCGTAACCTTCGGACAGCATCCACTTCAGCATGACGATATTGGAACGCAGGTATTCCGCCACAGAGGCTTCAGACAGCGCAACCGTACAGCCCGCCGCAGAACGTTCCGCAGACGCATCCGACAATTCAAAGGCTTGCTCGACGGTCAGGTGATCCAGACCTTCGATTTCCACAACGGTGCCATTGAACACGTTCTTCTTGCCTTTCTTTTCCACCGTCAGCAGACCCATCTGGATCGCTTTGTGTGGAATGGCATGAACGAGGTCACGCAAGGTAATACCCGGCTGCATTTTGCCCGTGAAACGTACCAGCACGGATTCCGGCATATCCAATGGCATAACGCCCGTCGCCGCCGCAAATGCCACCAAACCAGAACCTGCCGGGAAGGAAATCCCCATCGGGAAACGGGTATGCGAGTCACCACCGGTACCAACGGTATCTGGCAGCAACATGCGGTTCAACCACGAGTGGATAATGCCATCACCAGGGCGCAAAGAAACACCGCCACGGGTCATGATGAAATCAGGCAGCGTGTGATGCGTCGTTACGTCAACCGGCTTAGGGTAAGCCGCTGTATGACAGAAAGACTGCATAACCAGATCCGCCGAGAAACCCAGACAAGCCAGATCTTTCAGCTCATCACGAGTCATCGGGCCAGTAGTATCCTGAGAACCCACCGTGGTCATTTTCGGTTCGCAGTACATGCCAGGGCGTACACCCGTCATGCCGCAAGCCTTACCGACCATTTTCTGTGCCAGCGTGAAACCTTTGCCGGTATCAACAGGCTGCTCAGGGGTACGGAACAGGTCAACCGGCGGCAGACCTAGTGACTCCCGCGCTTTGGCCGTCAAGCCACGCCCGATAATCAGGTTGATACGACCACCCGCACGGGCTTCGTCCAACAACACTTGGGTTTTCAGGCCGAAGGTGGAAATGACTTCATCTGTACCGTGACGCTTAGCAACGCCTTCATACGGATACACATCAACCACGTCGCCCATGTTCATTTGGGCAACGTCCATTTCGATTGGCAGTGCACCCGCATCTTCCATGGTGTTGAAGAAAATAGGCGCAATCTTGCTACCGAAGCAGTAACCGCCTGCACGCTTGTTAGGAATCCCCGGCATATCATCGCCAAAGAACCACAGCACGGAGTTGGTCGCTGATTTACGTGAAGAACCTGTACCTACCACGTCACCGACGTAAGCCACTGGGAAGCCTTGCGCCTTCATTGCTTCGATCTGCTTCAACGGGCCAACGGAACCGGGCACTTCTGGCTCGATACCGTCGCGTGCCATTTTCAGCATCGCGTTAGCATGGAGTGGGATGTCAGGGCGTGACCATGCATCCGGTGCAGGCGACAAATCGTCAGTGTTGGTTTCGCCGGTTACTTTGAAAACGGTAACGGTGATTTTCTTAGCCACTTCAGGCTTGGAAGTGAACCATTCACCCGCCGCCCACGATGCCATAACCTGCTTGGCAGCAGCATTGCCCGCTTTGGCTTTTTCTTCCACATCATGGAAGGCATCAAACATCAGCAGTGTGTGTGACAAAGCAGTTGCCGCTACCGCTGCGGTAACGT
This sequence comes from Thiothrix litoralis, assembly GCF_017901135.1. NCBI lineage: Bacteria > Pseudomonadati > Pseudomonadota > Gammaproteobacteria > Thiotrichales > Thiotrichaceae > Thiothrix > Thiothrix litoralis. The sequence continues at coordinate 758,063 of NZ_CP072801.1, read as the reverse complement.
CACTATCGAGTGCTGCAATCAATGGCTGCACATTGTAGCCACCCAGCATCATACCCAACACTTCAACTGCACGAACCTGACTGATCAGGGCGCATTTCACTTCACCACTGGCAACCACCGCGAGGAAGCCAGCTTTTACATAAGCTGCCTCATCCACCCCCGCCGGTACGCGGTTTTCCAGCAGGTCAACCAGAAACGCTTCTTCGCCCTTTGGTGGGTTCTTCAGCAAATCCACCAGTGCGGCAGTTTGTGCAGCATCCAGTGGCTTGGGTGGAATGCCTTGAGCGGCGCGTTCCGCAACGTGTTGGCGATATTCTTGCAACATTCAATAGTCTCCTCAGAACAAACAAATCTTATCTTTCATCTACTGGAACATAGTCACGAGCCGTTGCACCAACGTACAACTGACGTGGACGCCCGATACGTGACTCTTCGTCACCCATCATTTCATCCCATTGCGAAATCCAGCCAATGGTACGCGCCAGCGCGAACATGACCGTAAACATACTGACTGGAATCCCCATGCTCAGGAAAATAACACCGGAATAGAAGTCGACATTCGGGTACAGGTTACGTGCCTTGAAATATTCATCGCTCAATGCCACCTGTTCCAGCTCACGCGCAATCGCGAACAGCTTCTGGTTCGGGTCATTGGCAGGCAAGCGGTCGAGAATTTCATTGGCCAGCTCACGGATGATTTTAGCGCGTGGGTCGTAGTTCTTGTAAACCCGATGCCCAAAGCCCATCAAACGGAAACGGTCATTCTTGTCTTTGGCACGATCTACCCAATGTGACAGTGGCAAACCGGATTTCTCGATTTCACGTAACATGTTAATCACAGCCTCATTCGCACCACCGTGCGCAGGCCCCCACAAGGATGCAATCCCCGCAGCCACCGCTGCAAACGGGTTCGCTTCCGAACTGCCCGCCAAACGTACTGTGGACGTGGAAGCATTTTGCTCATGATCGGCGTGCAAAATCATAATGACTTCCAGCGCCTTGGCATGTAATGGGTCAACCTTGTACGGTTCGGTCGGCACAGAGAACATCAGGTGCAGGAAATCTTCCGCATACGACAAGTCATTGCGCGGATAAACGAATGGCAAGCCAACCGAATAACGGTAGCTCCATGCCGCAATGGTCGGCATTTTAGCAATCAAACGGTGCGCAGAACGCTTACGCTGTTCCGGGTCATGGATATTCATGTCATCGTGGTAAAACGCTGACAACGCCCCGACCACACCCACCACGGTTGCCATCGGATGCGCATCCCGACGGAAACCCCGGAAGAAATACTGCACCTGATCATGCAACATGGTATGGCGGGAAATCATGTACTCGAAATCTGCCAATTCTTGCTTGTTCGGCAAGTTTTTATTCAACAAAAGGTAGCAGACTTCCAGAAAGGTGCTGTGTTCTGCCAATTGCGCAATCGGATAACCACGATAGAGCAGCGTGCCCTCATCCCCATCCAGATAGGTGATCTCACTGGAACAACTGGCGGTTGACATAAAACCGGGGTCATAGGTGAAATAACCCAACTCTTTATAGAGCTTGCGGATGTCAATCGTCTTGACACCCACACTGGGTTCTAGGACATCCAGTTCAACCTGTTTACCCGTGGCGTTATCCGTAAGGGTTACGGTCTGTTTGGTCATGGGGCACTCCAAAGCAAAAAATCAATAAGAAAACCAATAGTCTATGGCAAAAACAAGCCTCGCCTTATTTATTTGGAGAGACTGGCAAATGCAGCGGCAACACCCTTCCCTAGTTCAGCCGGAGACTGAACAGTATACACACCCGCGTTTTGCAGTGCAGCATACTTTTCCTGCGCAGTACCTTTTCCGCCTGCAATAATCGCACCAGCGTGACCCATGCGCTTACCCTTGGGTGCAGTAACGCCTGCAATGTAGGAAACCACAGGCTTGGTTACGTTGGCTTTAATGAACTCTGCCGCTTCTTCTTCCGCCGACCCACCGATTTCGCCACACATCAGGATCACTTCCGTTTGCGGATCAGCTTGGAACAAGGTCAGCGCATCGATAAAACTCATGCCCGGAATCGGGTCGCCACCGATACCGATACAGGTGCTTTGACCCCACTCGCCGGTTTGCTTAACCGCTTCATACGTCAAGGTACCGGAACGAGAAATGATACCCACCTTGCCAGGTTTGTGGATGTGACCCGGCATGATGCCGATTTTGCATTCACCCGGTGTGATGATACCAGGGCAGTTTGGCCCGATCAGACGCACGCCAAGGCTGTCGACCACGACTTTAGCATCCAGCATATCCAGTGCCGGAATGCCTTCAGTAATGCACACGATCAGCTTGATACCGGCGTAGGCCGCTTCAATGATAGAATCTTTGCAAAATGCGGCGGGTACATAAATAACGCTGGCTTCTGCGCCGGTGGCTTCGACCGCTTCACGCACGGTATTGAATACCGGCAAACCCAAATGCGTTGTGCCACCTTTGCCCGGCGTAATACCGCCAACCATTTTAGTGCCGTAAGCAATCGCTTGTTCGGAATGGAAAGTACCTTGCTTGCCAGTGAAACCTTGGCAAATAACTTTAGTGTCTTTATTGATTAATACGCTCATGCGGCTTCTCCTACGGCAGCGACAATTTTCAGGGCAGCATCACCGAGATCGCTCGCAGCAATCACAGCCAAGCCACTACTAGTCAGCAATTCAGCACCTTTTTCTGCATTATTGCCTTCCAAACGCACTACAACAGGGACAGAAACATTCACTTCTTGAACCGCTTTGATAATCCCTTCAGCAATCAGGTCGCAACGCACGATACCGCCGAAGATATTGATCAGAATGCCTTTAACAGCAGAGTCTGACAGAATGATTTTGAAAGCTGCCGCGACGCGTTCAGCCGTTGCGCCACCGCCCACGTCGAGGAAGTTGGCAGGTTGACCACCGGACAGCTTGATGATGTCCATAGTCGCCATTGCCAAGCCTGCGCCGTTAACCATGCAGCCGATATTGCCTTCGAGTGCAACGTAGTTCAGTTCCCATTCGTCTGCTTCGATTTCACGCGCATCTTCTTGGGATTTGTCACGCATTGCGACCAAGGCTGGCTGACGGTAAAGAGCATTGCTGTCCACATTTACTTTGCCATCGAGACACAGCAAGTTGCCTTCAGCCGTTACGACCAATGGATTGATTTCTACCAAAGACAGGTCTTTTTCCTTGAACATTTTGCCCAAGCCGACCAGTAATTTGGTGAATTGTCCAATTTGTGCACCTTCTAAACCCAAGCCAAACGCCAGATCGCGCCCTTGGTAAGGCATAACACCAACCAATGGATCAACCATTGCTTTAAGGATTTTTTCTGGGGTTTCATGGGCAACCGTTTCGATTTCCATGCCACCTTCAGTAGAAGCCATGATGACGATACGACGTGTAGCACGATCGAGAACAGCACCGAGGTACAGTTCACGGGCGATATTGCACGTTTCTTCCACCAGAATGGTATTGACCGGCTGACCGTTTTTGTCAGTTTGGTAAGTCACCAAATTTGTGCCCAACAGGCTAGCAGCAAACGTACCGGCTTCTGCTGGTGTCTTAACCAGTTTCACGCCACCTGCTTTACCGCGACCACCGGCATGGACTTGCGCCTTAACGACAACCGTCGCTGTCGACAACGAGGCTGCCGCTGCTTCTGCTTCTGCCGCAGTAGACGCAACTTTGCCATTAGGCACAGGCATCCCGTATTGGCTAAATACAGATTTGGCCTGATATTCGTGTAGATTCATCCTCAGTTCCTTTGGTAATTCACCGCTAAAACGCGGGTTATATTCGTACAAACGCCACGTATCTGCATACAGCAGACCGTGGCGTTAAGCGTATTCTATTAGAAAGATGGCTTACTTACGCTTTTTGCCAACGGCATGAAGTGCCCGCCCATCTACTGCCAACATGGCTTCGTGAATCGCTTCTGAAACAGTTGGGTGCGCAAAGGTCATGCGTGCAAGATCTTCCGCCGAACATTCGGTTTCGATCGCAATCACGGCTTGTCCCACCAGTTCAGAGGCCAATGGCCCAACAAAATGCACGCCTAGAATCCGGTCAGTGTTGGCATCTGCCAGTACTTTCACCAGACCATCAGCTTGATCCATCGCTTTAGCGCGACCATTAGCAGCAAACGGGAAGCTACCAACGTTGTATTCAACACCCGCCGTTTTGAGTTCGGCTTCGGTTTTGCCTACCCACGCAATTTCCGGGTGAGTATAAATAACCCACGGAATAGCGTCATAGTTGATATGTGGCTTTTGGCCTACGATCTGTTCGGCAACCAGCACACCCTCTTCCGAGGCTTTGTGTGCAAGCATCGGGCCAACCACGCAGTCACCGATGGCGTACACGCCCGGTACGGCTGTTTGCAGGTGGCCGTCAATCACTACGCGCCCACGCTCATCGAGTTGCACGCCACAATCATCAGCGAGAACACCCGCCGTGTTGGACTTGCGCCCGACGGCAACGATCAAACGGTCAACCAGCAAGGTTTGCTCGCCTTTAGGGTCGTTGTAGGTCACGGTGATGCCGTTATCGCCTGCTTCAACCTTAGCAACTTTCGAGCTGAGGCGGATGTCCAGCCCCTGCTTCTTGAATTGCATTTGCGCTGATTTGGCGACATCACGGTCAGCCGTGCCGAGGAAATCATCCATCGCTTCGATGACAACCACTTCAGAGCCGAGGCGACGCCAGACGCTGCCCATTTCCAGACCGATAACACCTGCGCCGATCACGCCGAGTTTTGCAGGAACGGTTTCCCAATCCAACGCACCCGCCGAATCGACAATGCGCGTATCCAGCCATTTGGCAATCGGCAGTTCAATCGGGGTAGAACCAACCGCAATGATCACGTTGTCAGCAGCGTGAGTCGCAACCGTGCCATCATGCGCAGTGACTTCTACTTGCTTGCCTGCCAGCAACTTGCCACGACCTTGTAACCAAGTGATGCCGTTAGCCTTGAACAATTGCTCAATGCCCCCCGTCAATTGGTTGACGATTTTGTCCTTGCGGGCAACCATTTTGGCAACGTCAATCTGCAAACCGTCAACCGTAATGCCATGATCAGCATTGTGTTTGGCGATTTCCTCAAAACGCTCGGAGCTTTCCAGCAAGGCTTTGGAAGGAATACAACCGACATTCAGGCAAGTGCCGCCCAAGGCTGGCTTTTGCTGTTTGTTGATCCACTCTTCCACACACGCGGTTTTCAGGCCGAGCTGGGCGCAACGTATGGCTGCCACATAACCACCGGGGCCTGCCCCGATGATGATGACATCATATTTATCAGTCATGACGTGTTACCTCAAACATCCAATACCAAGCGAACCGGATTTTCGACCAATTCCTTGATGGTTTTCAGGAAGGTAACAGCACCTTGACCGTCAACGATGCGGTGGTCATACGACAGAGCCACATACATCATCGGGCGAATAACAATCTGATCATTGACAACGACAGGGCGCTTCTGGATCGAGTGCATCCCCAGGATCGCGCTTTGAGGAGGGTTGAGAATTGGGGTTGATAGCAACGACCCAAAAACGCCCCCGTTGGTTATAGTGAACGTACCACCAGTCAGGTCGCCCATATCCAGCTTGCCTTCACGGGCTTTGGCTGCGTACCCGGCAATGCCGGATTCGATGTCTGCCAGACCCATGTTTTCGGTGTTGCGCAGGATAGGCACGACCAAACCGCGATCAGATGACACGGCAATCCCAATATCGCAGAAGCCGTGGTAAACAATGTCATTGCCATCAATGGAGGCATTGACTTCAGGGAAGCGTTGCAGCGCTACAGCGGCCGCTTTGACGAACAGGGACATAAAGCCCAATTTCGCTTTGTGTTTTTTCTCGAAGGCGTCTTTGTATTCGGCACGCATATCCATCAACGGTTTCATGTCGATTTCGTTGAAGGTAGTCAACATCGCGGTGGATTGCTTGGCGTACATCAGACGTTCGGCGATGCGTGCACGCAGGCGGGTCATAGGGACGCGCTGTTCCATGCGAGCACCAGAAGCGGCAACAGCAACTGTTGGCGCAGGTGCACTAGCAACAGTGGCTGGCGCAGCAGCAGGTTTGCTGGCAACCGCAGCTTGTACGTCTTCCTTGAGGATGCGGCCTTGCTTGCCGGAACCTTCGACATCAGTCGTAGAAAGATTGTTTTCAGCCATCAACTTGCGGGCAGCGGGAGCTGTTTGAGGTTCAGCATTAGCGGCTGGAGCGGCAGCAGGTGCTGCTTCGGCGGCTGGAGCGGCAGCAGGTGCTGCTTCGGCGGCTTTAGGAGCGGCGGCTACTGCACCTACTGTCATACGACCCAGCAATTGGCTGCTGATGACAGTTGCTCCGGCTTGTTGGACAATTTCAGTGAGGACGCCATCAGCAGGCGCAGGCACTTCCAATACTACTTTATCGGTTTCAATTTCAACCAGAACTTCGTCCTGCTTGACGCTATCACCGACCTGCTTGCTCCATGTCACCACGGTAGCATCAGCGACGGATTCCGGTAGTACCGGGGTCAGAATCTCACTGCTCATCTGCACACATCCTCTTGGTATTGTCTCAATTAGCACCCGATTAGATGCTTCCTTTGATGATCTTATGAATTGTCGACATTATAGGGTTTTTTATGGCTAAGGTCAACCAGATATGGTTCACATTGTCGACATTACGCGCCTATCTGCACGCTTAATGTACGGATAAAAGTATACAAGGAATCTTTTGTCGACACCAAAAACAAAAGACCCCTCAGGGTCTTTTGTTTGGTATCAAAGAAGGAGGAAAGCTTACTCGCCTTCGCCTACTGCTTTCATGCTCAAACGCATCCGACCCTGACGGTCGATTTCGATGACTTTAACTTTGACGATATCGCCTTCATTCACGAAATCCGTAACTTTTTCCACACGGTCATTGCTGATCTGGGAAATGTGCAACAAACCGTCTTTACCCGGCAGGATGGTCACGAATGCACCGAAGTCCATCAAACGTACCACTTTACCGGTGTAAACTTTGTCCAGCTCGACTTCAGCAGTGATCGCTTCGATCATGCTACGCGCTTCATAGGCAGCTTTCGCGTCAATGGCGGCGATTTTGATGAAACCTTCGTCATTGATGTCAACACTTGCGCCCGTTGCAGCAGTAATGCCACGGATGGTTTCGCCACCTTTACCGATAACTTCGCGGATTTTGTCCGGGTTGATCTTCATGGTGACGTAACGGGGTGCGAATTCAGACACTTCGTCACGTGGCGCTTCCAGACCTTTGGCCATTTCGCCGAGGATATGCAAACGACCTGCTTTGGCTTGTACCAGGGCTTGCTGCATGATGTCCTTGGTGATGCCCGTGATCTTGATGTCCATTTGCAGCGCGGTAATACCGTCGGAAGAACCGGCTACTTTAAAGTCCATATCACCGAGGTGATCTTCATCACCAAGGATGTCGGACAGAACAGCAAAGCGCTCGCCTTCCTTGATCAGACCCATCGCGATACCCGCAACCGGTGCTTTCAACGGTACGCCTGCATCCATCATTGCCAATGAACTGCCGCACACACTCGCCATGGAGCTGGAACCATTGGATTCAGTGATTTCAGACACGCAACGGATGGTGTAAGGGAAATCGTCAGTGCTTGGCACCATCGCCTTCACACCACGTTTAGCCAAACGACCATGACCGATTTCACGACGCTTCGGTGAACCAAAACGCCCGGTTTCGCCTACGCTGTACGGCGGGAAGTTGTAGTTGAACAGGAAGTTATCTTTGTATTCACCCGTAATCGCGTCAATGACCTGTGCATCACGTTCTGTACCCAGCGTGGTGACAACCAGTGCCTGTGTTTCACCACGGGTGAACAGTGCGGAACCGTGTGCACGTGGCAATACGCCAACGCGAACAGTAATTTGACGTACTGCGTCAAGGGCACGGCCATCAATACGGGGCTTACCATCAAGGATAGTACCGCGCACGACTTTCTTCTCAGCGTTTTTGAATTCACCTTTGATTTCGTCAGCGCTGAAACCTTCTGCGCCTTCTTTCGCTGCCAGCTTTTCAACCAGTGCACTCTGCACTTCATGAATACGGGCATAACGCGCTTGCTTATCAGCAATCTGGAAAGCTTCAACCAGATCAGCAGAACAAGCCGCTTCCACCGCATCTGCCAGTGCAACATTCGCTACAGGAGCAGACCAGTCCCACGCCGGAGTGGCGACTTCTGCCGCCAGTTCTTTGATGGCATTGACCGCAACTTGCATTTGCTCGTGACCGAACATGACCGCGCCCAGCATCACCTCTTCGCTCAGCTCTTTCGCTTCAGATTCAACCATCAGCACCGCAGATTCAGTACCTGCAATCACCAGATCCAAATCAGACGTGAGCAGCTCTTCTTTGGATGGATTCAGCAAATAACCACCATCGCGGTAGCCAACCCGTGCTGCACCGATAGGGCCTTGGAATGGCATACCAGACAGCGCCATCACCGCAGAAGCACCCAGCAATGCTGGAATATCAGCGCTGACTGCCGGGTTCATGGAAACCACCGTCGCAATCAATTGCACTTCATGCGTGAAGCCTTCTGGGAACAGTGGGCGCAAAGGACGGTCGATCAGACGGGCAACCAATGTTTCCTCTTCAGTAGCACGCGCTTCGCGTTTGAAGAAACCACCGGGAATGCGGCCTGCTGCGTAGAATTTTTCTTGATAATCCACCGTCATGGGGAAGAAATCACGACCCGGAACGGTTTCTTTGCTGCCAACGACGGTAACCAGAACACTGGTGTCGTCCATGGTGATCAGGACGGCGGCGGTAGCTTGCTTGGCGATTTCGCCAGTTTCGATAGTGACGGTATTATTACCGTATTGGAAAGTCTTGGTGATTTTTGCCATGACGTTGGGATGTCCTTTTAAGCGATTTTATGGGGAGAGAGGTATCACGGGCAGGCTGTTGAAAAAGATTCGGTAGGTTGTACAAAGCCTTTTCAACAACCTTCCTGCGTGACGAGTAATGATAAACAATGAACTGACACATAACGAAACACCGCACAAAGGCGGTGTTTCGTCGTGCTGCACCTACTTAGCGGCGCAGACCCAAGCTGGAAATCAGGGCTTGATAACGGCCCAGATCCTTGCGCTTGAGGTAATCCAGCAGCTTACGACGCTGGCTAACCATTGCCAACAATCCGCGACGGGAATGGTGGTCATGCTTGTGGTTTGCAAAATGGTCCGTCAGATGCTGAATTCGCGCTGTTAACAGCGCAACTTGCACTTCCGGGGACCCGGTATCTGTGTCTGATTGGCGGTATTGTGCAACAACACCAGCCTTTACTTCTGCACTCAGAGACATATTCGCCTAGGCTCCAGATTTAAGGTTGCTAAAAAGGGGCGAATTATACACCCGCCCCTTTAGACAGTACAGCCTTAGTTTATGCAGATCCTCAAGCCTTCGGACTCGGCAAACCCGCGCATTCACGGAAAATGCGCTTGTGGCACTGGGCACAAATACCGCGATCTAAACGCCTACTCAGGGATTTGATGGCAGCTTCCTTGCTGCCAAAAACATTGCCTTCGCCAAAATCAGCCACAAAGTCGATACGATCCATAAAGTCATAGACTTTGTTTTTCGCCCCTTGCAGGTATAAACCGCCGCCCAGTGACTTGAGACGCTTGGCTTCCTGCACCAGCATTTCCGCCCCGGCAAGATCAATGAAATTGATGCTTTCACCAATCATCAGAACGTGCTTAATGTGCTGTTTCTCTACGATCTTGCCCAATTCACGCTGAACCTTGTCCAGTGAACCGAAATAGATCGACATATCGACCCGTATCATTTTCAACTGCGGGCATTCTTGCAGGTTGTATTCCTCCACTTCCGCGAGCTTATGGTGAACTTCTTCAGGATTGGGTGCCAAACTGACAATACTGGGCATGGATGTGCGCATCAGGAAAATCATCAGGGACAAGATGACACCCATGTAAATGGCGAATTCCAGCTCCATAAACAAGGTCGCGAAAAAGGTTGTCGCCAAAATCGAGGTTTCGGAACGGCTACTTTCAATAATGTGCTTGATATGATGCATGTCGATCAAGTTATAGGCTACCAACAGGATAATCCCCCCCATCGCCGCTACCGGGAGATACTTGGCTAACGGTGCAACCAGCAACACGATCAGTGCCAACAGAATGGCTGCAAATACTGCGGCCAACGGGGTTTGCCCACCCGCAGCGTAGTTGATACCAGAACGGGTAAACGACCCAGAACCCGCGTAGCTGGAGAAAAAGCTGCCGACAATATTCGATAAACCTTGCCCAACAAACTCCTGATTACCATCCAGCCGCTGCTGGGATTTGGTCGCAATCGAACGGGCAATCGACACTGCTTCAATCAAGCCCAGCAATGCTACGGCAAACGCCCCGGAGGCCAATTCACGTAACATGGCGAATGACAGTTCCGGCACAGAAAACGGCGGTAAATGCCCCGGAATTTCACCGACATATTTAAGGCCGTGTGCTTCGCCCCCCACTGCAAAACTGGCAAGACTGCCCATCACCATCCCAAACAACAAATGCGGCATTCTGGGGAAAAACCGTTTCAGCAACAAGGCAGACAGCATGGTAAAAACAGCCACAAGCAGGATGTACGGGTTAATCCCGCCAATGTTTGTAATCACATCCATCCAAGTATGCAGGAAAGATTCACCTTTGGGGATGGCAATACCCAGCACGTATTTCATCTGGCTGGTAGCAATCAGGATGGCAGCCCCCGCAGTGAAACCAATAACCACAGTATGCGAAACAAAGTTAACCAGCATTCCCATGCGCATCAGGCCAAATACCAACTGGTACACACCAGCAAGGAAGGTCAATGTCAGCACCATCTGGATGAATTCTGCTGAACCTGGCTCTGAATAACGGCTAATAGTAGAAAAAACCACCAAGGAAATTGCCGTGGTCGGACCAGAAATAAGGTGTAATGAGGAACCGAACAAACCGGCAATGATCGGTGTCACCATCGCAGTATACAAACCGTATTCTGGCGGTAGCCCGGCAATCGCAGCAAACGCTACACCTTGGGGCAACACCACCACAGCCCCGGTCAATCCTGCAAAAAAATCCGCCTTAAGTGTCTGGCGATTAACCATCCCAAACCATACCAGAAAGGGGAGGAAAAATTGTTTCATTGACGACGACATCCTGAAAACCCTAAAAAGAATCGGAATGTTACAACATTAACAAACACTAATACATGACGAAAAAGCAAAAACCTTCCATTCATCAGCTTTCAGCCCATTAATCCTTGCCGATAACTTAGAATAGGCTAAAAACAATGATTAATAGGTATTATGAGAGTCAAAAGTAACTGCTACGGCATCCCCATCCAGAAGTATTACTTCACTCAACCACAGCACCCTAATTGGCATGATTTACTGTTGCCCACCGCCTACATGGACTGCTATTCCCCGGCAAAGCCGCGCCTGTTCAACACTGAATACCGCCATACCCTGCTGACTGACCTGACCCCGGACGAAACCAGCATTTTCCAGAATTTCCCCAAAGATACCCGCAACCAGATTCGCCGTTGCGAGCAGGAGCAGCGCTTTACCCTCAACCTGAACACCCCGCTCGAACAATTCATGCCGCTCTACAATGCCTTTGCACAGACGCGAGGCTTATCCCTGTTCACTGAAGCTGATGCGAATAGCATCGGGCGTAATAACTACGCCATTTTCAGCGCCGATTACGCAGGCAGCCCTGTCATTTGCCACTTCTACCTGATCTCGGCAGCCACAAGCTGTACCAACTTGTTGATTTCAGCCAGTTCGCAAGCCTATAAACATGACCCTGACATGCGGCGCGCTATGGGCTTTGCCAACCGTTGCCTGCACTGGCAAGGAATGTGTCATTTCAAGAAAGCAGGCTTCCGTACCTACGATTGGGGTGGCTACGTAGAAAATACTAACGACCCGATCATGCAAGGCATCAATCGCTTCAAACGGACATTCAATGGGAAAAAAGTTCCGCTTTACAACTATTACTCCCCTGCATACGGTTTTATTGAATTAGCACGCCAAAAGCTGCGAGAATTACGGGCTTAACCATAAGGAGCTAACTAGCATGAACCGTTTTCAACAGTTGCTGACTATCGTACTGGCAACCGCCAGCTTTACTGCTGCATCCAGCGCGATGGCAGATGAAGAAAAATCACCGGAAGAACAGGCGATTAGTTACCGTCAAGGTGCTTTCACCATGATCAAACACCACTTTGGCCCAATGGCTGCCATGGTCAAAGGTGATGTCGAATTCAATGCGGCAGAATTTACTAAGAATGCCGAAGCCGTTGCAGCATTAAGCAAATTCCCAATCAATGGCTTCGTTGCAGGCAGCTACAGTGGCGAAACCGAAGCCAAAGCTGATATTGAATTGAACGCTGAAGATTTCAACAAGAAAATGGAAACCTTCCAAGTAGAAGCAGCCGCTCTGGTTGAAGCCGCCAAAGGTGGCGACATGGCAGCCATCAAACCGCAATTTGGCAAAGTTGGCGAGTCCTGCAAGGCGTGCCACAAGGAATATAAGGAAGATTAAACGCTTCCCGATTCCTGCCTCTTAGTTTGCCACCTGCACCACTCCCGGTGCGGTGGCAAACGGGGGCATACTATCAACCGTCGTTTTTGCGGATTCCATTGCAGCTTTGGCTTCATCAGCCTTGCGGTCCACCAGCCAATCAGTCACGCCCGCGCCAATCCACATGCTGAACAGCGCAACCCAAGCCGTAATAACCAGCACTACACCACCAGTCACACCTGCGCCTACTGCACAGCCGCCTGCCAGCATACTGCCAAATCCCATCAACGCCGCCCCGATAAAGAACCGCGAAAAACCACTGTCCTGCGTGAACTGCTGCCACTTGAATTCACGGGTCACCAATGCTGCTACCAAAGAACCCAGGAATACCCCCGGAATAAGGCCAACATCAAAACTCAGTGGCAGGTCAGGCTGATTGATCAACCCCATCAAGGTATCGGCAGAAGGGCCTGTAAAACTGACGCTCTTGACCGCCACAATATCGAACGAATTAGCCGCATGCCAACTGGTCAACAACCAGCCCAGTGCAATACTGAAACCCGTAATAATGGCAGCAAAGCCCCACCATTTATTCACCTCATGACGCTTCGCGAACCACAATGCGAACAGCAGGAAAGCAACACCCAGCATCAAACCACCGTGTGGCGGTAGCCAGTGTGCAAAACCACGCGCACTGCCATCCACCATCCACCACGAAGAAATATTTTCACGTAACGGCGACAAGCCACCGCGCAACGATGCCTGAGCAACAATAGTAACCACCAGCCCAGCGACCATGGTGCGCATATTACCCGTCGCGGATAACACCAGTAAGCGACTAGCGCAGCCACCGGCCAACACCATGCCACCACCAAACAGCAAGCCACCCACAATTGCCCCTGACATTGACCCGGCATTCGTCAACTGCCGAATTTGCCCGGTATCAATCGCACCCGTCTCGATAAAATATTGCGTGCTGATCATCGCAGCACCGAAAGCCAGCAACCAGATAGCAAACTTCTTACCCGTCTGCCCGCGCCAGAATTCCACACAGGCGGCACGCAAACAAAAACGGCTTTGCTGGGCGAAAATACCGAAGGTCAGACCCACGGCTAGCCCAATGATGGCGGAGATTTCCCCGGTACTGAGTTGCCCAAACACTGCTTCAAAATTCATTTCACTCTCCCTTCCCCGTGAGAACATCACGCAGAAGTCATGCCTATTTAATGGAGAGCATTTTATTCAGTATATAATTAAACGCTAATGATCTGTATCAAGATAAACGCAATCAACCCGCCAGAAATTTAATCCCAAAATACACACCCGCGTAAATCACCGCGAACACGACCAACCCCAACCATGCGGGTTTGAAAGCCAATGCAGGCGGCGGTGATTGCGTAACAGGCCAATCAGCCTGCCCGACCACCATCGCCTTAATCAAATTGGTGCGCTTCACCACGCGATAATACAACACCGCCGCAACATGAACAGCCACCAGCAACAGAATGATATTAAAGGTTAAATGATGGATGGTGGTCAGTGTGTCAGCCGTACTGCCTGACACCAGACCGATCAACGGCCCTTCGGTCATGATGTCATCCGTCGCGAACAAGCCTGTTACGCCCTGAAACACCACTATCAACAACAAGGCCACCACCATCCATGCACCTAAAGGGTTATGTCCTGCATGAAATGCCGTACCCTGCCCCATTAGTTCACGTAAATGCTGGAAAGCATGGCGTGGCGACGTCATAAAACGGGAAAATCGCGCAGTATCGCTACCAATAACGCCCCACACCACACGGAATAACACCAACGCCAGCAGGAAAACCCCGCTACGCTCGTGCCATACCATCCAGTTGCCACCGGTTTCTGCGCAAAACCACGAGAAACCGATACCTACTACCAATGACCAGTGGAACAAACGTGTCGGCAAATCCCACAGGCGTACAGGTGTCGTTTGCATCACTTAAACCCCAACACATCCTGCATATCAAACAGACCAGATGGCTTGTCACCCAACCAACCCGCCGCACGTACCGCACCTTTCGCAAAGGTCATACGGCTGGAAGCCTTATGAGTAATTTCCACCCGTTCGCCAATATCAGCAAACAGCACCGTGTGATCGCCGACCACATCACCGGCACGCACCGTGGCAAAACCAATCGTCTTGCGGTCACGTTCGCCAGTCACGCCTTCACGCCCGTAGACAGCGCATTCTTTCAAGTCACGCCCCAACGCCTCGGCCACCACTTCACCCATGCGTAACGCCGTGCCGGAAGGCGCATCAATCTTGTGACGATGGTGTGCTTCAGTGATTTCAATATCCACTGTATCGCCCAGTACCCGCGCCGCCATATCCAGCAGCTTCAGGCACAGGTTAACGCCGACACTCATATTGGGCGCAAAGACCACCGCAATTTGCTCGGCAGCCTTGGCAATCGCAGCCTTGCCGTTGTCGTCAAAGCCGGTCGTACCAATCACGATTTTCTTGCCCTTGGCCACGCACCAGTTGAGGTGCAGCAAACAAGGTTCGGGGCGGGTAAAGTCGATCAAGACGTCGAAATCGTTGGCAGCTTCATCCAGTGTTGGAGAAATGATGACGCCATTTTTGCCAATACCGGCAACTTCGCCCGCATCAGCACCGATCAAAGAACTAGCGGGGTGTTCCGTCGCCACTGACAGTTCCAGCCCTTCTGTTTGGGTACAGACTTCAATCAGCGCCTTGCCCATGCGCCCACCGGCACCTACGACTGCAATTCTGGTCATTACTTGTCACCTTCAAACAGGTCTTTAAAGAAACTCTTGGCCTTGTCTGCCCAACCGTGCTCTTGCGGGCTGTGCCGCTTACCACCTTCGTGCATGGAAGCATCCAGTTCTTCCAGTAATTCGCGTTGGCGTTTGGTCAGATTGACCGGGGTTTCCACCATTACCCGACAAATTAGATCACCTACCGAAGAGCTGCGCACCGACTTCACGCCCTTGCCACGCAAGCGGAACTGCTTGCCCGTTTGGGTTTCAGCGGGAATTTTCAGGGTCATTTTATTGCCGTCAAGGGTTGGTACTTCAAAATCACCGCCCAAGGCTGCCGTGCTGAAACGGATAGGCACTTCACAATGCAGGTTGTCACCTTCACGCTGGAATAGCGCATGGGGCTTGACGAAGACCTGTACATACAAATCACCCGCTGGCCCACCGTTAACACCCGCCTCACCTTCGCCCGCTAAACGTACCCGGTCGCCATTATCGACACCCGCCGGAATGCGTACTGACAGGGTTTTCTGCTTTTCCTTGCGGCCTTGCCCGTGACAATCATTGCAAGGGTCGCTAATGATTTTGCCCTTGCCGTGGCAATGCGGACAGGTTTGCTGGATGGCGAAAAAGCCTTGCTGGATACGTACCTGACCATTGCCGTGACAGGTTGGGCAGGTTTGCGGATGCGTGCCCGGTTTGGCACCACTACCACTACAAGTATCGCAGGTCTGCATAGAAGGCACGCGAATGTCGGTGGTCGAGCCAAAAACAGCCTCTTCCAGCGTCAACTCCAGATTGTATTGCAGGTCGCTGCCCCGATAGGCACGGTTTGCACCGCCACCACCACTGCGCCCACCGCGTCCACCACCAAAGATGTCGCCGAAAATATCTTCAAAAACGTCACCGAAGCCGCCCTGCCCACCGCCGCCGCCGCCAAACCCACCGCCTGACTGATCGACTCCGGCATGACCAAACTGATCATAAGCCGCCCGCTTTTGCGGATCGTTGAGGATTTCGTAAGCCTCTTTCGCTTCTTTGAATTTGGCTTCAGATTCCGCGTTGTCAGGGTTGCGGTCAGGATGGTGCTTCATCGCCAAACGGCGAAAGGCCTTTTTCAAGTCATCTTCGCTGACATTCTTTTGTACACCAAGGACTTCGTAATAATCCCGCTTGGACATAAATTCAATTCCCACTTAAACGCAAGCAGGCACAGCAGGAAAATCCTGCTGCGCCTGTATTTTTAGAGAATGGCGAGCTTACTTTTTGCCATCTACTTCTTCAAACTCGGCATCAACGATGTCGTCATCGCCCGGCTTGCCGCCACCCGCTTGTTGAGCGTCTGCACCCGGTGCTGCGCCGCCTTCTGCGCCGCCAGCCATTGCTTGCATCAGTTTGCCAGAGGCTTCCATCAACGCTTCGGACTTGCGCTCGATCACGTCTTTGTTGTCGCCTTTGATCGCGTCACGCAGTTCGCTGACCAAGGATTCAATGTTAGCACGGGTCGCGCTATCCACTTTCTCGCCGTATTCTTTCAACGACTTTTCAGTGCCATGAATCATGCTGTCAGCTTGATTACGTGCATCGACCAGTTCGCGTTGCTTGCGGTCGTCTTCCGCATGAGCTTCGGCATCTTTGACCATTTGCTCAACTTCTTTGTCAGACAGACCAGAAGAAGCCTTGATGACGATGGTTTGCTGCTTCCCAGTAGACTTGTCTTTCGCGCCCACATTCAGGATGCCGTTGGCGTCGATGTCGAAAGTGACTTCAACCTGTGGCATACCACGTGGCGCAGGCGGGATGTCTTGCAGGTCAAAACGTCCCAGTGACTTGTTGTCACGCGCCATTTCGCGTTCGCCTTGCAGTACATGCACGGTAACAGCGGTCTGGTTGTCTTCTGCTGTGGAGAACACTTGTGATGCTTTGGTTGGAATCGTGGTGTTCTTCTGGATCAGCTTGGTCATGACACCACCGAGGGTTTCAATACCCAACGACAGTGGAGTAACGTCCAGCAGCAGGATGTCTTTTACGCCACCACCCAATACGCCGCCTTGGATTGCAGCGCCCACAGCAACCGCTTCGTCAGGGTTCACGTCTTTGCGTGGCTCTTTACCGAAGAAGTTTTTAACCGCTTCCTGTACTTTCGGCATACGGGTTTGACCACCAACCATGATCACGTCATTGATCTGGGCTGCGGACAAACCAGCGTCTTTCAGTGCCACTTTGCAAGGGGCAATGGTGCGCTCGATCAGGTCATCCACCAGTGATTCCAGCTTGGCGCGGCTCACTTTGATGTTCAAGTGTTTCGGGCCAGAAGCATCGGCGGTGATGTACGGCAGGTTGATATCAGACTGTTGGCTGGTCGACAGTTCGATCTTGGCTTTTTCGGCGGCATCTTTCAGACGCTGCATCGCCAGTGCATCACCTTTGAGGTCGATACCGCTGGTTTTGCGGAATTCGTCTGCCAGATAGTCGATCAGGCGCATATCGAAGTCTTCACCACCGAGGAAGGTGTCACCGTTGGTGGACAGTACTTCAAACTGCATTTCGCCATCAACGTCAGCGATTTCGATAATGGAGACGTCGAATGTACCACCGCCCAAGTCATATACAGCGATTTTGCTATCGCCTTTGGATTTGTCCATCCCGTAAGCCAGTGCCGCAGCGGTTGGCTCATTGATAATACGTTTGACTTCCAGACCGGCGATTTTACCTGCGTCCTTGGTTGCTTGACGCTGGGAGTCGTTGAAGTAAGCCGGAACGGTAATGACCGCTTCAGTGACAGGTTCACCGAGGTAGTCTTCAGCGGTTTTCTTCATTTTCATCAGTACACGGGCAGAAATTTCTGGCGGAGCCATTTTCTTGCCACGCACGTCTACCCACGCATCGCCGTTGTCAGCTTTGACGATTTTGTAAGGCACCAGCTTGATGTCTTTCTGTACAGCATCTTCCTGAAAACGCCGACCGATCAGACGCTTGATCGCGTACAGGGTATTTTCCGGGTTGGTGACAGCCTGACGTTTGGCGGTTTGACCAACCAGTACTTCATCATCCATAAAGGCGATGATGGACGGGGTGGTGCGGTCGCCTTCAGCGTTTTCGATGACCCGTGGCTTGTCGCCATCCATAACAGCCACACAAGAGTTGGTTGTACCAAGGTCAATACCGATAATCTTTCCCATAATGTATCTCCAGAATTCTTTTGTTTGAGTATGAGGTAAGTTTCACAATTGGCTTGTTTATGTGGGGTTAAGTGCCCGTTTTCAAGAGCCAGCGTGACAGAATTTTTACTTTTTGCTAATCATCACCATCGCAGGACGCACCACACGCCCGTTGAGCAGATAGCCTTTTTGCATGACCATTGACACGGTATTGTTAGCAAAGTCAGGGTGTGGCTGCATCGACATGGCTTGGTGATGTTCAGGGTTAAAGGTATCACCCAGCTTGCCAACGGCTTCGATATTGAATTTTTCCATCACAGTCTCAAATTGCTTGAGGGTAAGTTGCATCCCTTCGCGGATTTGTGCGATGTCACCTTCAGCCTGCACGCCCATTTCCAGACTGTCGATGACCGGAATAATGGATTCGAGGAATTTCTGGGCGGCGAATTTATGGGCATCTTCGACCTGCTTTTCGGCACGACGGCGTTGGTTGGCCAGTTCGGCCTGGGCACGCAATAATTGTTCATAATTATCAGCGGCTTCAGTCTTGGCTTTATCGAGTTCGGCTTGTAATTCTTCAGTGTTTAATGGCTCAATATCCGTCACTTCGACCACAGCGTCTTCTGCATCGTTTGTCGCTGCGTCTGGCAGGTTGTCTTTTGGATCATTCATTTTGCTACTCCACGGCGATAAAAATCATTTCGCCGTGGAAAGTAAGGTTTAGTTTGGGGATTTCAAGGGCAGCACAAGAGAAATGCTGCGAATACTGTGCTAAATATCAATACAACAAGGCAAATAGCTTATTACGGTATTTTTTCACCAGGGGATTGCCAGAACCGATCAGCTCAAACGTGCTGAATAAGCCTTTCTTGCCTGCACCATCCTGAAAATTGCTGTCTTTTTTGTGGACAGCGAAATACAGCTCCAAACCAGCTTCAATTTCATCCATTCCCACGCGAATGTTTGCTAACTCCAGCATGGTGGCAAGATCGTCAGGGTTTTCTGCCAGACGTTGTTCCAGTGCCGAGGTATCCACACCCACCACTTGCGCCTGCAACTTGGCACGTTTCACCTCAGCCAATAACTGACTGATAACCTGATTGTCGATGGCATCCGGGGGAATGCCTTGCAGCATCACTTCGGCCTCTTCCGCCCGCTCTTGCTGAATCAGCATTCCCGCCAGCTCAATCACCGCCTCGTAGAAGTCAGGCTCGTGTTGCACGACCTGTTCCATCAGTTGGGTCGCCCCCGGCAAATCACCGTTGTTGTACATTTCCAGCGCTTGCTGACGGTACGGCTCGGTCTTGCGTGCCCGGTGGCGGTCGATCAGTTTGCGGATTTCGGACTCCGGCTGTACCCCCATGAATTCATCAACAATCTTGCCATCCTTGATAACTTTGACTGTCGGCAGGTTACGCACACCGAATTGCGCGGCGAGTTGTTGTTGCTCGTCACTGTTGACCTTGACCAGAATGAAAGCACCCTGATACTCATTCGCCAATTTTGCCAACATCGGCATCAGCGTTTTACACGGTTGACACCAGTCAGCCCAGAAATCCACCAGAACAGGCACTTGGTAAGAACTTTCCATGATTTGCTGGAAATTCTGCGGGGTCGCGTCAAAAATATAGGGGGAATCAGCCATTGTCATTTACTCCTTTTTACCTTCATCCATTTGCTGCTGCATTTGTTGCAACTGCTTCATGAGCTCAACGGTTTCTTTAGAAACGTCATCACTTTCCTCCAGTAACTGGATGATTTCTGGGGTAATACCTTCAGCCTCAATTTGCTTCATCAAGTCTTCAGGAATACCCATATCCGCAGAATCTTCTGGTGCTGCTTCACCCATACCCGCCGGAGCTAGCATTTTCACCAGATCCTCGAAACTCATTTGCGTGCCATTGAGGGTAACATTATCACCCGCCAAGTCGATGTTACTTTTGATTTTCTCACCCTCCAATTTGATCAAGCCTTGTTGTGTCAGCGGTGTCAACATGATCTCGGTACCGGCAGGCAACATGCCTTTATCAGCATCCAGCATCACCTTGCCTTTCAGCATTTTTGCCCAGTCATTCGCGCCATAACTCGACAATGCCATCATGTCCGGTACTTCTTTGCCCGTGTAGGTCAGGTCGATGTCGGCATTCAACTTACCCTTGGGGCTTTCTGCCAACAGGGTGGTGTGCAAACGGCTTTTGTCCGTTTTTAGTACTTTGCCAAACAGGGTTTCGACCACTTTGCCGCTGGTTTCCGTCAGTCTGGTCATCAGTTCCTGTTGTTTTTGCTGGCCTTCGGGGGTTTCGGTGGCATCGGCACTCCAGATCATCTGGTTTTGGGCACTTTGTAACTCAGCCTGAAGTTTGCCCATTTCCTCGAGACCTGCCACATCCAGCCCGTGGACATCCACTGTGTAATCCAGCTTGCTCACGGCATCGTTAACGCCCTGGATATTCGCAGCTTGTACCGCCATTTTACCCGACACAGCATTGTCGGTAATGCCACTGTCACTTTGTAAGGCCAGATCGAAGCTCATGGGGACGGTAGTACCTTCCGCCAGAATCGACACACCCGGTGCTTTCAGATCGAACTTGCCCAAGACTTGCCCACCAATCATGCCGGTAATATCACCGTCCAGTTGCAAGGAAGGCAGGGTAAACTGGGTCGTTGCATCCTTAATATCAACTTTACCCGCCCGCAGGCTGATGTCACCCATATGGTCAGCCACAGATGTGCCGGAAAAGGTAATGCCTTCCACCGTCGCTATCGTGCCACCTTGATCCACTTTTAAAGGATTGGTGTTAAAAGCGTAACTTGCGTCACCACCGAACCCGATAACCGTATGGCCTTCCAACGGTGCTTTGCCATCAAACGCCGTGGTCAGCCACTGACGCTTTTCTGCATCCAGCGCCTCCAGATCCAGATGGGTGTCGATACGGGCACTACCAAACTGTACGGCACGGCCACCACCAAACAGTATTGGCCCATTGCTGACATCATTGATGAACTGAATATCCCCCAATTCACTCAGGGGTGGCTCGCTACCGCTCAACTTGGTCACGGCTTTTGCGCCAAAGGGGGTTTTTTCGTAGCTAACCAATTCTTGTTTGATGCCGCTTTGCGCCGAGGCCTGATTCTGTTGTTCAATAAACTGCTTCAAAGAGGCTTCGGTTTGCTGCCCGACATACCAACTGGAGCCACCCCATGCCACCAGTAAAACCACTGGGACAGATAACAGCGTCGCTAATTTTTTCAAAATAGATTCCTGTATTTTAAGTATTCTGACACTCGCACGAGTGTAACAGAGAAAAAAGTTTCAGCGCCCCAGCATTTGCCTGAACGGCATTCCCAACAAACGCAGGGTTGCGAAATAACTGCCCAGTGCCAATACCATCAAACCCGTCAGCCAGCTCACCTTCAGTGATACTGCCGAGGTTTGCCACCACAGATCGTTCGGTGATACCAACCCAACCAACCCGCCCATGACCACACAAGCCAGGCCGATTTTGCTTAAAAATACGCTCCAACCCTTCTCCGGGTCAAAAATCTGTTGTTTATGCAGGTTATAGAACAACAACCCGGCATTCACATACCCCGCCAATGCCGTCGCCAAGGCCAAACCCGCGTGCGCACCCGGCGTACCCGAAAAATACCACGGCAGCACAATCACCACATTCAAGGCCATATTTGCCAAGATCGAGATGATACCGATTTTGACCGGCGTTTTAGTGTCCTGACGCGAATAAAAACCCGGAGCCAGCACTTTCACCAAAATGAAACCGCTCAAGCCCACTGCGTAAGTCATCAGACTCAGGGATGACATTTGTACATCTTTCCACTCGAATGCACCGTGCATCATCACCGTCGCCAGAATCGGCTTTGCCAACAAGATTAAACCTAGCGTCGCTGGAAGCGAAATCAGCAAACCCAAGCGTAACGCCCAATCCATTGTATGCTGGAATTGCGTAGCATCGGCCTTGGCATGGTCGCTCGACAATTTAGGTAAGATCACCGTCCCCAGTGCCACTCCCACAATCGCCAAGGGCAATTCCACAAAACGGTCGGAATAATACAGCCACGAAATACTGCCCACCGCCAAAAACGAGGCCAGCAAGGTATTAATCAGCAAATTCAACTGCGCAATCGACGAACCAAACAAGGTCGGCAGCATCAGCTTCATAATACGGCTGACCCCCTCATGTTTACGGCGGATACGGAAGCGCGGCAACAAACCCAAGCGGGTAAGCGTCGGCAACTGAAACACCAATTGCGCAATCCCCGCGAAAAATACGCCCCACGCTAACACCAGCACTGGCTCTTTAAAATAAGGTGCACCCCACACTGCCGCCGCAATCATCACCACGTTCAGCAGAGCAGGCGTCAACGCAGGAATCGCAAACTTGTGGAAGGTATTGAGGATACCGCTGACAAACGCCGTCAACGAAATGAACAGGATGTAGGGGAAGGTAATCCGCAACATCTCCACCGCCAGATCCGGCCGAGCATTCGGCTTATCGCCAAACCCCGGCGCAAACACCCACATCACCACCGGCGCGGCCACCACCCCGATGACCGTGATCACCAGCAGGATCAGCGCCAGATAACCCGCCACATGGTCAATCAAGTCTTTAAGCGTCGCCTGATCTTGCTTGGTCTTGTATTCCGACAACACCGGCACAAAAGCCAGCGAAAAAGCCCCTTCAGCAAACAAACGTCGCAACAGGTTGGGTATCCTGAACGCGACGTAAAACGCATCGGTTGCGCCATCCACCGGAAAATAGCGGGCAACAATCATGTCGCGCAGCAAGCCCAGCACGCGGGAAATCATGGTCATCGCACTGATAACAGCACTGGAACGCAATAAACGGCTCATAGTTCAGGATGGTTTCCATAAATGAAGCCGCGATTTTGCCCGAATCACGTGCAAAGGTCATGCAGGAAATGTGGATTCAGCGTCACATTTGCCCTAATGCCGAATGCTCGAATAACACCTTACCCACATACCGTGCCCCATCCTTGGTCAAATGCCTGCCATCATACGAAATTAGCTTCAGGTCATCGGTAAACAAAGGGCAACGCGCACCCTCACCGCACAACAGCGCGTGGGGGTCGACAAACGCCGCCTGATTGCCCAGATTCTTCGCCAGTGTCGCATTGATGGTTTTGGCTTCGGCAATGTCCACCGTATTCTTCAATGCCTTCAGCTCGGCATCTGACATCCGCAGGTATTCACGCACCGAAATTTTGCCGAAAAATTTGCTACCCACTACCACGACTTTCTGTTGCGGTTTCAAACCCAAGTTTGCCAACGTGCCGGGCAATTCCTCGGCAATCTCAGGTTTCCAACGGGCAGAAAAAATCACCAGGTCGGCTTCCTGTATCTGCACCTTGGCACGTTCCAGGCTATCCGCCCGCTCCGGTTTGGCACAAAAGGCACGATCTTTAGCGTCAATAAAGTGCTCTGATCCTTCACCTAACACCGTCTGGCAGCTATAGGGGATAAAACGTACCCTGATTTGGTAGTCTTTCAGATAACCGTTTTCCAAAACACTATTGAGGAAATCGCAACCATAGCTATCGCCGACGATCAGGGCTTTTTTCTTCTGGGTGTTGCTAGCAAAAGGCTTGCCTTGCAAGGCACGGCATTGTGAAAATGCGTATTCGCCGCTGACTTTGGGGTCAGCCGCCCCCAACAAATTGCTACGCGCAGCAGAGCTAGCTGCCATTACGTTTGATACCAACAAAACAACCAGCCCGGTCAACAAAAACAGGGGAATTTTAGACATATCATCTCCTTCACGCTGTCAAATGCGTTAAATTATGATGACTTACTATAGAACAGCCCTGAAATTTTGTCTGCATTAGCCAAAACCTGACCCCATACGTAACAATAGCCCATGCAAATCTTGCTCTACAACGAACTCAACCCCGCTGCCATCACCGGCTTCGCCAAGTGGCGCTCGTTCATGGAAGCCGATGACCTCAAATCGGCAGATGTCAAAAAGATTGGCGACAACCTCTACCGTGCCCGCCTCAACCGCAGCGACCGCCTACTGCTGGCGTTTTACCACTATCAGGGGGAACGTTACGCGCTGGTGCTGGAATACCTAAAAAGCCACGATTACCAAGGCTCGCGCTTCCTGAATCACGGCGTGGTGGTAGACGAAGACAAAATCCCGCTGCTGGAATACCCTCCTGAAGACTCACCCTCTCTAGCTTACATCAACCCGCAGCACGGGCGTTTCAACCTGCTGGACAAAATCATCTCATTCGATGAAACCCAGCAAACCGTGTTTGAGCTAAGCCCGCCGCTGGTGATTATTGGTTCGGCAGGCAGCGGCAAAACCGCCTTGACGCTAGAAAAGCTCAAAGCCTGCCCCGGCGACGTGCTCTACGTCACCCTCTCGTCTTATCTGGTGAAAAACTCCCGCGACCTGTATTACGCCCACGGCTACCACAACCCACAGCAACACATTGATTTCTTATCGTTTCAGGAGTTTCTGGAAAGCATCCAGATTCCCGTGGGCAAACCAGTCACTTTCCGCGACTTTGCCGACTGGTTCAGCCGCTTACCACGCCCCGCCATCAAGGATGCGCACAAACTGTTCGAGGAATTCAAAGGTGTCATTACGGGCCCTTCCGTAGAAACGGCGTACCTCAGCCGCGCGGAATACCTCAACCTCGGTATCAAGCAATCCATTTTTCTCGAAGACGAACGCGCCGCCGTCTACGACATTTTCAGCCGTTACCTGACGTTTTTGCAGGAAACCAAGCGTTACGATAGCAACCTCCTTAGCCACCAATACCTGAAACGGGTCGAACCCCGCTACGACTTCGTGGTGGTGGATGAAGTGCAAGACCTGACCAATATCCAGCTTTTCCTGATCCTCAAAGCGCTGCGAGACCCGACGGGTTTCCTGCTGTGTGGCGATTCCAACCAGATTGTCCACCCCAACTTCTTTTCGTGGAGCAAGCTCAAAAGCTTGTTCTACACCCACGGGGAATTACAGGGTGACACTGACCTGATCCGCATTCTCAGCACCAATTACCGCAATTCGCCGCAAGTCACCGCGCTGGCAAATCGCATTCTGTTGCTGAAAAATGCTCGCTTTGGCGCCATCGACCGCGAAAGCAATTATCTGGTACACAGCAACGGGCATGTGCAAGGCGACGTGGTATTCCTGCAAGACCGCGACACTATTCGCCGCGAACTCGATGCCAAAACCCGCACCTCCACCCGCTTCGCCGTAGTGGTGATGCACGCCGAACAAAAAGCCGAAGCCCAGCAACATTTCAATACGCCGCTGGTATTTTCCATTCAGGAAGCCAAGGGTCTGGAATACGACAATATCATCCTCTACAACTTCCTCAGCAGCGAAGCCAAACGCTTCCACGAGATCAGCAAAGGTGTCAGCCACGCCGATTTACAGCAAGACCTAAGTTACGCCCGCGCCAAAGATAAAACCGACAAATCACTGGAAACCTACAAGTTTTACATCAACGCCTTGTACGTTGCCCTCACCCGCGCCGTCCGCAACCTGTACTGGATCGAAGCCGATGCCAAGCAACGCCTGCTCGATTTACTGGGGCTGGACAACGCCCTCGATACCCTGAACCTCGACAATCAAGGTTCCAGCCACGCCGACTGGCAACGGGAAGCCCACAAGCTCGAACTACAGGGCAAACAGGAACAAGCCGACCGCATCCGCCGCGAAATCCTCCAACAACAAGTACCGGATTGGAACGTTTACAGCGGCGCAACCCTCGATGCGTTGCACCATCAAGCCATCCAATCTAACGACAAAAAAGCCCGCCTTGCCCTGTTTGAAATCGCGCTGGTCTACGAAGACCGCCAGTTCCTGCACGACTTGCTGTTAGCCGAATTCAAACCCGCCCGCCACCCGGACAATGGCATCAAACAACTTCAGCAGAAATACTACCTGCCCTATCAAGCCAAAAACCCGGTCGCCCTGCGCAACCAGCTCAACAAATTTGGGGTGGATTTCCGCAACCCCTTCAACCAAACCCCACTCATGGTCGCCGCTTGGCTCGGTAACTCTACGCTGGTGCAGGAACTCACCGAACGTGACGCCAATACCGCCCTAGTCGACAATAATGGTTTCACCGCCTTCCAGATTGCCTTACAACAAGCCAGCAAGGATGAAAAATACGCCCGGCAACACTTGGGCAGCATTTACCAGCAACTCGAACCGGACAGCCTCAGCATCCAGATCGACGGGCGCTTGCTGAAGCTCGACAAAAACTGCATGGAATTTTTCCTGCTTAACCTGCTGATTGCGCTGTTTTACCGGGTAATACCCACCACTTTGGTCAAAAAAGGCGCGTTCACTACCCAAGCCATCATCGACGCGGTAGAACACTTCCCCAACAATGTACTGGCTCCGCAGCGTAAACAACGTGCTTACCTATCGAGTATTTTGTCCAAAAACGAAATGTCCCGGGTTGACCGCTATAACCGCAAACTGTTTTACCGCCTGCGCCAAGGGCATTACATCTTCAACCCCACCCTGATGCTACTGGTCGAAAACAACTGGGTGAATATTTACGACCTTCTCAAAATAGACAAACTGGCTTATCGACCCGAAAACATGACAACATGGTGGGATAATCGCCATCAGGAGTACTGGGATAATGAACTTGCCCAAGGACGTGCCTACCTGCACCAGGAACTTCAGCGCGTGCGTACTCTGCTGCTGAATGACGCGCTGGCCATGTTAAAAATCCTGTGCGAACAAGAGCTACACAAGATTCGAGACAACTAAACCATGTTGAATTACAAACACTTGTACTATTTCCGCGAAGTAGCCACCCTGGGGAGCATTGCCCGTGCCTGTGATAGCCTCAACCTGACCCCGCAAACCATCAGCGGACAATTGCAACTGCTGGAAGAATCACTGGGTGTAAAATTATTGCGCAAACAAGGCAGGAATCTGGAACTGACCGAAGCCGGACAAGTTGCCCGCCGTTATGCAGATGAGATTTTCCAATTGGGTAGTAGCATGGAACAAGCCTTGCGCAGCCACCCTTCGCAGCAGGCACGACTGTTTCGGGTTGGAGTCGTGGATGTTGTGCCCAAAACCATTGCTTACAAACTTCTCGAACCGGCGATGGAACTGACGCCACAAATCCATATTGTGTGTACCGAAGGGCCTTTATCAGACCTGCTAGGGGAACTCGCCATGCACCGTATTGAATTGGTGATTGCCGACCGCCCTTTGCCCAATAATATGCCCATCAAAGGCTTTTCCCATCGGCTGGGTTCTAGTTGCATCAGCTTTTTTGCGCACACCTCGGTCAAGGAGCAGCTACAAGGTGAATTTCCACTCTGCCTGAATGACGCGCCGCTGCTAATCCCCAGCGAAGGGACTTCAGTACGTAATGAATTGGAACAGTGGTTTCATCAGCAAAAGCTGAGACCAAAAATCATTGGTGAGTTTGA
The DNA here is from genome assembly GCF_017901135.1 of Thiothrix litoralis. Taxonomy (NCBI): domain Bacteria; kingdom Pseudomonadati; phylum Pseudomonadota; class Gammaproteobacteria; order Thiotrichales; family Thiotrichaceae; genus Thiothrix; species Thiothrix litoralis. The sequence goes on along the minus strand of NZ_CP072801.1, from coordinate 730,125 downwards.
TGATAGCGCCCTGATGCGGGCATTCGGGCTGGCAGGCTCGGGGATATTTGTTGCGCCTTCCGTGCAGGAGGCAACCTTCACCCAAGAACCCAATATGCATTGCATTGGGCAAGCAAGCGATGTGGTGGAACAGTTTTTTGCCATTTCAGTGGAACGGCGCATAAGCCACCCTGCGGTGCTGGCAATCACCAAACACGCGCAGGATTGGCTACAGACGAAGCTCTAATTACAAGCCGAAATCGTCTGCCGGGATGTTCAAGTCACGGCACATTTCGCGCACCATTTGCTTTTCTTTATCATCAAAGTCACCGTCAGCACTGCCAATAGCGCAGCAGACACGCACCATCAGGCGAGCGGCGTCCGGTTTGCTACGCAGCTTACCGATCACTTTCAGGGCTTCGGCCTTACCGATTTCATTATCAAACTCAAAGTTGTCGGCAATTTTGCTGAAAAAGGTGATGACATCCTTGGTGTCAAAGACTTTCAGCTCATCCGATTGCTGGATGAATTTCATCATCTTTTGCTTTTCAGACGAATCAATACTGCCATCAGCAGCGGCAACTAAAGCACAACCGGCCACACAGGCTTCCATAAACTCACGGTTCTTGAATTTACCGATTTCTGTTGTCAATTTAGCGCGGGCTTCCCCGGCTTTCTCTTTCAATGTATCAAAAAATGACATGTATAATCTCCTTATTTCACTTAGGCTTCAGCCAACTGTTTCTTTTTGTAACGCAGTGATGACACAATCGACAACACAATAAACGTTACACCAATTAATCCGGTAATCACTTCAGGTATGTGGTAATGAATACTGAATAGCATAATGACAGCCAACGCACCGATACCATAATGTGCGCCATGTTCCAGATAAATGTATTCATCCAACGTGCCTTTATGCACTAAATGTACGGTCAGGGAACGCACAAACATCGCACCAATCGCCAGACCCAACATAATGATAACCACGTCTTTGGTAATGGCAAAGGCGCCAATCACACCATCGAACGAGAAGGATGCGTCCAACACTTCCAGATACAAGAAACCGGCCAGACCATTACGAGTCACTACTTTTACGGCGGCGTCGCCTTCTGCCTTATCTTCAAAGAAGACATCCAGACTGCTGACCGCAATATACAGGACAATCCCACCCAGACCCGCAATCAATATAGTCAAGCGCTTAGCATCATCTATCGGCAACAAGGCTTGCAAAGCAAACAAGGTCGCCAGCGCAATCAAAATACTGATCACATCCAACTTACCCAACTCACTCATTTTATGCTCAATCACCTCAAGCCAATGCACTTCTTTTTCATTGTCAAACATGAAGCTCAGGAAGACCAATAACAGGAACATGCCGCCGAACGCCGCAATCCCCGCGTGGCTTTCCATCAAATGCCGTGAGTATTCTTGAGGATTATTCAAGGCCATCTGCATGACATCGACTGTACCCAGCCCGGTCGCAATAGCAACGATCACAATCGGGAACACTAAACGCATCCCAAAAACGGCAATCAGAATACCGACCGTCAGAAACATCTTCTGCCAGTACTCATCCATTTCTTTGAGGACAGAGGCATTCACGACCGCATTGTCAAACGACAAGCTGACTTCCATGATACCCAATACCAACACCAAAAAAATGGCAGTGGCGATGCCCATCGAGGTGGTTGCCCCCCACCAAATAGCCACCCCCACACAGAGGAAAGTCACTAAAAACGAATATTTAAAATCTTGGAACATAGAACTTCTAACTTTACCTGATGAACAAACAAAACAGGCATCCTGAATAAGATGCCTGTGGTAAACCAAGCGCATTGTTTACAATGCTTTAACCAAGATTGACGCCCATGGATGCAGCCATCGGCCCTAAACCACCGGCAAAGCCTTGACCAACCGCCTTGAACTTCCACTCAGTGTTATGGCGATAAATCTCACCAAACAACATCGCTGTTTCAACACTGGCATCTTCAGACAGGTCGTAACGGGCAATTTCTTTGCCATCAGCGCTATTCACCAAACGGATGTAAGCGTTGCTGACTTGACCAAAGTTTTGCTTACGCGCTTCTGCGTCATGGATAGTGACCGAAAACACCAGTTTCTTCGCGGTTTCCGCCAAGCCAGCCAGATTTACTTTGACTTGCTCGTCATCGCCATCGCCAGCACCGGTCTTGTTGTCGCCCATGTGCTCAACATTCCCGCAAGCGGATTTCTTGTTGTTGTAAAAGATGAAAGAATCATCTGACAACACTTTGCCATCTTCGCCCAGCATGAAAACGGATGCATCCAAGTCAAAATCAGTACCATCAGTAGCACGGGTATCCCAACCCAAGCCAACGGTAACATCAGTCAAACCAGGTGCTTCTTTCGATAAAGAGACGTTGCCGCCTTTTTGTAAACTAACAGCCATTATAAAACTCCATTCTTTTCGTCATTGAATCATCACATTAACCAATTTGAATACCAAACTGGTCACACATTGCTTTTAAACCACCCGCATAACCTTGCCCCACGGCACGGAATTTCCATTCCTCGTTATTGCGGTATAATTCACCGAATACCATCGCGGTTTCGGTAGAATAATCTTCTGCCAAATCGTAACGCACGACTTCAGTGCCCGTCGCATCATTCACCACACGAATGAACGCATTGGCGACTTGCCCAAAGTTTTGGCGACGCGCTTCTGCATCATGAATCGTCACCGTGAAGGCAACTTTCGTAATCTCGGCAGGTACTTTGCTCAAGTCCACTTTCATCGACTCATCGTCGCCATCGCCTTGCCCGGTGCGATTATCGCCCGTGTGTTCCACGGAACCATCGGTCGATTTCAATTGGTTGTAGAAAATAAAATCTGCATCACCACGCACTTTACCGCTGGCAGTCAGCAGAAAGGCACTGGCATCAAGGTCAAAACCTGCCCCATCTGTGCTGCGTTCATCCCAGCCTAAACCAATCAGGATTTTAGTTAAACTGGGGTCAGTTTTGCTTAATGAAAGGTTACCACCTTTTTGTAAACTTAAAGCCACGTCTCTTCTCCTTTGATTTCATCACTTATTTTGAACCTGATCGCCAGTTTAATCCCCAGCGATAGGCTTGATCCATTTCCTGATGCCCCTTGAAGTAACGTACTTCGCGGTTCACCTGTAACGTACCATTGATGTTTTCCAGCAAGACCACGGCGCACATGCCGAGCGAATTGCCGCCTTCGGTCATGCGAATTTCCAACGGGGGTTCGTTCGGCACGTAAATGGTCACGACACCATCGGTTTGCGCCCAGTTTGGCGCACCTTCGTAGATAAAGGCATACACCAGCACACGCTTGAAGGTTTGCCATTGCTGCCCATTGATATGCAGCCATTCGCCCTCACTGATCGCGCCGGTGCGGTCATCGCCTTTCAGCTCGATAAACGGGTCGCTGCGGAATGAGCCAAAACGGTTGCCCAAGGCTTGAATCGCGCTGATTGTACCGTCGCGCTGTTCGTACAAACAGCCAACATCCAGATCCATGCCTTTGTTGCCACCACCGAACAAGCCACCCAACAAACCACCACTTTTGGCGGCGGGGGCTGTCTCACGATTCCAGTTCAGGTTGATGCGGATTTCGCCGAAGCCTTCGGATTTCTTTTCCAGACTAACGCGCGGCTTTCCCTTATCCAACGTGACTTTGCTCAGGGAAATGGGCTTCTTCGCAGGGCTGGGTGCGGGTGGCGGCGGCGCGGCTGCCGGAGCTGGCGCATCACTAATATCCACCCCAAAATGCTCGGCCAATGGCTTTAAGCCACCAGCGAAGCCTTGCCCTACGGCACGGAATTTCCACTGCCCTTGGCGTAAATACAATTCACCCAAAATCAGCGCCGACTCCACCATGCCAGTAGCAGGTAAGGTGGCAACGAGTACCGCTTGCCCCGCTGCATTTTTCACCGTGACTTGCAGGCTGGTGAACGCGCCAAAAGTCTTGCGGTTTTCGTGAATTGTCGCAGTAAATGCAATTTTTTCGGTGCTGGCCAGCAGTTTCGGGATGTCGACGCTGAACTCAGCACGCCCGGCACTATTCGCCAGAAACGCCACGCTGCCATTACCGGGACGCGGCTGACCATAGAATACCATGTCATCATCGCCACGCACTTTGCCACTGCCAGTCAAGGCAAAGGCGGAAATATCCACCTCCGCCCCGCTGATTTGTGCAGGCGACAACGTGACCTCAACCTGAAGTTTTTCAGACGGTACTGGGCAATTTGCCCCAGCAACCAATTGTGTCACTGACATTGCAGTACTCCTAGATAGCCGCCAAAATCGCTGGCATCATATCGTTCGCAACAGCACCAGCCGTGGGTGTACCGACTGCTTTCATCTGCCAACCTGCGCCGTCACGGCTGATAATCGCCATGACTACACCCGTGTGGACACCTTTTTCGGACAGGTTGAATTTCGCCATTTCGCTATTATTGGTGTCGTCGACCAAGCGGCAAAACGCGCCTTCAACTTCATTAAAGGTTTGCCCACGGAAAGAACACACCGTAAAGGCCAAATGTGCAACATTGCCCGGCAAGCTGCTCAGATCAACGAAAATGACTTCATCATCGCCAGAACCTTCGCCCGTCAGGTTGTCGCCAGAATGCTTGATCGAACCATCGCGGCTTTGCAATTGGCGGAACCACACCACATCCAGCAGGTTTTTTTGTGCATCCAGCAGCAAGCAAGAAGCATCAAGGTCAATGTCTTCAGCACCACCACCGCCGCCAAACATGCTACCGAAGAAACCACTTTTCTTAGGTGCTTGTACCGGATCCCAGCCCAAACCCATGCGAACTTTACTCAAGCCAGCGCCATTGCTTTTTTCCAAAGAAATGCGTTGCCCTTTGCTTAAACTAACAGCCATGAATATGTATCCTATTTGTATTATTGACTACCAACATCTTAGAGAGTCGCCTAAATGCAAGCAACACTCACCTAGAATTGTCAGGTTATTTCAGACCAATGATGGCAAAACGACTGGTGTACTGACTTCACCAACCCGCAAGCCATAGCGAATAGGGGGTATTACTACCGTCTCACCCACCAGACTTTGCAGGAAAACCTCCGCCAGATTCACCCCTGCCAAACACGCCATCCCGAAGCCACCAGCGGGACGCGGATTGATTTCCAGCAAACTCGGCTCACCATCTGCCCGCGCTTTGAACTGGATATTGAACAAACCATTCAAACCATAATGTGCGGTTAAACGCTCCACCATGCCCTGAATATCTGCATTATTATCGATTTCCTGCCCGTAGCCTGCCAACGGATGTTTTTTACGCTGGATGCCGCATAACAGCTCACCGTTACGCCCAGCACAATCCACGCTCCATTCTGCGCCAGACAAATGCTCCATCACCAGTAGCTCAGGAAACGTTGACGTGTGTTCCATACCTGCCCGCAATTCGGTCAGTGGAATTTCGTATTCCACGCCTTTTAGCAAGTGCGTAATACTGTCGCGTTGCGTATCCAGAATGCGGAACCCTAAGCCAAATACCGAGACCGCTGGTTTAACACACAGTGCCGCATAATGTTGCGACAGTTCTGCCACCGCCCGATCAAAGCCTGCTGTATCAGTGACCGCAATACAAGCCATTGCCTGAGCCACCTCAGGCGGCAACGTGCGGTAAAAGTCGCCTTTGTGGTTTAACAGCGCCAGCGTTTCCGGCGTCGCAACCGCAATGAGCTGCGTCCCCACCCGCGCAAAATCAGCTTGATGCTGCACAATCAACACAGACTCTTTGGCAGGCCAGAAGTAATCAATCCGGTGTTGCTGGCAAAAGCCCAAACACCAATCCAGATACGCTGCCCCTACCAAACCAGCGGGCTCAACCATTGCTTCATCCGCTGCCAGAAATGCCGAAGCAGCCGGGTTAGTATGGGTATAAATAACAGTCACTCCACCTGCGATACGCGCTTGGCGCAGGTTGTGAAACACGGAACTGATGCTGGAAAATGTCTTGTTAAACCAAATACGCATGGTATGCCCTGTCTAAAAATTTTCTCTGTACACGACAAAACCACTAACCCCTTGATTTAGCTAGGCTGTCAGTTCATTAATGAAAGTCCATCACCCCTATGTTCCACTCTCAAGTCTACACAGGAGAGCGGAATGGATCTGAGCGACGGACTGAGGGACAGTTTAAAAGCCCATCTGGGTTGGGGCAAGCCCCGGCTTGATTGTTTTGTTGGCATGTTGCTGGGTTTATTCCGGCTCAAGCAGATCAACCTGACGCAACTCGCGTTGGCGTTTGCCAGCGATGCAGACCCCCGCTCCCGCTACCGTCGCCTGCAACGGTTTTTTGCCCTCGTCTGGTTTGATTATGATGCCATTGCGCGGTTACAGATGGGATTCTTCGGCTTTCCGGGAAAAAAATACCACCTCACCCTCGACCGGACGAACTGGCAGTGGGGCAAAGCCAACCTCAACATTCTGACGTTTGGGTGTTGTGTATAAAGGGACAGCGATCCCGGTGTATTGGCTGGTGCTGAACAAGAAGGGCAACTCTAACCAGCGTGAACGCATCGCCTTGTTGAACCGCTTCATCAGCCAGTTTGGGCGGGATAACATCCTCGGTATCCTGGGCGATAGGGAGTTCATCGGTGAACACTGGTGGAAATGGCTGACCCGGCATCAGATACCTTTCTTGATGCGGATCAAGGAAAACCAGTTGATGACCAACCGCCAAGGGCATCAGCAAAATATGCACTCACGTTTCAAGGACTTGAAGCAAGGGCAGCACCGTTTCCTGAGAAAAACCTTCCGCGTCAGCGGGCAGTGGGTTTGGCTCAGCGGCATGAAGTTAGACAGCGGGGAACTGCTGGTGTTGGCGGCGAACCAACCGTTTCGTGACCCTTTCGGCACTTACCGCTTGCGTTGGGAGATCGAAAACCTGTTCCAATGCCTGAAAGGGCGCGGCTTCCATTGGGAAGATACGCGCTTGACCCACTATCGCCGTATCAAGAAAGTCATGGCCTTGCTCGCCATTGGATTCTGCTGGGCGCACAAGGTGGGCGAATGGAAACACCGCTTCATCAGGCCACTGACCATCAAAAAACACGGGCGGCCTGAACAGAGTTTGTTCCGCTATGGGTTGGATGTTTTGACCAACAGTTTGTTGCATGGCTTTCGCCGGACAGAGGATGCCATCAGGTTATGGGTGCTGTTTTTATGGCCTCCTGACTTGATCACTACCCAAGATGGAAGGGTAATTTTGATCTTGAAAATCGAGGATTAGGAAAATTGTCGTGTACAGAGAAAAATTTTAATAATGATGACAAGCGCTAGTATGCCCGATCTACGGTAAAAATTTCAGGCATTTTTAACACCATTCTTGCTATCATGCTGACCATAACAATACAGCTCGGTAACAATAATTATGATGAATTTACCCGTAGGCGCAAACCTGCCGCTGACTGGCACACGCTGGGCAACGACGATCACTTTTCCACAAGACATTCACCACGATTTAGGGCTGGCTATTTTGCCCGTCAATGAAGCGAAACAATTAGTTAGCCAACCTTATTTGGCTCATGCCAAGGCTCCAACATGGGCAACCGCAACCCTCAATGAAGCAGGTACCCGCTACGCGTTGACGCTGGATGTAGCCCAGCTTTCCGATGCCACGATTACCCACCTCTACTTAGTGCTGTACCGTTACGGCGCACGCGGCCCCATCGATGTTGGCAAGCACGTTGCCCTACAGATGGATGAGGTATTCAACCATCACATTGCTTTGCAGGAAATCCCGGCCTCAGCGCTGATGGTTGCTGAATTCTACTTGCGAGGAGGGCAATGGAAAGTCCGCGCTCTAGCAGAAACCTCCGCGTATGGATTGGCAGCGCTTGGGCGTAGAATGGGTATGGACATAGATGAGCGCTCACCATTCGCAACCCCCGGCAATACCGAACAACGCCCCGGTAACTGGACAGGCACCGCTTTTCTGGTTGCCCCCAATGTTTTCATGAGCAATGCACACGTGGTAGATGGTGCTAACCACATTCGTTTGAATTCCCTGCAAGGCAAGCTGGATGCTGAACCCATTATCAGCGACAGCACCAACGACCTCGCCTTATTACGGGTCACAACGCCCGCTCAACTGCAACCCCTCCCGTTTCGGAGCAGTAATATTGGTTTGGCGCAAGCGATTACCACGTTAGGTTATCCGCTGGCTGGTTTGATGGGGAATGGTATTCAAGTCACTCAAGGCGTCATTTCCGGCTTGTTTGGAGCGCATAACGACATTCGTTTATTGCAATTTACCGCGCCCATCCAACCCGGTTCGAGCGGTAGCCCGTTACTGGATGAAACCGGCGCAGTATTGGGGGTCGTATCTTCCACCTTCACCCATGCGCAGAACATGAATTTTGCCATCCGTCATGTATTAGCAATTGCCTTGATGGAAGCCGCTAATATTCAATACCTTCAACAAACCAACACCCAAACACTATCAGCCGCACAAATGGTGCAACAAACGCAAAATGCCATCTGGCGAGTAGAATGCGCGGGTTAAATAAAGAGGTAATATATGCACATAAAAAAAGGGCAACGCCTGAAACTAGATGAGATCATCCCTAATAACAGCCCTTTTTTACTACAAAGTACCTGTAGTAGTGCAAATCTAACCTTAGACTTTGCCTGTTTTGGTTTAGATAGCGCTGGATTACTCTCTGATGATCGCTACATGATCTTTTTCAATCAACCCAGTACCCCGTGCGGCAGCGTAACACTGCAAAATAGCACCGCCAATACAGCAACCTTCGGGTTTAACCTCAAGACACTGCCTAACACGCTTGAACGCTTGGTACTGACGGTAACGATTGATGGTCAAGCGACACTGAGCGCTCTTCACAGTGGCGCACTCAGTGTGCAGGTGCAGGGCAAAACCGTGGCACAATTCAGCTTTACCGGCAGCGACTTTCAGCAAGAACGTGCGGTGATGCTGGTGGAACTGTACCGCAAAGCAGGCATTTGGCGACTCAGTGCCACCGCACAAGGCTTTAATGGTGGGTTGGATGCCTTGGTCAAACATTTTGGTGCCAGTGTCGCCGAACCCTCTGCCCCGGTCACCCCCCCACCGCCGGTTGCCAACCCCTCGCGCATTTCCTTGGAAAAGCGGCTGGAAAAAGAAGCACCGCAATTACTCAGCCTCGCCAAGAAATCAGCCATTTCCTTGGCAAAGGTTGGGCTGGAAAGCCATCGTGCCAAAGTGTGCTTGTGTCTGGATATTTCTGGCTCCATGAGTCGCTTGTATCGGGATGGCTTGATTCAAGCATTTTCAGAACGGATTTTGGCACTGGGTTGCCGCTTCGACGACGATGGCGAAATCGACGTATTCCTGTTTGGCAAGGATGTCCATCAACCCGCCCCGATGGGCATTGGCAATTACGCAAGCTACATTGCTCAGACCATCCAACAACACCCGTTGGAAGGTGATACCCGTTACGGGCGTGCCATGCAAGCAATCCGCCAACACTACTTCCCCGATACTGCCGGTGGCGAACGCACGACACCATTACAGGCAGCGATGCCAGTCTACGTTATGTTTGTCACCGACGGCGGGACTTCCGACAAGGGCTTGACCGAAAAACAGCTACGCTGGTCAAGCTATGAGCCTATTTTCTGGCAATTCATGGGCATAGGCAAAGGACGAAAATCCCTCTCTAAGCTGCTGCTGGCTTTCGCTGATTCGGATTTTCCATTTCTGGAAAAGCTGGACGAGCTATCGGGGCGACTGCTGGACAATGCCAACTATTTCTCCGTCGCATCACCCAATGAACACAGTGATGAAACCCTGTACGACCTCATGATGAGCGAATACCCCGGCTGGATAACACTCGCTAAACAACAAGGAATACTCCCTGCATGACCTTAACCGTTAACCTTGAACAGGGTACGCTCAACCTCACCATCGAATCCGGCACACACGCGCCCGACGAACTCTTCGGCTTTGCGCAACGTCGCAACCCTAAACGCGCCTTCCTGTTTGTATCCAAAGTATTGGGTAGGCACATTCCCGTCTCGCCTGCCGTCATGCGCAAGGCCACCGATACACTTGCCGCACAAATCCCCGCCGATTTACCGGGGCCAATGGTCGTGATTGGCATGGCAGAAACCGCCATTGCGCTGGGCGCAGGTGTCCAACAAGCGCTCAGCCGCAACCGTGACGACACGCTGTATCTGTGCACAACTCGTCACCCGCTGGATGTGCCAGTCTTGGTCGAATTCCGCGAAGAACACAGCCACGCCACCCAACAAGTGTTGCATTGGCCGCAACACCCGGCTGATATTGAACTGCTGCGTACCGCCCGGACATTGGTATTGGTCGATGATGAGGCCTCCACCGGCAAAACTTTTTCCAACCTGCTGGAAGCTTTGCAACAAGCGGGGCTGGATCAGTTTGAACACATTATTGCTGCCACCCTCACCGACTGGTCAGGTGGTGCTGCCGCCGAACGTTTGGGCAAACGCGCCCGCGCCGTTTCGCTGCTCGCCGGGCATTGGGACTGGCAAGCCAACGACGCGCCCCCACCGGACATGCCACAAGTCGATGTACTGGGAACCGGGGAATGGCACGCCAACCCTGCCAATGACTGGGGACGTTTAGGCGTAAGCCAACACCCATTAACCCCACTGGCTCAGCAACTCACTGTCACACCGGGTGAACGCATCCTCATATTAGGCACAGGTGAATTTGTCTGGCCGCCCTATCTGCTCGCAGAATACCTCGAACAGCACGGTGCGAACGTGCATTTCAGCGCCACCACGCGTTCGCCGATTGCCTTGGGACACAGCATCCAACAGCGCTATTGCTTCCACGACAATTACGGGCAAGGCATCCCCAACTTTCTCTACAACGTCACTCCCGGCGATTACGACCGTATCCTGCTGTGCAGCGAACCGCCCGCACATTTGTTGGATAAAGCGTTGATCAGTGCTTTGAATCCCACCTGTTTGGAGTTTTACCCGTGAAACCGTTGCTACTCACCGACCTTGACGACACCCTGTTCCAAACGGCGCGAAAAATGCCGGAGGATGCAGACAAAATCCCCGCTGCCCAAGGCTTAAACGGCGAAACCATCAGCTTTATGCACCCCTGGCAACAGGATTTCATCCACTGGGCGCTGGGCTGCATGACTGTCATCCCCGTGACTGCACGCGGGATTGATTCCCTCCAACGAGTACACTTACCGTTCCAACAGGAAGCTGTTTGCGTCCACGGTGCGGCGATCCTGACCCCCGAAGGAACGCTGGATGCCGACTGGCATTCGCAGATGCAACAACAACTTACCCCTTACCAAAGCCGTCTGCCAGAGATGCTGGCAACCGCGCTACAAACAGGTGAAAACATGGGGTTATCTTTACGTGGCTGGCTGGAGTCGGTAGAAGAGACCGCAGCGTACTTGGTAATCAAAAGCAACGACTCACGGGCGGAAGACCTCCAGCAGTTACTGCATACCTTACGTGAAACCATTGACTTGCAAGGCTTTTACATCCACATGAATGGCAATAATCTGGCACTACTGCCTGACGTTGTAAACAAACGGGCAGCGGCAGTAGAAATTCTGCGACGGCATACCGCCAAACACGGACGCACTCCGGTGTTTGGCATGGGCGATAGCGTGTCGGATTTGGGCTTTATGCGCTTGTGTGATTTTGCAGCATTCCCCCCCAATAGCCAACTGGGCGGGAAATTGCCATGAGTACACCCGACCTGCAAGGTTTCCACGGCTCCTATCCCGCCAGCGATGTCACGTTTTTACTACGTCTGACCGACATGGAAGCCACGCCTGTAGAGGAGAAAGAGCGCCTGATCCAAAGCGGGCAACGCCATTACTCGGAAATGATCAGCACCGAATCAGCCCCTTCCCCAGAACACCAAGCGTTATTCGCGCAAGCCCTGACGGACGGTTTGCCACGCTTGGCAACGGAAGTACAAGCTCTGGCACTGGCACTCCAGCAACGCCGCCCGAACCGCCCGATTGTACTGGTCAGTTTTGTGCGGGCAGGCGTACCGCTAGGGGTCTTGCTGGTACGGGCGCTACGAGATTTAGGCGTAGAAAGCACCCATTACGGCATCAGCATTATTCGCGACAAGGGCATTGATCAGGCAGCAGTGGACTGGATTGAGCAACGCCACGCCTTCGCCGACATTGTGTGGGTGGATGGCTGGGTTGGCAAAGGCGCGATCCATACCCAATTACAAGCCTCACTCGGGGCGCGTTACCCCGGCACGGAAATTCCCTTTGCGGTGCTGGCTGACCCGACGGGCAAAGCGTGGCTATCGGCATCCGGGGAAGACTGGCTGATTCCGTTCGGTATTTTGGGAGCAACCGTGTCGGGGCTGGTGTCACGTTCCATCCTTACCCGTGATGGCGGTTGGCACGCTTGCGTCAGTTACCAGCACTTGGCAGAACACGATGTCAGCAACCACTTTATTGAGGTGGTGGATAATTATCGACGTGACTTGCCCGCGACCGCAGCGACGCAATGGCTCGCAGCGCAGCGTCAAGACTTGCAGGCACTTTCACACGCCACCATCCAACGCCTTGTGGAAACCTATCAGATCAGCAACCTTAACCGCCTCAAGCCGGGGATTGCCGAAGCCACCCGTGCAGTCATGCGCCGCGTACCGGAACACATTCTGGTGCAGCGGCTGGATGACCCGAATATCCGCCTGTTACGCCACCTCGCCGAATCGCGGGGAATTCCTCTGCAAGCTATGGGGGCTGCACTTGAGCCTTACCGTGCCATTACCATCATCAAGAAGACCTCATGACCACACGTATTTCCCCGTATCAGTTAGGCGCTACCTTGTACATGCCTGCCACTCGCCCGGACTTGCTCGACGTTATTTTGCACCAGAAAATCCCTGATCTACGCTCGATGGTGATTTGCCTGGAAGATGCGGTGCGCGAAGACGAAGTGGCTGCCGGGCTGGCAAACCTGCAACAGTGTTTGCACACCTTGCGCCAACAAGATCGCGGTGCAAGCCCATTGGTTTTCATCCGCCCGCGCCACCCCATGATGGCGTTGGAATTGTTAGCCATGACCGGAATTGAAGCCATTGACGGCTTCGTGTTACCCAAGTTTGATAACCACTCGTTTGCCGCTTGGTATGCAGTGGTACAAGCCGCCCCGCCACACATGCTGTTTATGCCAACGCTGGAAACTGCCCAAATGCTGGATGCACTGGCAGTACGCGAATTGTGCGCACGCTTGCAGGATGAGGGTATTAAAGCGCGGATATTGGCTTTACGCATTGGCGGCAACGACTTACTGTCTTGTTTGCGCTTGCGTACTCACCATGCTCACACCTTGTACGATGGCCCGTTGGGGTATGTGGTCGCGATGTTGGTGACACACTTTGTTCCGGCAGGTTTTCACCTCACCGCGCCCGTGTTTGAATATTTTCAGGATCACACCGTCTTACAGGCAGAATTTCAGCGGGATTTGCTGCACGGGCTAGTTGGTAAAACCGTGATCCACCCCAGCCAGATTGCGATCATCCATCAAGCGCTGAAAGTAAACAGCCATGATTACGAAGCAGCCCTGCGGATTCTAGATGACACCATGCCAGCAGTTTTCCAGTTTGAAGGCGCAATGTGCGAACCCGCAACCCATCACCATTGGGCGGTGCAAGTCATCGAACGTGCCAAGCATTTTGGCTGCCACTTACACGCAGTGGCAGTCGATGAAGAGGCGGATAACGCACATAAGGACAATTTACACAGAACAGCCAGCAAATGAGTTGCTGGCTGTCTGTCCTGTCATCATCCCTCGCGCATCAGGGTACCCAAATCGATCAAGGCAGCGTTGGCACTTGAAATTTGCGCCGCTAACACCAAAGAATGGTTGGCGACAAAACTGTAGCCGCTGCCGTTGAGAATGATCGGACTCCAGACATCTTGCTGCGTGTCTTCCAGCTTATTGATAATTTGCCTCAGGCTGACCAAGGCGTTTTTCTGGCGCAATATATCCTCGAAATCGATTTCGATAGCTTTGAGCATATGCAGGAGCGCCCAAGCCTGACCCCGTGCCTGATAGAACACATCATCCACTCTCAGCCGAGGGGTTTTGATGATAACTTCTGATGGGTCGTCGTCTGCCTTTATAACCTCCGCTTGAACCTTAACGCCCGGAGCCTGAGTGGAGCCATCTTGAATACTCGTAGCGGCACCTTTCTCACTCACTTGGCGGACGCCGACACTGGCACTCAGCGCAATGGATAATGAACCCATTTGCCGTTGTACCTTGTTGAGCCAGTTATTGAGATTGTCAGCACGGGTATAGAACTGGGCTTGACCATTTTGCAAGCGTTGTAAGTAACTTTCGAGAGATTCCACTCCCTCGCGGTACTGTGTTTCAGCAGGTGGGAATAGCCACAACTGGCTATCAGTATTGAAACGAATTTGCGCCGTGACCAGATCGGGGTCGGCAGAAGACTGGGACTGCGAACGGCTGAGATCGTCACGCATTACCAGCGTCATATCCCTCACCTGGGTCAGCACCCCGAACTCCCAGTTGGGAATATCGGGCACGACCAGCATATCCTCGATAACCATACCGGGCAAAGACATATCATTGCTGGTATAGCCACCGGGCTTGTCCAGCAGTGTTTCGGAAATACGCGCCAACGTCGCCGTTGTCACGACACCGGGACGTAGCGTTTCCCCCGCTGGTGCTTGAACCATTTCCCGCGCTGTTGCTTCCACATCAAAGGTATCCGGCTCACGGCTCCAGAGAAACAGTAACGTCAGTTGCCCTAGCAGGAAGAGTACGGCGAAGAATTGTAGCGTCCAGCGTAAGCCTTTCTCTTTCCAAACTCTCGGATTAAAATAGTCGACTCCCCGTTTCAAAACGGACTGTGCCCAACCTTTGGTATTACGTTGCATGGCTTTTTCAAACTCCACAATGATGAAGACTAGGGAGCCGACCAGCAAAATCCAGCTCCAAGCATAAAAATCAATCGCACTGGTATCAAACAAGCTGTTAAACGGTGTCCAGTAGGTAAACAGGATTTGTAGTAGCAAAACGCCACCAATCGCCATCCATACCCAGCGATTGTCGAAGAGGTTGGCACGCCGCCAACTGGGTGCGACTGAGTGGCGCACACTTAACAGGTAGAAAATCTGCGCAATCACCAAGGTATTAATGGCTGCGGTATGAGCGGCTTCCAGTGTTTCACCCCGGTGTAGCTCCCACATGAAAATTGACAGCACACTGACCAGTAATACTGCGGAAACCAATAACAGTCGCCACAACAAAAAACCACTGAACAAGGATTGCACGGGTTTGAGTTCAAAGCTGTGTAGGGTGATATCCGGTTCGGCTTTCTCAAATGCCAAAGTCAGGCCAAGGATGCCCGCTGTCACCAGATTGACCCACAGCACTTGTGCCGGTGTAAACGGCAAGGCCAGTCCAAATAGCACGGCAACCATGACCGCGACAGCCTGCGAGCCGTTACTGGGGAGCATAAACTGCACGATCTTGTAGAAATTCTGGTAGAGCAAGCGACCTTCACGGATAGCATCCACCAGACTAGGAAAATGATCTTGTATCAGTACAATTTCTGCTGACTGGCGAGCGGCTTCTGTACCACGAATACCCATTGCCACGCCGACATCGGCCTGTTTTAGCGCAAGCGCGTCATTGAGGCCGCCACCGACCATCGCTACCCGTTCGCCCTGTGCTTGCAAGGTTTTCACCAGCCGCCGTTTTTGATCTGGGCTGGTGCGGGCGAATACCTCAACTTCCCTAAGTTGTTCAGCCAGTGTTGCTTCATCCATCTCGTCCAGTTCGGTACCGGTCAGCACGGTTTCACCGTCGCCAATGCCGACCCGTTTTGCCAGGGCGCAGGCTGTCTGGGCATGATCGCCAGTGATCATTTTTACCCGGATACCGGCTTGTTGACACAGTTTTACTGCTTCAGCGGCTTCTTCTCGCGGCGGATCGCTGATACCGACAATACCCAGTAACGTCAAGCCATAACTGACATCTTCATGTTCCAAGCTGGTCATGGGTTGATTAACCGGTTTACTGGCAATGACCAAGATCTGCATTCCCTGCTCTGCCAGCTTGCGTACCCTGTCTTCCCAGACCACTATTTCGATAGGCTCCAGCCCCTGATCAGTCAGAACGTGGGAACAGCGCGGCAGTAACGATTCCGGTGCACCCTTGACACTCAGATATTGACGATGATCTGCCGCATTGCTGAGGGTCGCCATGTAACGGTAGGTACGGTTGAACGGGATGCTCGCCTGACGCACGAATTTTTCCCGGATTTGCGCCGGGTCGATACCACATTTATGCGCCATCACCAACAGCGCAGCTTCCAAAGTATCACCCCGTGCTAGCCACTCGCCGTCTTGCTCTAACAAGCGGGCATCACTGGCAAGCACGGCGGCTTGTGCCAAGGCTTGAACATCCAGACGATCATCGTGCGCGGGGTCGTCGAAGCTTTCACGCAGCAGTTCACCTTTGGGGGTATAACCTTGCCCCTGCAACAGTATGCCGCCACGCGCCGTCAGCACTTTATTCACGGTCGGTTCGTGCCGAGTCAAGGTATTACTCTTGTCGGTGAATAGGGTAGTGATCGACCCCAGAGCTTCCACTGCCGCCAGTTTGCGCACCATGACGTGCCGTTTTGCCAGCCGGTGCATACTGATGCCGAGGATAAGCGCAAACAGGGCAGGCAAGCCTTCAGGAACAGCGGCAACAGCGAGGCTAGCGATGGATTGCAACAAGCCACTAAGCGTATGCCCCTCCATGCCCGGTGTCAGCAGGCCGAAACCAAACACCAGTGCCGCCGCTGATAACAGTACGATGGCCACGCCATTGATCAACCATTTCAACTCTTTGCTGAGCGGGGTAATGTATGAATCGTTGTCTTCCAGAAAAGTATTGATGCTGCCTAATTCAGTATAAGCACCGGTCGCGACCACCAAGGCGCGTGCCTGACCATCAAGTACCACCGTACCGGCATAGGCCATGTTGCTGCGATCCACCAGTGGCATGTCTGCATCCAGTGATGCGGAGTTTTTCAGTATTGGCGCAGAGTAGCCAAGCAATACCGCTTCATCTACTTGCAAGCCAGCGGTTGATAACAAGCGGAGATCTGCCGGAACCTGATCGCCTGCCTGTAACAACACCACATCACCGGGCGTTAGTTGTTCAGCGGAAATCGTCTCGGTTTTGCCATCACGTACCACCTGTGCCGTCGGCGACAGCAACCCGTGCATGGCTTCCAGTGCTTTTCGTGCACGCCCTTCCTGCGCCAAGCCAGATAACGCGCTGATCAGGATGACCGTCAGAATAAGTACGGTATCCAGCCAAAGCTGCATAACGCCTGTCAGAATAGCAGCAACCAACAGAATGTAGATAAAGCGATCATTGAATTGGCGCAAAAAGCGGGCGACCAGATTATTCTTGCTGGCGAAATCCAAACGATTATAGCCATGGGTTTTTAGCCGTTTGGTGGCTTCTTCATGACTTAGGCCGTGAGGTTGGCTGTCGGATAATCTGAGCGCCTCCTCTGTATCCACGCCATGCCAGTTAATGGTTCTGCCGTGTTCTTCTTCATGGGGCATGACTACACTCCTAATTAACAGTGACTTCATGAAACAGTTTTCTTATTTCCTACCAAAACGCTTAGGAATTGCCTGAAATAGTAGAAGTAGCCTTGTCTGCTTTCAATAAACCCTGCTGTTTTGGGGTAGGCTTAGCCTGAGGGCTGACAACCCAATTGCGCTGAAATCGCCTGCCCCGCTGCTTTCACCGCATCCACCCAGGCCAGTTGCCGTCGTTCCATCGGCGCGGATACTGACAAGCCTGCCACTGCCCGCCCGGTGCTGTCGTGAATCAGCACGCCGATACAACCCACGCCGATTTCGGCTTCCTCATTATCCAGCGCGTAACCTTGCTGTGAGGCTTCGCGGCATTCATGCAGCAATTGCGGCAAGGTCGACAGCGTATTGCGAGTGTACGCGGGCAAATTGGTGCGTTGCGCATAACTGCGGATGTCGTCTTCGCTGCCCGTCCCCAGCATCAGTTTGCCGACGGCGGTGACGTGTAAGGGCGCACGACTGCCCACCACTTGTTGCACATGCATCATGCGATTAGGAGTGGCTTTTTCGAGGTAAATCACCACGTCGCCCTCGCGCAAGGTCAGGTTGACCGATTCGTTGAGTTGGTCGCGCAAGGCTTCCATGTAAGGCAAAGCCACCGAACGCAAGTCGATCTTGTTGTGCAAACGTACCCCGAGTTGCAGCAAGTGAATCCCCAGCCGGTAACGGCCTGAAGGGTCACGTTCCACAAAGCGATTGTCGATCAGCGAACTAAGAATCCGGTGCGCTGTGGAGGTGTGCAACCCCGTTTCAGCACTGAGGATTTTCAAGTTGACGGGTTCCGGGTAACGGGCGATAGCATCGAGCAACGCGGCGGCGCGGTCGATGACTTGAATACGATTGGTGTCGGTTTCTGATTTCATGGCTGAAGTATAACGTCATTTTCCCACAATGTGAAAACCAATAAAGATAAATACCATATTGTGAATTTACCAATATAAAAACAATCACTTAACGTAAACGACATAGCGAATTCCCGCATTGTGGGATTCATCCTGTATTGCGGTAAAAAAGCATATCCCCTACTGTTGAGGCATACCAATATTTCAGGAGACACGGACATGACAGCACCCAGCACCAACACTAGCAATAACACCCCGGCGTTCTGCGAAGGCATCCTGCATTTCGGAGCAACCGCGCCCGATTTCGCGACCTTAGCCAGCAGCCCGGCGATTGCAGAAGGCCAGTCAGCCATTGCCAGCATCGACGACAAGGCCGTTTTCCAGTGCCGCATGATCGTTGATGCGCTGCGTTACGCGACCTTGCAGCTTTGTGCTTCCAAGGAATCCGGGCATCCGGGCGGTTTCGCCAGTTCTGCCGATGCTTACGCGGCGCTGGTCATGTTGGGGCACACCAACATCGTCACGGAAGTCGGGCATCATGCGCCGGGTTTCTACAGCGCGATGTTCCTCGATGGCTCGTTGGAAGACATGGGCATCAGCACCATGACCGATTTGCAGACCCGTTTCCGCGAACGCGATGGTTTGTTGGGGCATTTGTCCGGCGCGATTCCAGGCTTGTTGGCACCTGCTGGCCCTCTAGGTCAGGGGCAACATTTTGCGATGGCGGGCGCGTACCTCAACCGTGACAAGCTGTTCCCTTGCACTATTGGCGATGGCGGTTTGGGCGAACCGTATATCTTGTCTGCGTTCAAGCACTTCCACACCAGCTACCCGGATGTCACCAACTTCCTGCCGGTACTGGTTTGGAACGGTTTCAGTCAGGAACACCATTCGATGGTGTCGCTGATGGATAATCAGCAAATGACCAACTACTGGACAGCACATGATTTCGGCAATGTTGTGCTGATTGATGCGAAAGAGTTCGACGACGCCGGGCAGA
This sequence comes from Thiothrix litoralis, assembly GCF_017901135.1. Taxonomy (NCBI): domain Bacteria; kingdom Pseudomonadati; phylum Pseudomonadota; class Gammaproteobacteria; order Thiotrichales; family Thiotrichaceae; genus Thiothrix; species Thiothrix litoralis. The sequence continues at coordinate 710,643 of NZ_CP072801.1, read as the reverse complement.
GTGGCGCGTATGTTGATAGCACTCTGTTCAGCGATGCAGCGCGTACTGCCTTCACCCGTGCGATTATGGAAGGTGCGAAAACGGCAGCCGACTCTGCCATGAATGGCACGATGTCCGTGCTCATCATCAAGCAGCTCAAAGGCGCTGGCGTGCATGTTCACGGCGCGAAATCGCACAACCTGTACCCCGGCGACAATCCGCAAAAAGACACCATCGCGGCTGCCTTGCAACGTGGCGCACTCGCCCCGCAAGCGTGGGAACTGGTTCGTACCAATATGCAACGCGCCGGGGGTGGTTCCGCCAGCCGCACGGTTGTCACCGAGTTTGAGCGCAAAGGCGCTGACATCGGCAAGCTGCCCATGCAGGATTTCGCCGTTGGTGAAAAAGCCGTTCCCGCTACCGCGATGGGGAAAATGGTGGCGGAACTCGGCAAGCGTGACCCGTATTTCGTTGTCACCAATGCGGATGGCAACGAAGCTTCCAACATGAAAGTCATCAATGATGTGCTGAAAATCCGTCACCCGACCGAAGACGCGCTCTACAACCAAAGCCCCACCGGGCAAGTTTACGAGCCGCTCAACGAAGACGCTTGCGCCGGGTTCGCCGCAGGTTTGGCGCTGTTCGGCGGGCGTTCGCTGTGGTTGTCGTATGAAAGTTTCGCCATCAACGGCTGGCCGATCATCCAGACCGTCGGGCAAGCAATGGCAGAATTGCGCCGCAAGACTCCGGCAGTTGTCACCATGTTCACCGCAGGCGCGTTGGAGCAAGGCCGTAACGGCTGGACGCACCAACGCCCTGAAATCGAAAACTACATCGGCGGGCAAGTACGCAATGGCAACGTTTACCTGCTGTACCCGGCGGATGCCAATATGATTCAGGCGGCCTACGGTTGGGCAGTTGATCAGGTAAACAAAAACATCAGCATCATTGCCTCCAAGTCGCCACTGACGGTTTACACCACGCCCGCGCAGGCAAAATCAGCGATCGAGCAAGGCGCTGTGACCCTGTATGAATCGCGGGACAGCAGTTGGGAAACCATTGTATTTGCCGTCACCGGCGACATGATTTACCAGCCAGTCTTTGAAGCAAAAGACAAGCTGGAAGCCTCAGGCTACCGGGTACGCATTGTTTGCGTTGCCAACCCGCGCCGCTTGTATCGCCCGTCCGACGTAGCCTGGCAACATGCCTCAGAAGCCGATGGCAAGTTCATGAATGATGCCGATTTCCAGCGCCTGTTTGATGGTGATGCGCTGATCTGCGTCAGCGGTGGCGGCACGATTGCACTGGAGCCAGTCATGTTGCGCAGCCGTGCACCGAGCCGTGACCTGTTCGGCTGGCAACGTGGCGAAACCACCGCCAGCGCCAACGAACTCATGGCCTACAACGGCATTACCGCTGACAAATTGGCAGCGTGTGCGCTGGGCATGGTTGACAGCAATGCAGCGGCAACAAGCGAGGCGGCATGAATACCCAAACCAAAATCATTGCCATCGACGATGACCCAACCGGCTCGCAGACCGTGCATTCGTGCCTGCTGCTGACCCGCTGGGATGTGGCAACACTGCTGGAAGCCTTGCAGGACGCTTCCCCGCTGTTCTTCGTGCTCAGCAATACGCGCGGCATGGATGCGAGTAGTGCCGCAGCGGTCACGCGGGAAATCTGCGTGAACTTGCGCGAAGCGCTGGCGCAAGCGGCGCAACAGGGTACGCACATTCAGCCGGTCGTGGTCAGCCGTTCCGATTCCACCCTGCGCGGGCATTACCCGGTGGAAACCGACGTGATCGCCGAGGAGCTGGGGCCGTTTGATGCGCATTTTCTGGTGCCAGCCTTCTTTGAGGGCGGGCGCGTTACCCGCGACGCTACGCATTACCTGTTGGTGGATGGCGAAGCTGTGCCCGTGCATGAAACCGAGTTTGCCAACGATTCGGTATTCGGTTTCAGCACGGCGTTTTTGCCGGATTACGTGGCGGAAAAGACTGGCGGAAATATTCCGGCAAGCGCAGTCGAACGCTTCAGTCTGGCGGATGTGCGCGGTGACATTGGCGGACGTTTGCAGGCATTGCACGGCAATGCTTGCGGGGTGGTGGATGCGGAACAGCAAGCCGATCTCGACAGTTTTGCCCGGCAGGTGTTAGCGGCGGCGCAGACCGGCAAACGTTTCCTGTTCCGTAGTGCGGCCAGTTTATTGACAGCGTTTGCAGGGTTGCCACCACAACCCGTTGCAGCAGCGGATATGGCGCAGTTTGTGCGTAACGGCAAAGCGGGCGTGGTGTTGATGGGTTCGCACGTCGGCAAGTCGACCTTGCAGTTGCAGTATTTGCTGGAACATTCCGACGTATTGCCGATTCATATCGACCTTGATCGGCTGGTGGCGGATGAAGAAGAGTTGTTTAGCGCGATTCAAGGGCAGTTGCAGGCAGCCAGCCGCAAGAATCGTGGGGTGGTGCTGTATACCAGCCGGGGCGAAAAGCAGTTTGCAACCAAGGCGGAACGGCTGGCGTTTGGTGATCGGGTAGCGGCGTTTTTGGTGCGGTTGACGCAGAACTTGCCGGAGGATATTGGCTTTTTGATCAGCAAAGGCGGGATTACTGCCAACGATACCTTGAGCAAGGGGCTAGCATTGCGTACTGCACGGGTGTTGGGGCAAATTCGTGCCGGGTGTTCGGTGGTGCGTTGCCCGGCGGATCATGCGCGTTTTCCCAATCTGCCGGTGGTGATTTTCCCCGGCAATGTGGGGGGCGATGAGGCGTTAGCAGAAGCTTATTCGATACTGACCAAAGGATAAACCCATTCAAACCAATTACCTTACATTTGCCCTGTTACTATTCCATAGTATGATTCCGGTTTTACCCAATTCAGTAGAGAACTTTGACGCATGACAGTGAAATCCTTCCACCCGCCCGTCCGTACCCTTATGGGGCCTGGTCCTTCCGATGTCAGCCCACGTGTATTGGGCGCGATGGCTCGCCCAACCGTGGGGCATCTTGACCCGGCATTCGTCAATATGATGGATGAAGTGAAGGCGATGCTGCAATACGCTTTCCAGACCAAAAACGAGCTGACGATGGCGGTGTCTGCCCCCGGTTCGGCGGGGATGGAGACTTGTTTCGTCAATCTGGTCGAGCCGGGTGACAAGGTAATCGTTTGCCAAAACGGTGTATTCGGCGGGCGTATGAAGGAAAACGTTGAGCGTTGCGGCGCAACCCCGATCATGGTGATGGATGACTGGGGCAAGCCGGTTGACCCTAACAAGGTTGAAGCCGCGCTGAAGGCCAATCCTGATGCCAAAGTGGTAGCGTTCGTCCACGCGGAAACCTCCACGGGTGCACAATCCGACGCGCAAACGTTGGTCAAGCTGGCGCACGATCACGACTGCCTGACCATTGTGGATGCGGTGACGTCTTTGGCCGGTACGCCACTGAAAATGGATGAGTGGGGAATCGACGCGATCTATTCCGGCACGCAAAAATGCTTGTCGTGCGTCCCCGGCATTTCCCCGGTGAGCTTCGGCGAACGGGCGATTGAACGCATCAAAAACCGCAAAACCACCGTGCAAAGCTGGTTCATGGACATGAATCTGGTCATGGCTTACTGGGGTGGCACGGGTAAACGCGCTTACCACCACACCGCAGCGGTCAACACGCTGTACGCCCTACACGAATCGTTGGTGATGTTGCAGGAAGAAGGTCTGGAAAATTCCTGGGCGCGTCATGCGCGTAACCATCAAGCCCTGAAAGCGGGTATCGAAGCAATGGGCTTGCGTTTCGTGGTGGATGAGCCTTACCGCTTGCCCCAACTGAACTCTGTCACCCTGCCAGAAGGCGTGGATGAAGCGGCGGTACGCACTGCCCTGTTGAACGATTACAGTCTGGAAATCGGCGCAGGCTTGGGCGCATTGGCAGGCAAAATCTGGCGCATCGGCCTGATGGGCTTTGCTAGCAATGAGAAGAACGTGCTGAACTGTTTGGGTGCGCTGGATGCGGTGCTGTCCGGGATGAATGCGCAGATTCATTCGGGCGTGGCAGTTCGTGCGGCGAAACAGGCTTACGCGAAGTAACGTTTAAAGAAACGGTAGTGGGTCAGACTCACTACCGTTAACCGTTTCAGCCAGAAAATTTCACCCGTACCCGCAACTGCCGCAAACTATCCGGCGGCACACTGTCTGGCAACAAAATCAAGGTATGCAACTTTCCCGCCCGAGTCCGCAAATTCAACACACACAACCGTGGCTGCAAGAAACTGCTGTCATCCAACCGCGCGAACACACCCGCTGCCGTCAGGCGCACCAGACAATTATCCACCTGATAAAAGCGCACCTCCTGAACCGCATTGGCGGCAACACGGGAAATATGCAAACGCCAGAAATAGCGCAACGAAAACGCCACCAACAACCACAAAGGGATTTTCCACCCCAGCGCCAAGGCAGGCATCAGCAACACCACGACGGCTGCCAACCCATGCGTCACCACCATGAAAACAGCCAGTTGGCGCGAAGCCACTGGCTGCAAATACAAGGGCGGCTGATTATCCAAAGCGGCTTAGCAGACCAAGGCACGCAACAAGGCACGCGCACTCGCCATGCCAAGCAATAGATTTTCCTCAATCTCTGCCATCGTGATTTCGTCGGTATCTTTGCCTGCCGCCCAGTTTGCCACTACCGCACAACTGGCATAGCACAAGCCTAATTCCCGGGCGAGTGAGGCTTCCGGCATCGCGGTCATCCCCACCAAATCGCAACCGTCACGTTCTAATCGCGCAATTTCTGCCGCTGTTTCCAGCCGGGGGCCTTGGGTAGCTGCGTAAGTACCGCGTGGCACAACATCCAGCTTGGCGCATTCAGCCGCAGCCAGCAAGGCATTGCGCACTTCAGGGCAATACGGCCACGAAAAATCAATGTGAGTAACGTCAGTCAGCCCTTCCTCGAAAAAGGTATGCGCCCGCCCGTAGGTGTAGTCGATAATCTGGTCGGGAATCACCAAGCGGGTGGGTTTCATCTCGGGGGTAATCCCGCCCACGGCGGCCATTGCCACAACTTTTTCCACCCCCAGACTTTTCAGCGCCCACAGGTTCGCGCGGTAATTAACCTTGTGTGGCGGAATATTGTGGGTGTAACCATGCCGCGCCAAAAACGCGATACGCTTGCCCTCAATCATGCCATGCGTCACCGGGCCAGAAGGCTCCCCATAAGGGGTATGCACCACTTCGCGATGGATCACTTCCAGACCCTCGATAGCGGTCAGACCCGTGCCGCCGATCACGGCAAATTCAATTGTCATGTGTTAGAGTCCCTTTGCTGCGTAGATACCGTTGGCGTTGCGCCAGTATTCCTTATAATCCATCCCGAAGCCGAACACATAGCGGTCAACCAGTTCGATGGCAGAAAAATCGCGGTGGATACCTTCCACCCGACGCTCATGCTGCTTGTCTGCCAATACTGCCACGTTGACCGAAGCCGCACCCTGATCCCGACACCAGTGGCTGATTTCGCGCAAGGTATAACCTTCGTCCAGAATATCATCCACCAACAAGATGTGACGACCTGCCAATGACGTGTCTGGTTTGTGTAGCCAAGTAATGGTCTTGCTGCCACTGGTCGCCCCCCGGTAGCGGGTAGCGTGCAAATAATCCTGTTCCAGCGGGAACCCTAGGCGCGTCAGCAAATGCCCGGTCACGATAACGCCCCCGGTCATCACACACAGCACCAACGGGCTTTTGTCCGCAAGTTTTGCGGTAATTTCCGCTGCCATTGTATCCAGCATGGCGCTCACTTCTTCAGGAGAGTGTAACAGGTCAGCCTCTGCCAATACGCGAGCAGCTTGTTCCGATGTGATCATGTGTTCATCCATTGTTCAAACGATGCTGTTATTCTAATCGCAAATCAAGAAATGATCCTGAAAAAAACCGGAAACACGGCCAATGAGTCTTGCATTTCGATGATCAGTATATTATGATTTGCTTATATTAATTAAACCCTTTTTACGCGCTGAAGGGCGCTTTAATTCGCTAGAGGAATATTTCATGAAACTTACAAAAATCGCACTGATGGTTGCTCTGCTGGCTGCTTCCGGCGTTGCTTCTGCTGAATTCTTCGATGGATTCGACAACGGTAGCGGTACAGGTCAAGGCTACGGCTCAGGCCAAGGCAGCACCAGTGGTCAAGGCCAAGGCTACGGCACTGGCGCTGGCGACGTAAACGGCTGGGGTCGTGGTAAAGGCGACGCAGACGGCGAAGTTGATTTCACCATCACTTTCAAAGGCAAAGGCAATACCGCAATGGACTCTGACGTTGCAGGCCAAGGTCGTGGCGATGGCGCTAGCAACCTGCAAGGTAGCGGCTATGGTTACGGCAATGCCTACAACAACCTGTACGGCTACAGCAACACGTCCAAGAATGGCTATGGCAACGGCTATGGCAACAATCCTTGGGCTGGTTACGGTATGCCAAACATGATGCAAGCACCTGCTGCTCAAGGCCAAATGCCAACAGCACCTGCCATGCAAGGTCAGATGCCAATGATGCAACCACAAATGCCTGCTCAAATGATGATGCCTGGCTACTCCATGCCACAAGCGCCTAGCTTTGAACAAGTAATGAAGCAAATGGAAATGCAACGTGCACAAGCGGATGCTTTCTTCAAGAAAGTAGAAGAGCAGCGTCAAGCAATGGCTGCACAACAGCAAAAAGCCGCTGAAGCTGCCAAAGCTGCTGCGCCTGCTGCCACTGCACCTGCTACGACAGCAACTACTCCAGCCGCGCCTGCTGCTGAAGCAACTGCACCTGCTGCTGCAAAATAATCAGATTTAACATCTGAAGAAAAAGGCCGGTCTTAACCGGCCTTTTTTGTGGCCTCCACACATTCACGTACCAGCGCTGGCCCACGGTAAATGAAACCGCTGTAAACCTGCACCAGACTCGCACCCGCTGCCAGTTTTGCCTGCGCATCCGCACCCGACAAAATTCCCCCTACCCCGATAATCGGAATCTGGCTAGCCATGTCAGCACGGAACTGACGGATCACTTCGGTCGAATGCTGCGTCAACGGCTTACCACTCAAACCGCCTTGCTCTTCACCGTGTGGCAAACCTTGCACCGCCGCTTTATCCAGCGTGGTATTGGTCGCAATCAAGCCATCAATCCCTACTGACGAAAACACCTCCGCCATGTCACGGATTTCCGCCTCATTCAGATCGGGCGCAACCTTGATCGCCACCGGCACGTAACGCCCGTGTTCCTGCGCCAGTTTTGCCTGTTCTTCACGCAGCGTCACCAGCAAACGCTTCAGCTCATCGCCGTATTGCAAGCTGCGTAAACCGGGCGTATTCGGGGAAGAAATATTGATGGTGACGTAATGCGCGTGAGGGTAAGCCTTACGCAAGCCGATCAGGTAATCATCCGCAGCATTTTCCACCGCCGTATCAAAGTTCTTGCCGATGTTAATCCCAAGAATGCCTTGATACCGCGCCTTGCTGACCTGTTCCAGCAGGTAATCAATCCCGTGGTTGTTGAAACCCATGCGGTTGATAATGGCCTGTGCTTCGGGAAGCCGGAACAAACGCGGCTTGGGGTTGCCCGGTTGCGGGCGTGGTGTAACTGTGCCGATTTCGACAAAACCAAAACCCAAGGCTCCCAGCGCATCCATGTAGTCGCCGTTCTTGTCCAGCCCTGCCGCCAGACCAATCGGATTGGGGAACTCAATGCCCATCACCGTCACAGCGTTGCCCGGCAAAGCCACCGGTTTACCCAACAGGCCGGTTTTACCCGCCAATTTCAGGGAATCGAGCGCAAGGTGGTGGGAGGTTTCGGTGGGAAGGAGAAATAACAGGTCGCGTAGGAGCTTGTACACAAAAAATCCCCGATTCAGGATGAAACCGGGGATTATAAAGGTTTAGCGAGCGTTTTCCAGCGCAGCAATACGATCTTCCAGCGGTGGGTGGGTCATGAAGATCTTGCGCAGACCTGTTCCCAAACCGCCCGCGATACCAAACGCCGCCATTTCACCGGGTAAATCCTGCGTAGCATGGCCTTGCTGTAAACGCTTCAGCGCATTGATCATCTTCTGGCGGCCTGCCAAATCAGCACCGGCAATGTCAGCTTTGAATTCGCGGTAACGTGAGAACCACATCACAATTGCGGTCGCGGCAAAACTCAGGAAAATTTCAGCGACGATCGAACCGATGTAATAACCCCAACCTACCCCGCTGCTTTCATCATTGCTACTACGGAAGAAGTTATCAACCACCAAGCCAATCAGACGCGCAAAGATAATGACGAAGGTATTCAACACACCCTGCAATAAGGTTTGCGTCACCATGTCACCGTTGGCAACGTGCCCGATTTCATGACCCAAAACCGCTTCCACTTCATCCGCCGTCATATGGTCGAGCAAGCCTTGGCTGACGGCAACCAGTGCATTGTTACGGCTCGCACCTGTGGCAAACGCATTCGGGTCAGGGGAATGGAAAATACCCACTTCAGGCATACCGATGCCGGATTTTTCAGCCTGTCGGCGCACGGTTTCCACCAACCAACGCTCTTGCGCGGTCTGCGGGTTTTCAATGATTTGCACGCCCATGCTGCGCTTCGCCATCCATTTGGACATCAGTAAGCTCACGAAGGAGCCGCCGAAACCGAAAATGACCGCCATGGTCAGAATGCCGCCCATGCTGCCAGCACTCATATTAATACCAAACAATTTGCCGATGATGCTCATCGACACAAACAACACTGCCATAACCGCAAAGTTGGTCATCGCCAGTAAAATAATTCGCATCATGTCTATCAACCTCTGTGTTAGGTGTTATGCCGTGAATAGTAGGTTAGCTGCACCGGGATTCAAGTTATCCCTACTAATTGCTGCTGATCTCCAGACCAGTGACATTTTGGTAACCTTTTGGTAACAATTTACCGCGTTTGGCGCGTTCACTGCGGTATTCATCCAGTTCATGACCCTTGATGGTTTTGAATTGCTTGCCTGCATGGATCATCAAGCTACCCGCTTGCGGCAGAATCGCAGCAAACACCAAGGACTCATCGGCAACATCCAAGCCACCTTTTTTCAGGCTGATCAACTTGTTGCCCTTGCCCTTGGAAAGCTGCGGCACCTCCGCCAAGCCGATCACCAGCACGTAACCAGACGATGACACCAGCACCAGCGCGTCGGTGGCAATATTCGACACCTGCAACGGTGGCAAAATATCCACGCCCTCGCCAGTGGTCAAGGTCACCTTGCCCGCTTTGACGCGGCTTTGCATATCGCCGAGAGTGCAGAGGAAACCGTAACCTTCGCCCGAATACAGCAAATAAGCATCGCTATCCTTCCCCATTAGCGCGTACTGGAATTTCGCGCCAGCAGGTGGTGAGAGTTTGCCGGTCAGCGGTTCGCCTTGCCCGCGTGCCGATGGCAGCCCATTAGCTGGTAGCGAATAAGTGCGCCCACTGCTGTCGAGCAGCACCACTTGCTGACTGGAACGCCCGCGTACCGAAGTGAGGAATTCATCGCCCTGCTTGTAGCTGAGTGAAGTCGGGTCAATGTCGTGGCCTTTGGCGGAACGTATCCAGCCCATTTTCGAGACCACCACGGTGACAGGCTCGGAAGGCGTCAGCGCAGTTTCATCCAGCACTTGCGCGGCGGCACGTTCTTTGAGCGGCGAACGGCGCTCGTCACCGTAGAGCTTGGCGTCTTCCTTGAGTTCCTTGCGGATCAGGCTGGTGAGCTTGGTGTCGGAACCGAGCAGGGAGAGCAGGTGTTCGCGCTCTTTTTCCAGCTCATCCAGTTCGCCCCGGATTTTCATTTCTTCCAGCCGTGCCAATTGGCGCAGCTTGGTGTCGAGAATGTAATCGGCCTGAATCTCAGTGAGGTCGAAACGTTGCATCAGCACCGCTTTCGGCTCGTCCTCGGTGCGGATAATGTGGATCACTTCGTCGATATTGAGGAAAGCGGTGAGCAAACCTGCCAACAGGTGCAGACGTTTTTCCACTTTATCGAGACGCCATTGCAGGCGGCGAGTCACAGTCTGGCGGCGGAAACTCAGCCATTCGTTGAGGATAGTGAGCAAGCCCTTGACCCGTGGCCGCCCATCCGTGCCGATCATGTTCATATTGACGCGGTAGCTGCGTTCCAGATCGGTACTGGCGAACAGGTGCGACATCAGCATGTCGACATCGACACGGTTGGAACGCGGCACGATCACCAGACGCACCGGCTGTTCGTGGTCGGATTCGTCGCGCAAGTCTTCCACCAGCGGGAGCTTTTTCGCCTGCATTTGCGCGGCAATCTGTTCGAGAATCTTGCTACCGGACACCTGATACGGCAAGGCGGTGATGATAATGTCGCCGTCTTCGACCTCATACCGCGCCCGCATCCTGTAGCTGCCATTGCCCTTTTCGTAGAGGCTGAGGAAATCTGCCGCCGGGGTGATGATTTCCGCTTCGGTGGGCAAATCGGGCGCGGGGATGTAGCGGCACACATCCGTCAGCGTAGCGTTGGGGTGATCGAGCAGGTGGATGCAGGCATTCACCACTTCGCGCAGGTTGTGCGGTGGAATGTCGGTGGCCATGCCGACCGCAATGCCGCTGCCGCCGTTGAGCAGGATATTGGGCAAACGCGCAGGCAGGATAGTCGGTTCTTCCAACGTGCCGTCGAAATTGGGTTGCCAGCTCGCCGTGCCCTGCCCCAGCTCTTGCAGCAACACTTTGGCGTAAGGCGTGAGGCGCGATTCAGTGTAACGCATCGCCGCGAACGATTTCGGGTCATCCTGCGAACCCCAGTTGCCCTGCCCATCCACCAGCGGGTAACGGTAGGAAAACGGTTGCGCCATCAGCACCATCGCTTCGTAACAAGCCGAATCGCCGTGCGGGTGGAATTTACCCAGCACGTCACCGACGGTACGTGCCGATTTCTTGTGCTTGGACGCGGCGGTCAGGCCGAGTTCCGACATCGCATAGACGATACGACGCTGTACGGGCTTGAGGCCATCGCCAAGGTGCGGCAGTGCGCGGTCGAGGATGACATACATGGAATAGTCGAGGTACGCCTTTTCGGTGTATTCTTGGAGCGGGAGGGTTTCGATGCCTTCGTAATTCATGGGGGTCTCTTATTTTTTGCCTTCGGCTAATTTTTATGGCAATAGCAGGTTTTCAAACGGCTGGTGATTCTTCCAGCGGTAGGTATTGAAATCGCGCTGATCGGTGGAGAGTATACGTCCATGACCCAGCGCTTCCGCCAGTAACACCATTGAAGCATCCGCCAAATCCATTGGCAGGTCGGCGTATTTCTGCATCAGGGTTTCCATTTTCACAATCTGACCTGTTGATATATCCGCTATATCTACCATGTCATGACGGAGCATTTGCAGGAAAATCATCTGGCTTTCCACACTGACATCACGCCCCAACAGGTAGCAAGCTTCCGTCATAACCGGCCAGGTTGTCAGCAACGGTTCCCTGCACGCAGCCATGAAAGCCACTGCCCGGTCATGATGCTTATCGCGCTTGTTAATCAGGGCAAGCCAGAACCCCGTATCAGTCAAGACCATGTTTTTCCTTCAGACCTTTGTAAAGGTATTCCTTGTAGTTAGAGGAAAGGTCTTCTGGCCCGTCGCCTATACCCGCCAGCATCTTCAGGATACGTTGGTTTTTTTCCCATGCTGCTTGCTCATTCGCCTGAAGCTTGCGGGCGAAGTATTCATCCAACGCTTCTTTGAGGATGTCGGTACGGTTTTTGTGCTCCTGCTGCTGGACGAGCAGGAATTTGCTTTCGTAGCTGTCTTCCAGCCTTGCGTTGATTCTCATGGGGACATACTCCGCGTATGACAGGTCATACTGGCATATTACAGAGGATGGGAAGAGGGAACAAGGCTTGGGGGAAAACCCACCCCAACCTCTAGAGAACAAATTGGGTACAGCACGGCGGGGCAACCCACGCCGAACCGGGAATTGGTATCACATGACGGCGACGGGGTAAGAACCCAGCACCCGTACCACTTCCGCTTCTTGCCGTAGCGCTTCCAGCGCCCCACCAATCGCGGCGTCTTGCTCATGCCCACGTACATCCAGAAAGAACGAATATTCCCAGTTAGTGGTACGCGACGGGCGCGATTCGATGCGGGTCATATCCACGCCGTTTTCAGCCAGCGGTTTCAGCAAGTGATACAAGGAACCGGGGCGATTACGGGTGGATACCAGCAGCGAGGTACGGTCATTACCACTCGGTGACACCACCTGATCACCGATGACCAAAAAGCGCGTGGTATTGTTAGGGTTATCTTCGATGCTGTCCTGCATGATCTGCAAGCCGTAAATCGGCGCGGCCTGACGGCTACCAATCGCCGCTGCGGTATCATCCAGCGAGGCCAGACGCGCCGCTTCGGCATTACTGCTTACCGGAATGCGTTCGGCTTGTGGCAAGTTTTTATCCAGCCAATAGCGGCATTGCGCCAGCGATTGTGCGTGCGAATACACTTTTTGCACACTCTGCCAGTTTGCGTGGCGGCACATCAGGTTTTGATGGATGCGCAGGGAAATTTCCCCGCAAATCCGCAAGCCCGATTGCATGAACATATCCAGCGTATGCGTGATCACGCCTTCGGTCGAATTCTCGATGGGCACAACCCCGTAACGCACCCTGCCCGCTTCCACTTCACGGAACACCTGCGGGATAGAATCGACAGGTTGGGTAGCAACATTCAGCCCGAAGTGCTTGAAAGTAGCCTCTTGTGTGAAAGTGCCTTCTGGCCCCAGATACGCAATGCGCATGGATTCTTCCAACGCCAGACACGAGGCAATGATTTCGCGAAACAGGTGCGTAATTTGCTCATGGCGTAAGGGGCCTTGATTCAGCGACTGCATCCGCGTGAGAATTTGCGCCTCGCGTTCCGGGCGGTAAAACTTCGCCTTCGGGTCTTCCGCCAATTTGGTGTGCGCTACTTCTTCAGCACAGCGGGCGCGTTCATTCAACAACGCCAGCATCTGGGTGTCGAGCGCATCAATACGTTCACGCAAGGCAGCAAGCCTTTCACTCATAATAACCTTACCTTCAAAACGCCGGGAATAGCCGCCAAGGCTACCCGTGTATTTTCATTCACCACTGAATCCACATCCATCAGCGTATAAGCCATATTGCCTTTGGAATCGTTCATCATGTGGGCGATATTCACGCCAGCCTGCCCCAGAATATGGGAGATTTTACCCAGCATATCCGGGTTATTCTGGTTGACCAATGCAATACGCGCTAGCCCAGTGCGGCGCAGTTTTACATTCGGCAAGTTGACGGAATTGCAGATATTACCGTTTTCGAGGTAATCACGCACCTGATCAACCACCATGATGGCACAATTTTCCTCCGCCTCACGGGTGGAAGCCCCCAAATGCGGCAGTGTCATCACGCGCGGATTGGTACGCAGCGCATTGCTGGGAAAATCGCACACATAAGCATACACCTTGCCACTTTCCAGCCCAGCCAGCACCGCGCTGTCATCGAGGATGCCGTTACGCGCAAAATTGAGCAGCACCACGCCATCCTTGAGGTTTTTCAGGCTGTCAGCATTGATCAGGTGGCGGGTGCTCTCAATCAGCGGTACGTGGAAGGTGATGAAATCGGACTGTGCCAGCAATGTATCCAGATTCGGCGCAGCTTCCACGTCAGAATCGAGCTGCCAGGCACGTTCGATGGTAATGGTTGGGTCGTAGCCAATAACATTCATGCCCAGATGACGGGCAGCATTGGCAATTTTTACACCAATCGCACCAAGGCCGATGACACCGAGTGTCCTGCCCGGCAGTTCAAAGCCACCGAAGTGTTTTTTGCCTGCTTCGACCGCGACGCTCATTTCAGCATCCGTGCCTTGCAAACCGCGCACAAAATCCATTGCGGGGCCAATATTGCGGCAGCCCATCAGCATCCCGGCGATAACCAGTTCCTTGACGGCATTGGCATTCGCCCCCGGTGCGTTGAAAACCACCACGCCACGCTCAGACAAAGCTTGCACGGGAACATTGTTCGTGCCCGAACCCGCGCGGCCTACGGCTAGCAGATTGTCCGTAAACGGGTAATCGTGGAGTTTGAAAGAACGCAGCAACATGGCATCGGCAGCAGCGGCGTTATCGGAAACAGCGTAGTGGTCGGCGGGGAAACGGTTCAAGCCTTTGGAAGAAATGGCATTGAGGGTTTGAATATTGTACATGGTGGTATCCTTTCCTGTGGTGGAGGACTGCCGGACTAAAGTCCGACATTTTGATCAGGTTGCGCGGCAAACCCCGTCCTTCAGGTCGGGGAGGATAGCGCGGGTGGCGAAGCCGCCCGATGTTCGGTAGTTTTGTCGGATAATCCGCGCAGTTTAACGCAGAATACCCACTCAAGCCGCTCTTTTTTAGCTACACTCCGAAGATGCAACGACGCCAAGCCTTCAAATACGAACTTATGCCCAATGGTGAGACGCAGCGTCATCTGCGCCGTTATGCGGGTTCGTGTCGCTTCGTGTACAACAGGGCGTTAGCGTTGCAGCAAGCCAACCATGAAGCGGGTGAAAAATTCATCGGTTACGTCGCAATGGCCAAGCACCTGACAGCATGGCGCAAAGGCAGCGGTGACAGTTTCCGTTACCCCGACCCCAAACAAATCAAGCTCGACCCAGGCAATAGCCGAATTTTTCTGCCAAAACTCGGCTGGATACGCTACCGCAATAGCCGCGATGTGTTGGGAGAACTACGCAATGTCACGGTTTCCAGCAAAGGCGGCCAATGGTTTGTCAGCATCCAAACCCAGCGCGAAGTGGAATTGCCAGCCACACCCGCGACCACTGCTATCGGTATTGACCTTGGTATAGCGCGTTTTGCGACGCTCTCCGATGGCACATGGATGGAATCGCGTAACAGCTTCAAGAACAAACAAGCGAAACTCGCCAAATACCAACGGCGCATGGCGCACAAACAAAAGTTCAGCAACAACTGGAAAAAAGCGAAAGCCAACGTCCAAAAAATTCACACGCAAATCGCCAACGCCAGCCGCGATTTCCTGCACAAGGCGACGACCACGCTCAGCCAAAACCACGCGCTCGTGTTCATCGAAGATTTGCAGGTACGGAATATGTCTAGGTCAGCGGCTGGTACAGTAGAAAACCCCGGCAAGAAGGTTTCCCAAAAGTCCGGCTTAAATAAAGCCATTCTCGACCAAGGCTGGGGTGAATTTCGACGGCAACTGGATTATAAAATGGCATGGAAGGGCGGCATGTTGTTCGCTGTGCCGCCGCATTATACCAGTCAAGAGTGCCCAGAATGTCATCATGTAGCGGCGGATAATCGTCAGACGCAAGCACGGTTTGTGTGCGTGAAATGCCACTATGAAAATCATGCCGATCATGTCGGCGCGATCAATGTTTTAGAGCGGGGATACCGCTTGTTAGCCTGTGGAGATGCGGCCTTAAGCCGCTCGATGAAGCAGGAACCCACCGAAGTCAGTCAGCTATCTAGTGTCTGACCGGAAACCCTAAAACCCTTTTCCGATCAAGATGCTACGCCCGTTTTCCTTGCCCTAAGATTTCCCGGAAGCAGGCCAGAAAGCTGCAAAAGCGCCCAAAATAGGGCAAAATAGGGCATCCATCCGCCAAACTTCGCAGGAGACACACGATGCGTGAAGTGATCGCCCGCCAACTTCGCCTGGGTCACGCTGACATCGGCAGGCTGACCTTCAACCCACGTTCGCGGGACGACATCCCGCAGGTGTTGCAAGGGCTGCAATACATTTATGTGACAGACGAACTGCGTGAGGCGGTGTTTGCGGTGCTGGAAAAGCGGGTTCCGGCGGAGGTGGACGCCAGCCGTGGACGCCCCGGCATGGATCTGTGGAATGCGCTGGTGCTGGCGACATTGCGGGTGAACCTGAACTGGGACTATGACCGGCTGCTGGAGATGGCGAACCAGCACCGCAGCATCCGTCAGATGCTGGGGCATGGTTTCTGGGATGATGACGATGAGTACAAGCTGCAAACGGTCAAGGACAACGCCGCTCTGGTGGACGAAGCCAGCCTGCAACGCATCAACCAGTTGGTGGTGGAGGCCGGTCACAAGCTGCTAAAAAAAAGCCGCGCCGCTGAGCGCCCGTTGTGACTCCTTCGTGGTGGAAAGCAACATCCACTACCCGACCGACATCAACCTGTTGTACGACGCGGTGCGTTGTTCGGTGCGCACGGTGGCCGATTGGTGTGAAGGGCACGGCGACAGCCGCTGGCGGCAATGGCAGTACAATCTCCGCCAGGTGAAGAAAGCCTGCCGTCATGCGCAGAAGCTCAAGCACTCCAGCTCCCAAGACCCGGACAAGCAGGCCACCCGGCAACAGGCCATCCGTGACGCCCACCACACCTACCTGGGCCTGTGCGCCGCGCTGTTGTCGAAAGTGGAGGAAACGGTGGCTGACCTGCCCCTCAGCCTGCTGGACAGCCGGTCGGGCAACGACCTCCAGCGCTGGCTGGGGTACGGGTGGCATCAGGTTGACCTGGTGCGGCGGCGGGTGCTGGACGGGGAAACCATCCCCCACGGCGACAAGATCTTCTCCCTCTTCGAGGATTACAGCGAATGGCTCAGCAAGGGCAAAGCCGGTGTGCCGGTGGAGCTGGGCCTGAACGTGTGCGTGATGGAATCGGCTGACGGCTTCATCCTCCACCACCAAGTGATGCAACACTGCCCCGACAGTGAGATTGCCGTGACCATGGTTAAGCAAGCCAAAGCGCTGTTCCCCTCCCTGAGCGCGTGCAGCTTTGACAAGGGGTTCCACTCACCGGCAGACCAGCGCGAACTGGCCGAACTGCTCGACCGGGTGGTGTTGCCGAAAAAGGCCGCTGGAGCCAGGCGGACACTGCCCGTGAAACCGACCCGGCGTTTGTCCAGGCCAGACGCCAGCACTCAGCGGTGGAATCCGGCATCAACGCACTGGAAGTCCATGGGCTGGACTATTGCCCCGACCGGGGGCTGGAACGCTTCAAGCGCTATGTGGCACTGGCGGTGGTGGGCAGGAACCTGCAAAAGGTCGGGGCCATTTTACAGGCCAGGGCGTTGGAGGCCTTGCAGAAGGATGAACGCCGACGACAGCGCCAAGCCGCCTGAACCACCCCACAACGCCGACCGATGAGGGAAAATGCCGGGAAGGCAGGGCAGCCCCTGCACCGAAGGCAAGCCTGCGCTGCCAGCCATGCCTTGAAACCCAGCGTTTTACCCTCGTGCTTGCCAGAAGGTGGCGGGGAAAACGGCTGCATGGACTAAAATTGGGCACTCGTGGCGGCAGGAAGGCTTTTTCGGTCAGACACTATCTAGCTGAATGCAGTAGGAATCCCCTTCCTTTAGGGAGGGGAGGATGTCAATTCTTTGAAGTATTAACGAGTTACCCGTTCTTCTTCGCAAAGTCTTGCATGAAGCTAACCAGCGTATCCACGCCTGCTTCCGGCATGGCGTTGTAGATGCTGGCACGCATCCCGCCGACCGAACGATGGCCTTTAAGGGTCGTCAGGCCGTGTTGCGCCGCTTCGCTGAGGAAGGACTTATCCAGTTCCGCATTGGCAAGCGTAAACGGCACGTTCATCCACGAACGGCAGTCAGCCGCAACCGGGCTATTGTAGAAACCGCCTGAAGTTCCGATCGCCGCGTAGAGCTTTTGCGCCTTGCGCTCGTTGAGGGTTGCCATGCCTGCCAAGCCACCTTGCTGCTTAATCCACTTGAACACCAGACCTGCCAGATACCAGCCATAGGTTGCCGGGGTGTTGTACATGGATTCATTGTCAGCGTGGATTTTGTAATCGAACATGGTCGGCGTACCGGGCAGGGTTTCGCCAATCAGATCGTCACGCACAATCACAATGGTCAGACCCGCCGGGCCAATGTTTTTCTGCGCACCCGCGTAGATCAGGCCGAATTTGCTGACATCCAGCGGACGCGAAAGGATGGTGGAAGACATATCCGCCACCAATGGCACATCACCCGTTTCAGGCACCCACGCGAATTCCACCCCACGGATGGTTTCATTCGGGGTGTAGTGCAGGTAGGCCGCATTCGCATCGCACGTCCAGCTATCAAACGCCGGAACGCTGGTGTAATTGCCCGCTTTGGTAGAAGCGACCACGTTGACATTGCCGTAACGCTTGGCTTCCTTGATGGCCTTGGCTGACCAGTCGCCAGTATCCACGTAATCCGCAGTGCCTTTGCCACGCAGCAGGTTTTGCGGAATCATCGCAAACTGGCTGCTCGCGCCGCCTTGTAAAAACAGCACTTTGTAATTGACGGGAATACCCATGATTTCACGCAAATCCGCTTCGGCTTCGGCAGCGATGGACATGTATTCCTTGCCACGGTGACTCATCTCCATCACCGACATGCCACTCCCGTTCCAGTCCAGCATTTCCGCTTGGGCCTGTTCAAGGACAGATTGGGGCAACATGGCAGGGCCTGCGCTGAAATTGAATACTCTTTTCATAAGTGCTTTATTCCTGATCGTCAGTTATGTTGGTAGCATTATTAGCTTCGGTCATATCGGTAAGCTCGGCAGCATCAAGGTCTTCATCGCTAACATCGGTCAAGATTGGCGCAACCTGCACCAATTTTTCACCCTCACTGAGGCGAATCAAGGTGACGCCCTGCGTATTGCGACCCACGATGGAAACGTCTACCACCGGCGTGCGTACTAGCGTACCACCGTCGGTAATGAGCATGATTTGACATTCCTCACGAACTTGCACTGCGCCTATCGCATTGCCGTTACGATCGGAAGTCTGGATGGCGATTACGCCCTGTCCACCGCGACCTTGTTGCGAAAATTCTTCGGCGCGAGTACGTTTGCCGTAGCCATTTTCGGTGGCAATCAGCAATTCACCTTCGCCCAGAATAATCAGCGCATTCACTTCCTGACCTTCTTCCAAACGAATACCACGCACGCCAGCGGCAGTACGCCCCATCGCCCGCACGTCGGATTCGTGGAAACGGATGGCTTTACCGGAAGTGCTGAACAGCATGACTTCGTTGTCACCGTTGGTTACGGCGACATCGACCAATTGGTCACCATCACGCAGGTCAACGGCAATGATCCCAGCAGTACGTGGGCGCGAGAAATCAGCCAGTGAGGTTTTCTTTACCGTACCTTCTGACGTTGCCATGAAGATGTATTTGTCTTCGGCGTATTCGCGGATCGGCAGCACCGCATTGATGCGTTCGCCTTCTTCCAATGGCAGCAAGTTGACCATCGGTTTGCCGCGTGCACCGCGTCCGCCCATTGGCAACTGGTATACCTTCAACCAATACATGCGCCCCCGGCTGGAGAAGCACAGCAAGGTGTCGTGCATACTGGCAACGAACAGCTTTTCGATGAAGTCTTCGTCTTTCATTGACGTGGCGGCTTTGCCACGTCCGCCGCGTTTTTGCGCACGGTAAGTGTCGAGGGTTTGCGCTTTGGCGTAACCGGCGTGCGAGAACGTGACCATGACTTCTTCGTCAGCAATCAGGTCTTCCATGCACAGGTCTTCGCCGACCACGTTGATTTCAGTGCGGCGAGCATCACCGTAAGTGTCACGGATCAGCAGCAATTCATCACGGATCACTTGCAGCAAGCGGTCAGGATTACTAAGAATTTCCAGCAAATCGGCAATCTTTTCCAGCAATTCACGGTATTCGGCAATGATCTTGTCTTTTTCCAGCCCAGTCAGGCGGTGCAGACGTAAATCCAGAATCGCTTGCGCTTGTACTTCAGACAGCCAGTAACCGTCTGGGCGCAAACCGTATTGCTCTGGCAAATCGTCCGGGCGACAGGTATCCGCACCGGAACGGCTGAGCATGTCGCTAACAATGCCTGCATTCCAAGCACGCGCCACCAAACCCAGTTTCGCATCGGCTGGGCTGGGCGCAGATTTAATCAGCGTAATGATGTCGTCGATATTCGACAACGCCACCGCCAAACCTTCAAGGATATGAGCACGTTCACGCGCTTTGCGGACTTCAAAAATGGTGCGGCGGGTCACGATCTCGCGGCGATGACGCAGGAAGGCCGAAAGGATGTCTTTTAGGTTCAGTAAACGCGGTTGACCGTCCAGCAGCGCCACCATATTGATGCCGAACACGCTCTGCATCTGGGTTTGCTTGTACAAGTTATTGATGAGAACGTCGCCGGATTCACCGCGCTTGAGTTCGATCACCATGCGCATCCCGTCCTTGTCGGACTCGTCGCGCAACTCGGAAATGCCTTCGATCTTTTTCTCTTTCACCAGTTCGGCGATTTTTTCCAGCAAACGTGCCTTGTTGACCTGATACGGTAACTCGGTGACGATGATGGTTTCGCGACCCGTGCGGGCATCGACTTCGACATTGGCACGGGCGCGGACGTAGATGCGGCCTTTCCCTGTCGTGTAGGCTTCGCGGATACCGCGTGCGCCGTTAATGATACCGGCCGTCGGGAAATCTGGCCCCGGCAGGTATTCCATCAAATCGCTGATGTCCATATCCGGGTCGGAGAGCAATGCCAGACAAGCATTGACCGTTTCGGTCAGGTTGTGGGGCGGAATATTGGTCGCCATACCGACCGCGATACCGGAAGAACCGTTAACCAGCAGATTGGGAATGCGCGTGGGGAATACGCTGGGTTCTTTTTCGTTGCCATCGTAGTTGGGGACGAAATCGACGGTTTCTTTGTCGATGTCCATTTGCAACTCATGAGCCACCTTGGACATACGCACTTCGGTATAACGCATCGCCGCTGGTGAGTCACCATCCACGGAACCGAAGTTACCCTGCCCGTCCACCAGCATGTAGCGCAGTGAAAACGGTTGCGCCATCCGCACCATCGTATCGTACACAGCCGTATCACCGTGCGGATGGTATTTACCGATCACGTCACCAACGATACGCGCAGATTTTTTGTAAGACTTGTTCCAGTCGTTGCCAAGTTCACTCATGGCAAACAACACGCGACGATGTACGGGTTTCAAACCGTCGCGCACGTCTGGTAAAGCACGCCCGACGATGACACTCATCGCGTAGTCCAGATAGGACTGACGCATTTCATCTTCGAGATTAACCGGGATAATTTCCTTGGCAAATGTGGCCATATTATTGTTCGATCACCTAAATCATGAAGTGCGCGATTATACCAGAAAAAGTAAGGATGTGCGCATTTGCGTAAGCTGACATCACCCTGACGGATGGCTGTTGTTTTAGGGATTTGTGCATGTAAAGTTGATCTATTCCAAAGTAGCGATTATCGCCTTCTGATAAACTGTTCGTATCGACCAACCATCACGGTCAATAACAGCAGGGTTACACATGAAAATCCATTCTCTTGCCAGCAGCTTGTTGCTTGCCACGCTTTGCAGCGCGTGTGGCGACAGCAGCACCAGCACTATCCTGTCAACCGACTCAGCCCTTGCCAGCAAGGAAGCCTTGGGGCAGAAACTGTTTTTTGACACCAACCTCTCTTCCCCGGCGGGACAAGCCTGTGCAAGCTGCCACGACCCTGCCCATAGTTTTGCTGACCCTGACACGCAATTCCCCACCTCGGAAGGTGCTAATGCTGGGCGTTTCGATGAGCGCCATACCCTCAGTATCGCTTACGCCTTATACACCCCGGCATTTCACTTTGATGACACCACTGGCGGCTATGTAGGCGGGCAGTTTAGCGACGGACGCGCGAAAAATCTGCTTGCCCAAGCACAAAGTCCGTTTCTTGATCAGATGGAAATGGCGAATCCCGACCCTGGCAGCGTCATTGCCAAAGTACAAGCCTCCACCTACGCCAGCCTGATGGAGCAAGTGTACGGGCAAGCCATTTTCAGTGAGGTTGCTACCGCTTACACCAGCATAGCGGATGCTATCGCAGCCTTTGAACGCACCAGCTTATTTCACCCGTTCGACGCCAAATACGACCATTATCTGGCAGGAAAAGCCACGTTAAGCACGCAAGAAGCCTATGGACTGCAATTGTTTAACGACCCCGGCAAAGGCAATTGTGCCACCTGTCATACCTCCACCGCCGCTAACGACACGCCACCATTATTCACCAATTTCACTTACGCCAATCTGGGCTTGCCAACCAACCACGACATCCCCCTACCGCCCGATCTGGATGCAATGGATTTCAGGGATTATGGTTTGGGTGGCAGGCCGGATATGCCGCCCAGCGAACGCGGTAAATTCAAGGTTCCGACCTTGCGCAATACCGCCAAAACAGCACCCTACGGGCATAACGGCCTGTTCAAGGACTTACGGGAAGTGGTCGATTTCCACAACACGCGAGATGTATCCGCAGGCCGCTGGGAATTGCCGGAAGTGGCGGAAAACCTTGATACCCGCGTCGGCAATCTGGGGTTAACGGATGCAGAGGTGGATGCCATTGTCGCTTTCCTGCAAACCTTGAGTGATGGCTATACGCCGTAAACATTGTGAAGGCGGGTCAAAATGGTTTCCAGATTTTACCCTACTCCTGCTACACTGATGCCATCTTGTATTACGGTATGACAGCCATGACAATTTCTGTACGACTTCCACCGGAAGAGCAACACATGCTGGAGATGGTAGCGCGGCGCATGGGGCGCGGTAAGAGCGATTTAGTGCGCCAAGCGGTGCGGGAATTATGCCAACGCCTGTCAGCCGATAACCGCACCCCTTACAGTTTAGGGCAAGATTTGTTCGGCGCGGGTAGCCTTGCCGCCGCCCCCACTGACCCGATGAAACGCCAAATCTGGGAGAAACTGCGTGCCAAGCACCACCGCATGGGTTGATACTGGCTTTTTAGTCGCACTGTTCGCCAAGGATGATAAACATCATGCTTCTGCCCAACAGTTCCTCCAGAGTTTGGGCAGGATCGAACTGCATTCCATCTGGCCGGTGGTGGTGGAAGCCTGCTTTTTTCTGGATACTGCTGGCAAACTTGCCCTGCTGCAATGGCTAGAGCGCGGTTCAATGACCCTACACGATGTCAGTACCCAAGATTTGCCGCTGGTACGCAGCACACTGGAAAAATACCAAAACCTTGAGCCAGATTTTACCGACGCAGTATTGGTGACATTGGCGGGAATGCTCAAAATCAGGCATATTCTGACGGTGGATGAGCGGGATTTTTCAGTCTATCGCCTCGCCGATGGCAGTTGTTTTGAACGGCTATGGGTGTAACGACAACACCCGCTCAAGATCAGCTTCGGCAATCGGAAAAGCCAACGTCACCAACGGAAAACGCTCTTCCAGCCGCGCCAACTGATGCGCGTATTCGCGGTCGTAAAACACCACCACCCGCGTATCCGTAAAGCGTTGCACCACCGCCATCATGGATTCGAGGCTACTGGTACGGTCACGAAAATCCGACTGGAAATTAAACTCCGCCACGATCACCGCCGGGGTGTTTTTTTTCAGGAATTGCAGCACCTTACGCATACTGGTTTCCCGCGCCACGTTGTAGCCCAAACGCTGGTACAGGGGGGTAAAATCGGGGTAGCCACCCAACTCCACCACACTCAACAATAGTCTTTCCGGTTTTTCGGACATTGGCATTTGCGCCTCTCCTGTTTCACAATAAGCTCAGGTAACGGAGCTAGATCATGCCACAATACGAAAGTTTTTATCGCGGCGACGTGCTTGGGTCTGAAACCCGCACCTTGTCCGCCAGTCACTACAATGCGATGCGCTTGCTGCTGGATTTCAGCGGCAAACCGTGTGTATTTGTCCCCATCCGCACCATGCAAGTCATGGCAGTGATTGACCGCGAGGAAGTGATTTTTGTCGCTTCCCACCACAAGGCCGAAGTTGAATTTGCATGGCGGTATTTTCACCCGCAAACCCGCGAAGCCCTCAGCGACCCCGTGCCATACACGCTGGAATATTATAAACCTGATGCATTGGAAAGCATGAAACGGGCGCAAGGGGAATTTTTCCAGCATGTGCAATTGCTGGCGGGACGGCTACGCCAACAAGAACCCACCAGTAAACCAGAACAGCGGGTAGTCGCCTTTCCAACCCATAAAACTTGATATTAGCTATGAATACAACCGAAATTTATCTACTTGCCAGCTCCATAACGCTGTTGACAGTCTATCACCTCTATCTCATCTGGATGATAAAACACCACCCGCTGCGCACCGATCTCGGCATCAATTCCTGTGCACGCGGCGCGTGGGTACGTAATATGATGCGCCGCGCACCCGATGTACTTGTCATACAAACCCTGCGTAATTCCTTAATGTCAGCCAGCTTTCTGGCATCAACAGCGATCCTACTGGTAGCCGGTTTGTTGAGTTTTACCCTGACCAACAAGAATAATTTGGAAAATTTCGACCATGTATTGAACGTCCTGAGCAATGGGCATCCGCATGTAGCCTTGTCGCGGCTACTGTTGCTGGTCTTGACGTTTTTCTTTGCGTTTTTCAATTTTGTCTTGGCGGTGCGCTATTACAGCCATGCCGGTTTTCTGCTAAATGCTGCCAACAACGAAGATGGACACGCGCTGCCGGAACAATTCATGATTGCCTCATTAAAACGGGGCGCTTTCCATTTCACGTTGGGAATGCGGGCATTTCTGTTCTCGCTGCCCTTCGGGCTGTGGCTGTTGGGGCCTGTGTGGCTACTGCTGGGAAGTATCCTGTTGGTATTGGTACTATGGAAAATCGACTTCCCCAAGCATACTGGCATTCCTTCCAATGAATGCTTTGTTGGCAAAGGTTATTGTGAGCCAGGCAAAGCCGATTAACCCCCCGTAGAGGCTGTCATGTTCTGCACAAAGCGCGGTGCTTCCGCCATCACAAAGCGTTTGAATTCGCGAGCAATCGGCGATAAACGTTTGCCCTTGCGCATGACGATGTGCCAGTGACGCTGGATCGGGAAATTTCCCACATTCAATACCACCAAGCGTCCGCTATCCAGTTCCGGCTGGATGGTGTGCATCGACACAATCCCCAAGCCCAAACCCGCTTCCACCGCGTGTTTGATGGTTTCGTTGCTGCGCATTTCTAGCGTATTTTTGCAACTGGCACTGTGTTTATGCAGGTGACGCTCGATTGCGCTACGTGTGCCTGAGCCTTTTTCACGCACGATAAAACGCTCTGCCAACACGTCAGAGAGCAACAAGGGGCGGTCGATACTGACCAGCGGATGATTAGGCGCGGCAATCACTACCAACGGGTTTGCCATCAAGCGCTCAGATTGCAAACCGTGGCCTTTGGGGGGTTCGCCCATGATCACCATATCGGGTTCGTGATTTTCCAACTGATCCAGCAAGGTGTGACGGTTGGTCACATCCAGGGTGATATTGATGCCTTCGTGTTGCCGGGAAAACTCAGCCAATAATTGTGTGACAAAATAGTTAGCAGTTGTTGCTACCGATACAATCAAATGCCCACCCTTTGTCCCCTTGAGTTCTTTCATTGCTCCCAGCATATCGTTATGCGCCTGTAATACGCGACTGGCATACTGTTGCACTTCCCTACCTATTGGGGTCAGGCACATCTTTTTTCCTTGGCGCTCAAACAATGCCAACCCGCTATGTTCTTCCATCTGTTTGATTTGCATGGAAACAGCGGGTTGGGTCATGAATAGCTTTTCAGCGGCTCGGGTATAACTTTCGTACTGCGCGACCGCTTCAAATATGCGTATCTGACTCAGTGAGTACGGCATATGCTTCTCCTAAAAACATAAGTATTGCTTATATTTGCATGTTTCATTATTGAGTTTCAATTATACCTACAGTTTGCCATACTTAGCCCCATCAACAAGGTCTGCTTGTTGTTTGCACAGAAAATTTTTCAATCAAGCTCGTTGGAGGCACTTACTTCATGGCAGTTAAGAACTATAGCGCTGGTGTTAAAGAATACCGCGAAACTTACTGGATGCCGGATTATACACCGAAAGAAACCGACATCCTCGCTTGCTTCAAAATCACTCCACAAGCTGGCGTACCACGTGAAGAGGTTGCCGCAGCGGTTGCAGCAGAATCTTCCACCGGTACCTGGACAACGGTTTGGACTGACCTCCTGACCGACCTGGATTACTACAAAGGCCGCGCTTACGCGATCGAAGACGTACCCGGCGATGACACTTGCTTCTACGCATTCGTGGCTTACCCCATCGACCTGTTTGAAGAAGGTTCCGTCGTCAACGTACTGACCTCACTGGTGGGTAACGTATTCGGCTTTAAAGCCCTGCGTGCGCTGCGTCTGGAAGACATCCGCTTCCCAATTGCTTACGTTATGACTTGTAATGGCCCACCACAGGGTATCCAAGTTGAACGTGACATCATGAACAAGTATGGTCGTCCACTGTTGGGTTGCACCATCAAGCCGAAACTCGGTCTGTCTGCAAAGAACTACGGTCGTGCGTGTTACGAAGGTCTGCGCGGCGGTCTGGACTTCACCAAGGACGACGAAAACGTTAACTCACAGCCGTTCATGCGCTGGAGACACCGTTTTGACTTCGTTATGGAAGCGATCCACAAAGCTGAAGCCGAAACGGGCGAACGCAAAGGTCACTACCTGAACGTTACAGCACCGACTTCTGATGAAATGATGCGCCGCGCTGAATACGCGAAAGAAATCGGTGCACCGATCATCATGCATGACTACCTGACGGGCGGTCTGTCGGCCAACACCCAGTTGGCGCAATGGTGCCAAAACAACGGCATGTTGCTGCACATTCACCGTGCGATGCACGCGGTTCTTGACCGCAACCCGCACCACGGCATCCACTTCCGCGTGCTGACCAAGATTTTGCGTCTGTCAGGCGGCGACCACCTGCACTCCGGTACCGTTGTGGGTAAGTTGGAAGGCGACCGTGAAGCCACTCTGGGCTGGATCGACATCATGCGCGACTCTTTCATCAAGGAAGACCGTTCACGTGGTATCTTCTTCGACCAAGATTGGGGCTCCATGCCGGGCGTCATCCCGGTTGCCTCCGGTGGTATCCACGTCTGGCACATGCCTGCGCTGGTTAACATCTTTGGTGATGACTCCGTACTGCAATTCGGTGGTGGTACTCTGGGTCACCCTTGGGGTAACGCAGCCGGTGCAGCAGCCAACCGTGTCGCGGTTGAGGCTTGCGTCGAAGCGCGTAACTCTGGTCGTGAACTGGAAAAAGAAGGCAAGGACATCCTCACTAACGCAGCGAAGTCCAGCCCTGAACTGAAAATCGCCATGGAAACCTGGAAAGAAATCAAGTTCGAGTTCGATACCGTTGACAAACTTGACGTATCACACAAGTAATTGATTATCTGAAACCTATTTTGGAGTAACTCACATGAGTGATGTACAAGACTACAAATCAAGCTTGAGCAATGCCGACAGCCGCAAGTTTGAAACTTTCTCTTACCTGCCATCGTTGGATGCGGATCAAACCCGCAAGCAGATTCAGTACATCGTGAACAAGGGCTGGAACCCTTCGATCGAGCACACTGAACCAGCTAATGCGTTCGGCAACTACTGGTACATGTGGAAACTGCCCATGTTCGGTGAAACCAACGTTGACGCCATCCTGGCAGAGCTCAACAACTGCCACGCCGCACACCCGAACAACCACGTTCGTCTGCTGGGTCTGGACAACTATGCACAATGTGCAGGTGCCTCCATGGTTATTTACCGTGGCAAGACCGTATAGTATAAAGCCTTAGTTTTATATTGGAACACGGTGCTGGTTTTCTGGCACTGTGTTCTCCATCCCTATCAGGAGCGCATCATGAACAAACCCAGTATATACGTAGGCCTTGACAAGGATATCCAGGGTGGTATGACCACTATCGGTAAAATTATCCGTGACGCCTGGGTATTTGGTGTTTTACCCGAAACGCAAACCTGTGAAGGCTGGAACCTAGCCGGGATTGACTCTGTACTGCAAAAAGTCAATGCCGAGTGGGACAAATATGGCTGCCTGGTCAGCCGCTTACCGCCCGAACTTGCCGAACGTCACCAACGCATTCACGGGGCTGCGATCGAAAAGGCCCGCGAACTTGGCTGGTGTGGCGAACACGAACTCGAAGACGATAAATAAATTCCCAGCATAATTTCCAAGAGGACTTCCCATGTCTGCATCTGTTGATCCAAACCAGTACGTCGTAAAAAACGAGCCTTACTACGAATCGGTCGGGGATGAAATTACCCTGTACGAAGCCGCTTACAGCGCACGTATGCCGATGATGTTGAAAGGCCCAACCGGTTGCGGCAAATCACGTTTCGTCGAACACATGGCATGGCGCTTAAAGCGCCCACTGATCACCGTGGCGTGTAATGAAGACATGACGGCATCCGATCTGGTGGGGCGTTTCCTGCTGGATAAAGATGGCACCAAATGGCAAGACGGCCCGCTGGCAACGGCGGCTCGCATGGGCGCAATCTGCTATCTGGATGAAGTCGTGGAAGCCCGTCAGGATACCACCGTTGTTATCCACCCACTGACTGACCACCGCCGCACCCTGCCGCTGGATAAAAAAGGCGAGCTGATCGAAGCGCACCCCGATTTCCAGTTGGTCATTTCCTACAACCCCGGCTATCAAAGCCTGATGAAGGATTTGAAACAATCCACCAAGCAGCGTTTCGGTGCACTCGACTTTGACTACCCGCGCGAAGCGATTGAAGTGGCTATCGTTTCCAAAGAATCCGGCGTTGACGAAAAGACAGCCGCGAAGCTGGTACAAATTGCCCACCGTGCGCGTAACCTCAAAGGTCACGGTCTGGACGAAGGCATTTCCACCCGTTTGCTGGTTTACGCAGGACAATTAATCGGCAAAGGCGTTGCACCGCAAGCCGCTTGTACCATGACCATGGTAACACCGCTGACTGACGACCCAGACATGCGCGATACGCTGAATGCAGCAGTACAAACGTTCTTTGGGTAAACAGTAAAATGGTGGCAGGTTATGGCGATTCATCTTGAAGAGTATCAGGAATTTCTGGAAAAAATAACGCCGGAAGTGCGTGTGGTGCTGGATGCCTCCTATCAGGAAGCCTCTCGCATGATGTCGCCCGCTGGCGTGAAAGACTATCTGGATGGTGCGAAAGCCCTGTGCCAATTGGGTCGCGGCAACGATGTGGTGTTGACCTATTTGCAGGAAATCCCTCAAGTTGCCAAAGAATGCGGCGAAGACATTATCCCCGATTGCGTCACCGCCGCACTGAAACTGTCGTCGATGGCCTCGGGCGAGGTCATTGCCCTGCTGCTGTCGAGCTTGCCAACGGCTTCGCGTCATTTGGGTGATGCGGAACTGGTGCGTGGTTATTTAACCCTGATCCACCAACTTTCCTCTACTGCCGCACGCGGGTTACGCCCGATGTTTGGGCATCTGGATGAATTGCTTTCCAAGTTGACCTTGAGCGGCCTGCGCCGCTGGGCGAATTTCGGGGCGCAAGCTTATCGCCGTGATTTCAATAACCTAACGAAGTATTTTAATCTGGAATCGGCGGATAGTCGCGCCACTTTGCAGAAAGAACGGCGCGGGGTGCTGTTCGTCAAAACCCAGCGCAAACTGAATTTTTACCTGCGAGCATTGTGGGCGCGGGATTTCTTTTTACGCCCGACGGGTGCTGATTACACCGACTTCCGCCCATACATTGAGCACCGGATTTTCCACATGCCGGATGCGGTGGATGACATCGGCGATATTCCGGGGTTGGAATTGTACCGCGCCACCGCCGCGCACATGGCTGCGCATTTGATGTACACCAACAAAGCATTGTCGGCAGAACAGTTAAGCCCGGCACAGATGTTTTTCATCGGCTTTGTGGAGGATGCGCGGGTCGAATACAAGGCAGCGCAAGCCTTCCCCGGTCTGAAAACCTTGTGGAGCCGCTTGCTGACCGCAGAATACGACGGCAAGGTAGAACACCCCACCATGCTGTTGCTGGAACATCTGGCGCTGATGCTGTTGGATGCTAACGTGCGCGGTGATGACCCTGAATTGCAGCAATTTGCGGAGAACTTCCACGCTAACATTGCTGAAAAACAGGATGACCCGAATTTTGCATGGCGCATGGGGGTTGAGCTGTTTAACCTGTTCACCAGCCGCCGCGAAGTGCCGAGTTTGCGGATTTTGGAGCGGATTCGCATCCCGTTCCGCGACGATAACCGCTTCGTGTGGGTCTATGAGGAATTTGCGTGGGAAACAGGCTTTGAATACGTGCCTGCCAGCCAACAGCAAGTACGCCGTCAGGTCAGCGTGATCGAAATGGCCAATGAAGTCGATTGCGAACTCGCGGGGGATGACGCGCAGGAAATCTGGACGTGTGCCACCGAAATGCGCCCGTATGAAGATGATTTGACCGATAACACCAAAACATTCAATCAGATGTGGGGGAGAGAGCCGATTTCTGACCCATTCCACTACCATGAGTGGGATTACCACATCCAATTGCACCGCCCGGACTGGGTGACGCTGTACGAACGTCGCCAGAAACGCGGCGACCCGGACGATATTCGCGATATTGTGGATGCTTACCGCCCCGTCGCGCACCGCATCAAGCAGATTATCGACTTGCTGACTCCGGCAGGTGTGCAACGTCAACGTGGTCTGGAAGACGGCGACGAAGTGGACATCAATGCGGCAGTCGATGCGATGATTTCCATCCGCATGGGCGAGCAGCCTAACCCGCGTATCACCATGCGTAATGTGCTGAAAAGCCGTGATTTGGCCGTGGTGGTCTTGCTGGATTTGTCTGAATCGACCAATGAACCGATGCAGGGTTCTGACAAAAGCGTGCTGCAACTGACCCGCGAAGCCTCGACGCTG
The DNA here is from genome assembly GCF_017901135.1 of Thiothrix litoralis. Taxonomy (NCBI): domain Bacteria; kingdom Pseudomonadati; phylum Pseudomonadota; class Gammaproteobacteria; order Thiotrichales; family Thiotrichaceae; genus Thiothrix; species Thiothrix litoralis. The sequence continues at coordinate 679,930 of NZ_CP072801.1, read as the reverse complement.
GTGGCGACGGCGATGGAGGGAATCGGCGACCCGTATGCGATTCATGGCTTTGCCTCTGATGGGCGGCATGATGTGCAGTATTACCGCTTGAAAGATTTCAACCAGCATTTTGATGATGAAGCCAGATCACGACTGGCAGGCATGAAAGGTGGATTGTCGACCCGTATGGGTGCGGCTTTGCGCCATGCCGCACACCATTTGTTCAAGCAACCGGAACGCCGTAAGCTGATCCTGCTGGTCACGGATGGCGAACCGGCGGATATTGACGAGCGCGACCCGCAACATCTGCGCCTTGACACCAAGAAGGCGGTGGAAGAGTTGTATACGCAAGGTGTGTTGACCTACTGCCTGACGTTAGACCCACATGCGGATGATTATGTGAAAAGGATTTTCGGGCAGAACAACTACACGGTTATTGACCATGTGGATCGTTTGCCGGAACAGTTGCCGTTGTTGTTTGCGAGTTTGACGAAGTAATGAGGTGGCGCGATGAACACAGTCATACTTGATGTCCGCACGTTGAAAGACTCACTGGCAGACCCTAACAATCAAACGTTGGGAAATCCTCAAAGCTATGACCGGATGCGGCGTTCTATCTATCCGTGAAGTGGCGCGGCGAGTGAACCGTGATGTGAAAGCCGTACACGGCGACATTCACACCTTGCTCAATGCTGGCTTGTTGAAAAAATCAGACGATGGCGTGCTATTCCCCTATAGCAGCATCCACGCTGATTTTATGCTGCAAGCTACTGCCTAAAGCTACTCAATTACACATGATCGCTCAAACCACTCAGCAAGCGCTGCCTCTGCAATATTTCCCGCTGCTAATTGCTCAAACATGATGACTGCTTCGGGTTCGGGAGCATCCAGCTCAACACCGTTGAGTTCCAGAAAAACCGCCCCCACTGCCAAGGCTACCCGCTTGTTGCCATCAATGAACGGGTGATTTTTAGCAATGCCGAAGCTGTAGGCAGCGGCAAGTTCAAACAATGTTGAATCCGGTTCGTAAGCTAACCGTTGCTGGGGGCGGGCGAGCGCAGAATCCAGCAGCGACTTGTCACGAATACCCGGACTACCGCCGTGTTCTGCTAGCAACAGTTGATGCACTGCCAGCGTAACCTCCGCCAACACCCATCTCGGTTCAGTCATTTTGCCAACTCATGGAAAGCATTGCGGTATTTCTTCAGCACTTTTTCGGCGATCTGCATTTGCTCATCGAAATCCTGCTGATAGGGGGTCAGGGTGAAACCTTCCGGGCTTTCCACCAGATACAGGTTATCGCCTTTGCCCACTTTCAGTTTTGCCAGTGCTTCCTTGGGAAGGACAATGCCAACAGAGTTGCCGATAGCGGTGAGTTTGACTTGGAGCATGATGTAGTTGTCCGTTAGTACGAATGTAATAACGCCAGTGTAAGTATAGGCTGGGTGGAGCGCAAGCGATATGTCGCTCAAGATGGATCATTAAACCAACAAAAGCCGCTGGTAATCCTGCGAATAATTCGCCGCTTCCGCAATCACATACTCCTTAAACGCCTGCGCCGCTGGGGAAAGCCACTTCCCCTCCCGCGTCACAATATGCCAATAACGCTGGATCGGGAAATTTTCCACATCCAGTATGCTCAGCGAATGGGTTTCCAGTTCCAGCCGGATGCTGTGTAATGACACAATCCCCAACCCCAACCCAGCAATCACCGAATATTTGATCGACTCATTGCTGCCCATTTCCAGCGTACTCGAAAACGTATGCCCGTGTTCGGCAAAGAAACGTTCAATCGCTGCCCGCGTTCCCGACCCCGGCTCACGCACCACAAACTTTTCGCCGATAATGGCAGATACCGGAATATCTTTCTGCCCCGCCAGCGGATGATTCGCCGGTGCAATCAATACCAGCGGGTTACACATCAGCCGCTGCGAATGCAGGTCAAGGTTGGCGGGTGGTTCGCCCATGACCACCAAATCCGCGTCATAATTCTGCAACTGTTCCACCAGCGTTTTGCGGTTGGTGATATTCAGGGAAACGGTAATACCTTCATTTTGCTCGGAAAAGCCCGCCAGCATTCGAGTAATGAAGTAAATCGAGGTGTTCGCCGCCGATACCTTAATATACCCCTGATGCACATTCTTCAACTCTTCCAGCGTTTCCACCATGCCCTGATACTTGGCGGAAATTTCGCAAGCGTAAGTGTGCATCGCCCGCCCTGCTGCCGTCATCACAATGCGTTTGCCTTGGCGCTCAAATAACGACAAACCCACGTTTTCTTCTAATTGTTTGACCTGCATCGATATGGCGGGCTGGGTCATGTGTAACAATTCTGCTGCCCGGGTGAAATTCTCCGTCTGGGCAACGGTCTGGAAGATCTGGATCTGGCGGAAGGAGATGTGCATCTTGACTCATTTACTCGGAAATTCAGGGTTTCTTGCCATCAGCATAACATAACAAAGACTGATGTTTAAGTAAGAATAAATGAGTTTCACTTATCTTAAGTATCACTTATAGTTGTGGACATCGAAAGTTATTGCAGCATTTTTTACTCACATTGAGGAGAGAGTCATGGACCAATCTGGACGTTACGCAGATCTTAGCCTGAAAGAAGAAGATCTGATCGCGGGTGGTAAGCACATTCTGGTTGCTTACAAAATGATGCCACAGCCGGGTTATGGCTATTTGGAAGCGGCTGCGCATTTCGCGGCTGAATCTTCTACCGGCACTAACGTTGAAGTTTCCACCACGGATGACTTCACCAAAGGCGTTGACGCACTGGTGTACTACATCGACGAAGCCACTGAAGATATGCGTATCGCGTACCCACTGGACTTGTTCGACCGTAACATCACCGACGGTCGCATGATGGTCGTATCACTGTTGACGCTGATTATCGGCAACAACCAAGGCATGGGCGACATCAAGCACGCCAAAATCCATGACTTCTATGTGCCTGAGCGTGCTATCCAGTTGTTCGATGGCCCATCCAAAGACATCTCGGACATGTGGCGTATTCTGGGTCGTCCAGTGGTTAACGGTGGTTACATCGCGGGTACAATCATTAAGCCTAAACTGGGTCTGCGCCCTGAACCGTTTGCAGCGGCTGCTTACCAGTTCTGGCTGGGTGGCGACTTCATCAAGAACGATGAACCACAAGGCAACCAAGTTTTCTGCCCTGCCAAGAAAGTTTACCCACTCGTTTATGATGCAATGAAACGTGCACAAGACGAAACTGGTCAAGCGAAACTGTTCTCTGCCAATATCACCGCTGACGATCATTATGAAATGTGCGCCCGTGCTGACTTCATCCTCGAAGCGTTTGGCCCGGATGCGGACAAAGTTGCTTTCCTGGTTGACGGCTTCGTTGGCGGCCCTGGCATGATCACGACAGCACGTCGCCAGTACCCTAACCAATACCTGCACTATCACCGCGCGGGTCACGGCATGATCACTTCCCCCTCTGCACTGCGTGGTTACACTGCGTTTGTACTGGCGAAACTGTCACGTCTGCAAGGTGCTTCCGGTATCCACGTAGGCACTATGGGCTACGGTAAAATGGAAGGCGAAAACAGCGATAAAAACATCGCGTACATGATCGAACGTGACGAGTGCCAAGGGCCAGTCTACTTCCAAAAATGGTATGGCATGAAGCCAACCACGCCCATCATCTCGGGCGGTATGAACGCGCTACGTCTGCCAGGCTTCTTCGAGAACCTCGGTCACGGTAACGTTATCAACACTTCCGGTGGTGGCTCTTACGGTCACATTGACAGCCCAGCGGCTGGTGCAATTTCCTTGCGTCAATCGTATGAGTGCTGGAAAGCCGGTGCTGACCCAATCGAATTCGCGAAAGAGCACAAAGAATTTGCTCGCGCATTCGAGTCATTCCCTGGCGATGCAGACAAGATCTACCCAGGCTGGCGCGAAAAGCTGGGCGTACATAAATAAGTCGCAAGCAACCACAGTAAGGTGGGGGGTGCAAACGCACCCTTCGCCCTTTCCACTCTTCCCAACATGCTGTCAGGAATCCCACCCATGACCGACGCTACCCAATACACCATCCAGCAAGAGCCTTTTTATCAAGCCACCGGACGCGAAGTCGAACTGTACCAAGCCGCGTACCGTTCCCGCCTACCCGTGATGGTGAAAGGCCCGACGGGTTGTGGTAAGTCGCGCTTCATCGAACACATGGCGTGGAAACTCGGCAAGCCACTGATCACCGTGGCCTGTAACGAAGACATGACCGCCTCCGATCTGGTCGGACGCTATTTACTCGAAGCCAATGGCACACGCTGGTTGGATGGCCCCTTGACCACCGCCGCCCGCATTGGCGCGATTTGCTACCTCGATGAAATCGTTGAGGCACGCCAAGATACGACCGTCGTCATTCACCCCCTGACCGATCACCGCCGCACCTTGCCGCTGGATAAAAAAGGCGAACTGGTGAATGCGCACCCTGATTTTCAGTTGGTAATTTCCTACAATCCGGGCTATCAAAGCCTGATGAAAGATTTAAAACAGTCTACTAAACAACGTTTTGTAGCCTTTGATTTTGACTACCCGTCAGCCGAGCTGGAATCCAGCATTTTGCAGCAAGAGGCCAGTGTGGATGCTGCAATGGCTGATAAGCTGGTGAAAATTGCCCACACCGCGCGTAACCTGAAAGGCCACGGGCTGGATGAAGGCATTTCCACCCGTTTGCTGGTGTACGCCGCGAATTTGATGCGTGATGGAATTGACGCAGGCGATGCTTGCCGCATGGCACTGGTCAGCCCGATTACCGATGACGCGGACATTCGCAGCACCTTAAACCACGCGATTGACGCGATTTTTGGGTGATTAAAATAACCCAAGAGGGCGTATGCAATACGCCCCTACGGGAATCGCCATCTGTAGGGGCGTATTGCATACGCCCTGTTCGGGAGTCATTTTATGCACACCACTGACGACACCATCGCCCGTTATCGCACCCAACTAAGCTGCAACTTCAAGCAGTTAGATGAAGCCTTTGCCGCTTGTATGCAGGATGCCATTGCCCTGTTGAGTGAGGAAGGCATCAACGACTACCTCGACGGTGCGTCGTTGGTGTGCAAAATCGGGCGCGGTTTCGACCCCGTGCTGACTTATCTGGAAGAAATGCCGATGTTGGTGCACCGGCTCGGCGATGAAGGCTTGCTGGGCAAAGTCAGCCAAGCGGTGTGGAAAATGTCGCGCACCCCGAACGGGCGTTCCATTCCCGCCTTCCTACAAGCCTTGCCGGAAGCCTGCCGCCGTATGAGCAGCGCCGAATTGGTGGAAAATTACATCGCCATCGTGTTCGACATGATGGAACGTACCACCGGCTCGATCCACGGTTTCCACACCACCATTCCCAGCCCCGGCTTGCCCAAACTGCTGGGGCAAATGCCCTATTTGATGAGCCAGTTGGCTCTGGGCGGCTTGAAAAACTGGATCGAATACGGCATCCGCAACTACGGCAGCCACCCGCAACGGCAGGAAGAATATTTCGCGCTGGAATCCGCCGACAGCAAGGCGATGTTGCAGCACGAACGCCACGGCACACTGTTTACCCACCACGAGCGCAAGCTGAACCTGTATTTGAAAGCCTGCTGGGAAAATACTGAATACTTAGTGCCTTATTCGGTCGATTTCCGCGATATGCGCCAGCAACAACCGTATTTTGACGACTTCGGGATACGTATTCCTGACGTATTCGACGACGCGCAGGGCGTAAGCGGTATTGACCGTTACCGCGCGGTGTTGGCACACATGGCAGCACATCAACGCTGGACGAAAAAAGTGGTGGCGGACAATTTCAGCCCGCAACAGCGCATGGCAATTGAGCGGCTGGAAGATAGCCGGGTGGAATACTTGGCGATGCAGGAATACCCCGGTTTACGGCGGCTATTCATGGCCTTGCACCCGATTCCACAGGAAGATGAATGCAACACGCAAACGGAATCGTGCTTCCGGCATCGGTTGGCCATGTTTTCGTGGGCGCTGTTAAACCCCGCACATGGCTACCAGAACGTGCAGATCAATGAGTTTGCGGGCAAATTCCGCGCAAAGATGTTGGAAGGTAATGCCACCACTGCCGATATGGTGCAACTGGCGATTTCGTTTGTAGCACGCACGCGCTTGCAATCTGACCAGTTGCCGAACGTGTATTTTAACAATACCGCGATTGGCTACCGCGATGACAACCGCCATTTGTGGCAATTCATCGAGGAAGGCGACGAGGAAGAAGCCTTCGAGGAACGCAAGCAATCTGAGCAAAATCAGGAAATTCAGGGCTTGCCACCCCGCCATTACCCGGAGTGGGATTATAGCACCCAAACCTACCGCCCGGATTGGACAAGCGTGTATGAAAGCCTGCATCCGTCTGGTAATCCGGCGGTGATTGATGCGCTGTTGCAGAAACACGCGGCGCTGGCGAAGCGTTTGAAACAGATTGTGGATTTGTTGAAGCCGCAAAATTACACGCGGGTACGCTATCAGGAAGAAGGCAGCGAGCTGGATTTGGATGTGGCGATCCGTTCCCTGATTGATTTCAAGGGTGGGGCGAATCCTGATCCGCGCATCAACATGAGCCACAAACATGACGGGCGCAATATTGCGGTGATGCTGTTGCTGGACTTGTCAGCCTCGATCAGCGAAGTGCCGGAAGGCGCGACGCAAAGCATTCTGGAGCTGAGTCAGGAAGCGGTGTCGTTGCTGGCGTATGCGATTGAGGCGTTGGGCGACCCGTTTGCGATTGCGGGGTTTGCGTCCAATACGCGGCACGAGGTGCGCTACCAGCACATCAAGGGTTTCAAGGAACATTGGAACGATGAGGTGAAGGGGCGACTGGCGGCGATGCAGGCGGGGTATTCGACGCGGATGGGCGCGGCGGTGCGTCATGCGGCGCATTATCTGGAGCATCAACAGGCGGATAAAAAGCTGCTGCTGATTTTAACCGATGGCGAACCGTCGGATATTGACGTGGATGACCCGCAATTATTGACGCAAGATACGCGCCAAGCGGTGAAAGAGCTGGATCAGAAAGGCATTTACAGCTATTGCATTAGCCTTGATCCGCGAGCGGATGAATATGTGCGGGATATTTTCGGCAAGCGCGTGACCGTGGTGGATAATGTGCAGCGGTTGCCAGAGCGGATGACGCAGGTGTTTGTGACGTTGACGGGGTAGTATTTTTTCTATCACAAATAGGGATGGTTGATGTATGGTTGCCAGCAAGCCAAAAAAGGCGATCCGTTAACCACGAACCGCCCTTTTCTTTATTACCTCAAGCCATTATCTTAATTGCTGCTCATCAAACGGGTATAGCAAATCCAGTTGGAGGCATTGCCTGGGTTATCAAGCAAGCCATCTTGAATTTCGCCGTAGAACCGTAAAGGCACAAGGATACTCACCCCGAGAACGTTAGCAGGCGATTCATTCGGGAATGAGCTATAGAGAATCGGCAACCCAAAATCAACGCCCTGATAATTATGTTCAGCACCATCGACGTTCTCAGTGCAATACGCCCCTTTGGTAGGAATATTGGCAGTTTCCGGGAAGAAATTTGTGTCAATATGGGGTGGCGTTGAACCTGAATTAATCTGGGCAATGGTTCCTAACTCTTTCGGAAGGGGAATTCGCCAAGTATTCCGGCCACACAGACCCGTGCCGTTAACCGCATACATATAAGAATAAGCATCACATGCCCCTAATCCCTGACACAAGGTCTGACCATTGGTATCTTTAATGCCACCATAACCACCGTAGTTATGCATGTGGCGGTAACGCCAGTCTTTATCACGTAAACCGCTATCATTGGTTTTTTCTTCCCAGACATAACCCGTTGTTTTATCTTGTACGCATGACCAAGAGGTCGCCGAGGATGGCAGCGCATTTCCACCCGCGTCCAGCTTGGTGTAACGTCTAGATGCTTGGGCAACCACCACTTCATCAGCAACTTTCTGAGCCGCCGTGCGGGTAGAGGCTAACGCCTCTTCAGCCGCTAACCGTGCTTTCTTCGCAGTCGCTACGGCGTCTTGCGCCTGTTTCTCAGAATCAGCCATTGCTTCAAGATCCTGTGCACTCTCAGCATCTGCTTTTGCCTTGGCGACGATTTCTTTTTGGGCTACAGCGCGTTCTGCTTCCGTTTTCGCTTGTGCCGCAGAGGCGTTAGTGCTTGCCAGTGATGCCGCCACTTCATCATACCCGGACGCTTGTTGCCCAGCCTGTACCGCTAGAACGCTCGCTGCACTGCTGGCACTTTGTGCAGCTTTTGCTTCTGTATCAACATCGCTAACTGCAACGCTAATCTGTTGGCGAGCAGCTACAAGAGCTGCTTGACGATCAGCCACCGCTTGGGCTGCCGCTTTGTCTGCCGCCGCCTGGGCTGCCGCTTTATCTGCCGCCGCTTGAGCAGCCGCTTTATCTGCCGCCGCTTGGGCTGCCGCTTTATCTGCGATGATTTGAGCCGCAGCGGCAGATTGGACAGCCAGCTCTTCTGCTGATGGGCCACTGCTGCCGCCACAAGCGCTCAGGAGTGAGGACATAACGATGCCTGCCAACAACAGGTGGCCTTGTTTTGCAATCAAGGTTTTATTGGAGGTATGAACGCTGACACTGTTCATATTCATGACTTATTACCTAATTAGTAGTTAAATGGGGTTTATGACAACAATTAGTAATTATATGTTGCTAATGCTGAAAAAGTTCATCAAATTTACTAATGGTAGTTTTATGACGTTAAGTTGCATGGCAAATCAGCAGTCGCTGCACCATTCTGGCTTCCGGCAGTGGCACAAACCCCCACAACCTGATACTTTACAACGTCAAAATCAGGACTACCCAGACACAGCCATGCAGCCAAGAAAAATCCTCATTACCAGCGCCCTCCCCTATGCCAATGGCCCGATCCACATTGGCCACATGGTCGAATACATCCAGACTGATATTTGGGCACGTTTTCAACGCTTACGCGGCAACGAATGCCATTATGTGTGCGCTGATGATACCCACGGCACCCCCATCATGTTGCGTGCCCAGCAAGAAGGCATCACCCCCGAACAACTGATTGCCCGTAGCAGCGAAGAACACCAACGTGACTTTGCGGGTTTCAATGTCGCCTTCGATAACTACTACACCACGCACTCTGATGAAAACCGTCACTTTGCGGAATTCATCTATAAAGCGGCACGTGAAAAAGGGCATATCGAAAAGCGCACGATCCGTCAGGCTTACGATGCGCAGGCACAAATGTTCCTGCCCGACCGTTTTATCAAAGGTGAATGCCCTCGCTGTGGCGCGGCTGACCAATACGGTGACAATTGCGAAGCCTGTGGGGCAACCTATTCCCCCACAGATTTGAAAAACGCGGTTTCCGCCATTTCCGGCACCAAGCCCATCGAGAAAGAAACCGAACACTATTTCTTCAAGCTCGGGCATTTTGAAGCCTTTCTGCGCGAGTTTCTCGCCAGCGGTGCGGTGCAAAAGGAAATTGCCAACAAGCAAATGGAATGGTTCGAGTCTGATCAAGGTTTGAGCGACTGGGATGTGTCCCGTGATGCACCTTACTGGGGGTTCAAAATCCCCGATACTGACGACAAATATTTCTACGTGTGGTTGGATGCACCCATCGGTTATCTGGCGAGTTTCAAAAACCTGTGTGAGCGCACTGGGCTGGATTTTGATGCCTACTGGAAGCCCGATTCCACGGCTGAAGTTCACCACTTTATCGGCAAGGACATCGCCTACTTCCATACCCTATTCTGGCCTGCCTTATTGCATGGCGCGGATTTCCGCACACCGACGGCGGTACATTGCCACGGCTTCCTGACCGTCAATGGCGCAAAAATGTCCAAGTCACGCGGCACGTTCATTCAGGCTGAAAGCTACCTCAAACACCTCAACCCGGAATGGTTACGTTATTACTTCGCCAGCAAACTCAGCAGCGGCGTGGATGACATCGACCTGAATCTGGAAGATTTCATTGCACGGGTCAACAGCGACTTGGTGGGTAAAGTTGTCAATATTGCCTCGCGGTGTGCAGGTTTCATCAATAAGCGTTTTGCCAATACGCTGTCAGCCACCTTGCCAGACCCCGCTTTGTATCAAGCATTTAGCGATGCATCCGAACACATTGCCGAACTCTACGAAAATCGCCGCTACAATCAAGCAATGCGTGAAATCATGGCGTTAGCAGACAAAGCCAACCAATACGTTGACGAACAAAAGCCGTGGGTATTAGCCAAAGACCCGGAACGCCTAGCAGACGTGCAAACCGTTTGCACCCAAGGCATCAACATGTTCCGTGCCATTGTCACCTACCTAAAACCGGTATTGCCACAACTGGCAGCAGACACCGAAAGTTTCCTGAATGCCGGAGAATTAAACTGGAACAGTGCCAAGAAACCACTGTTAAACCACGAAATTGGCACCTTCAAAGCCTTGATGACTCGTGTTGAAAGCATCATGGTAGAAGCCATGCTTGAAGATAATCGTCAAGCTATGCCAGCACCTGCCGCAGCACCAACCATCACGGGTGCATTGGCCGACGCCCCCATCAGCCCAATGATTGAATACGATGATTTCGCCAAAATTGACCTACGAATTGCTAAAATTGTGAAAGCAGAGCACGTCAACGGTGCAGACAAACTGGTACAATTGACCCTTGATCTGGGCGGAGAAACCCGCAATGTCTTTGCCGGAATAAAATCAGCCTACGATCCCACTGATCTGGAAGGGCGCTTGACTGTCATGGTTGCCAATCTTGCACCACGCAAAATGCGTTTTGGGATGTCGGAAGGCATGGTATTGGCAGCAGGCCCCGGCGGTAGCGATCTGTTCATCCTGACGCCAGATAACGGTGCTGAGCCGGGAATGCGCGTAAAATAAAACACTCAACAAGACGATAATAAAGACGATGTTAGGGAAGTTTTTCAAACCAAAATGGCAACATAATGATGCCAACGTCCGCCTGAAGTCACTATCCAGTCTGGCGAGTGATAGTGTAGAACTGATTAGGATTGCCCAAAGCGATCCTGACAGCAATGTGCGCATGGAAGCGATTACCCGCCTATCGCACCTGCCCACGCTGGTGCAACTAGGGCATACCTCCGGTTCCATCGGCGAACGTTCCCGGCAGCGCGTGATTGGTTTGGCAGCAAGCGACCATCACCATGACCACTTGTTGACGGATGTGTTTCATTGGCTGCAAAATCCGGCGCTGCTACGTAGCATTGCCCGCGACTCCCTGCGTGGCATTAAGCTACGCCATCAGGCCATCGCCAAACTGGATGATCAGGAGTTACTGTTTAGTATTGCCAGCAATGACACCTTCAAAGAAATCCAGTACGTCGCCGCTAAACAAATCACCGATCTGGAAAAACTCAAAACCCTTGAGAAAGCCCACGGCAAGAGCAACAAACGCCTGCGTCAGCTACTGAAGGAACGTCTCGAAACCGAACAGCGTATTCAACAGCAGCAAGCCGCCATCAACGACCTCTGTGCCGAAACCGAAAACCTCGCCAATACAGGTGCATGGGAACAAGACAAGACCCGTGCCAAAGTACTGGAACAACGCTGGCAAAAACTGGCTACCCAGCCATCCCCCGAGCAGCAGGCACGTTTCCAGCAAGCACTGGAACACTTCCGGCAACAATTGAGTGGCTGGGAAACCGAACAGGCACAACGCACCCAGCAACTTGCTGCCCAAGCTGAAGCACAAGCCCGCTTACAATCCGAAGCCACCCAACAAGCAGAACAAGCCGCCCAAGCTGCCCGCGAACGGCTGGAACATGAACAACAAGCGCAAGCTGAAGCACGTCAACGCCAGCAGCAACAAAAAGTCCAACAGGAAGAAAAGCTCCAAAAGTTGCATGACACCCTGAAAACACTGGAAGCGCACCTCGATGCCGAGCAATACAGCGAAGCCATCGACGCACACAAAGCCCTCACCGCAGACCTCAAGGATGCCCCGGAATTACCGGGCAAAGACCTCGCTTTTTTCCAACGGCGGCTGCACGCTTTCGCTCCCATGTTGCGCGAACTGCAAGACTGGCGGCGCTGGGGAACCGATCAGGTACGTAAACAACTGATCGAAACAGCAGAACACTTACGCACCGACGATGAAATCGCCCCACAGGAACGCGCCAAAAAAATCCACTCCCTGCGTGAAGAATGGCGCAAATTGTCACAGATGGAACCGGGGCAACAACGCGCCTTGTGGCAAGCCTTCGATGCCAACGCCACCGCTGCTTACGAACCCAGCAAACAATACTTCGTCGAGCAAGCCCAGCAGCGTGAAACTCACCTGCAACAACGCCACGACATTTGTGACAAGCTCGAAGCACTCCATAGCGCGACCGATTGGGGAAATGTCGACTGGCGCAGCCTGCAAGCAGACGTCAACCAGCTTCGCAAGCAGTGGAAAGATGCCGGAACCGTCAGCCACAAAGACTGGAAAAACATCAACGAACGCTTCAACGCCGCGATGGATTCACTGGAAGCCCACTTCAAGGCTGAACGTAGCCGCAACTGGCAGGAACGCACCCAACTCGTCGAACAAGCTCAAGCCTTGCTGGAGCACCCCAATACCGCGCAAGCAGTCGAGCAAGCCAAGGCACTGCAAACTCAGTGGCTCATTACCCTGACATCGCGCCCCTCAGACGAGCAGCGCCTGTGGAAGCAATTCCGCGAACCGATGGATACCCTGTTTGCCCGCGCCCGTGACGAGCGCCAGCAACAACAGCAGGAACGCAACGCCCAGCTTGCCGAAGAAGCCCGCCAGGCAGCCGAGCAACACCAACGTGAACTGGAACGCCAGCAACAGAAAGTAGTGGAACTTGAAGCGCTCGCCGCACAATCTCTCGAACACAAGCAGGCGGAAACCAGTGCTGATGCACAAATTGCCAACCGCACGGCGGGCGAATTACTGTGCCTGCAACTGGAAATCCTGCTGGGTCTGGAAACGCCCCCGGACTTCCAACAAGCTCGCCTCAAATATCAAGTCGCACAACTCTCGGAAACCATGCGCAGCCGTAAAGACGCCTATGAACCAAGTTCACACGCGCTGCCGTTATTGAAACAATGGTATGCACTGGGTGGAATGCCCGCTGCCGCACTGGCAAGCCAGACGGCACGGATCGAAAAGGTTAAGGAAGCGCTTCCTCAGGCTCAGCAATAAAGCAGCGCAGCAGGTCGGTCAACAGTTTGTTGACCTCCCCTGTCATCAGGGTGAATTCGATGTCGAGCTTTTCCGCGTGTGATTGCGGATCAGCATCCTTGAGGTTTTCTTCCAGCACATCGAGGAAACGCACCCGGCGGATGCCCAACTCGTCGGTCAGCATGAAGCTGATTTTGTTATCCCACACCAATGCTAGCTTGGAGACTGTCTTGCCCGCTGCAAGGTTGGCTTGCACCACCTCGGCATTCAGCTCATGGCGCTTGAATACCGCAACACTGTTTTCTTCGCCTTGGCCTTTCAGCTCGCACTCTTCACCCAAAGCAAACGGCGCAGGCAAGGTATGATCATCCGCCAACCATTGTGTCATCATCACGGCCGGGGACATATCCGTTTTAGGCGGTGTCACTGGCAAACTACCGATGGTGCTGCGCAATAAATGCGTCAGGCGTTCGCCTTGAGTGTTGGAGGAGCTATTGATGATCATCCAACCGTTGGGCACGTCGATCCAAGCATCCATTTTTTTGGTGCGGGTGAAGGCTTTGGGTAACAACTCAAATTCGATCTCGTCACGCAAATCCTGCTTTTCGCGCTTACCCACCTTACGGGCGTCTTTTTCTTCGATTTCAGCCACCAGCGCATCCAGCTCTTCGCGGATAACCGAGGCAGGCAACAGCTTTTCCTGATGCGCCAAGGTCAATAATAAGCAGCCATTGGCAGCGTGAACCAGTTGTTCGCTGTTGCGTCCAAACGGGGAAACCCAGCCGCTGGCTTCGCGCAGCTCATTGCCGCAGCCCAGAAAGGGTTTGCTTTCAAGGGCTTCGTGCAGTTCTTCAGGGGTAAGGGTGAAATCACTGCTCAAACGCAGCAGGTAGAGATTCTTGAACCACATGGGAAAGCCTTTCTATGATGGATAGGAAGGCGGATTATGCCGGAAACCCTGCCAGACTTAAACAAACGGCAGTGTACCAAATGGCTTCCACGGGCTGGCCTGCTTCAGCCACTGCTGGGCAACCGTGCCATAAACCTTACGGAAGTCGACACTGTGCGACAAATTACCCTCCCCATCCAGATGACTCAGATCAGGTTTATCGCCGTAAATGCCGCCACGTACCTTGCCGCCCATCACCAGTTGTACGGAAGCCGTGCCGTGGTCAGTGCCTTTAGCATTGTTTTCCTGTACCCGTCGCCCGAATTCCGAATACGTCATCAGCATGACATCATTCCAGCGTCCACCGCGTTGCATCGCTTGCGCAAAGGAATCCAGCCCGCCTGCCAGTTGGTATAACAAATTACTTTGCACGCCCGCCTGATTGCTGTGGGTATCAAAACCATCCAATGTGACCATGTACACGGTGGCATCCACCCCCGTGAGAATCATTTTTGCCACTGATTCCAACTCACGTCCAAAACCACTGCTGGAAAAATTAACCCCTAATGCTGCGGGATGCTGTAGTTTTTTACTCAACTGCTCCCCGGCGGCATACAACTGGTGGTGTACATTGGTCAAATGTGCCAACACGGGATTCGTCGTGACGGGCTGAATGTCTTCCAAAAGACTGATCTGGCTAAGAAAACTCTGCGGGCTTTGCATCGCAATAGTATTGCAATTTTTCCCCGTTATCGGCACAGCACTATCACCGATAGCAATGCCATGTAAACCCGGCTTGCACCCCGGTAGCAATGACCCTAACCAACCAGTATCCGAATAGTTGCTGGCATCAACAGCGGTTTCCCAAATATCAAGCGAACGGAAATGCGACAGACTTCCCTGCGGATAACCCACACCTTGCACCCAAGCCATATTGCCTTTATCCCACCACGGTTTGAGCGCCTTAAGGTAAGGGTTCAAGCCATAGCTCTCGCCAATATCCAGCACCTGATGTTTAGGGATGCCTAGTGTAGGACGGGCTTGGTAATACAAGGGGTCAGTGTAAGGAACTAGCGTATTCAAGCCATCATTACCACCCGCTAGTTTCACCAACACTAAAATGCGCTGCTGTGGGCGGGGAGTAGCCGCCAGCACTTCAGCAGGCAACGCACTCAGCCACGGCAGCAATGCTGCCATTCCTAGAAATTCTCGACGGTTCATATGAGCTGCATCCACATCATGGGGTTAGGATACCTGAAAGGCAGGGTCAAGCAGCAAGGAGCGCACTAAGCGCCGCGCACCGGGCGTGGTGGGCAAGGGCTGCAAGGGTTTGACAGGCAGTAACCATTCCACCAATTGCTCCTCGGAAGCATTGGGTAATTTCACGCCTGCTGCACTTTTATCATTCAAATCGCCGCGTGACAATTTGGAAAGGTAGGCATTACGTACCAGTAAGGTTTGGGTATTGATCCAGTGTTCACCACCGACCCAGCCTTTGACGTTAGGTGGGTCAAATAACTCCTGCCCCAACAGGCGGCACAAGTTCAGCAAATCCTCAGTGGATTCACGCGGGTATGGCAACGTCCGTAGCGTACCGATCACCAGCTCCACGGGCGATTTCACCAGCGTCCCACGATTTTGTACCGCCCAGAAAGGCTCGCTGGCGAGTAGCGTATGCATGAGACTCTGGATGTCATAATTGGATTTCCGCAGTTGCTGCGCCCAAACACTAACCAAAGCCGGATCAGGGCGATTGCTGACGAATTCCAGCCAAAACTTTTCGGTAAGACGTTCGGCAGTGCGCGGATGTGCCAGCAAGATTTTGATGATGTCATCACCCGTAAAACTGCCCGTTTTCCCCAGAAAGGTGACCTGACCGGACGCGTGTTCCTCTGGGCGGATAATGAACTTGCCAGTATTGTTATCCACGCCCCACCCCGTAAAGGCTTTGGCAGCGGCTTTTACATCAGATTCGCGATACTGCCCGCGCCCGATGGTAAACAGCTCCAGCAACTCACGGGCGAAATTTTCATTGGGTTGGTCTTTGGTATTCTGATAGCCATCCAGATACACTAACATGGCCGGGTCACGCGCCATTGCCCGCAGCAATTCAGCAAAATTCCCCCCCGCATGGCGGCGCAACAGCAGATTTTGTTGGTAAAGCAAACTGGGTTGCAGGGTTTTCTGGATGGAGGAAGTAAAATGGTTGTGCCAAAACAAAGTCATACGTTCAATGAACGGCGTGCGGGTGGCAAGCATTTGTTTAACCCACCACGCTTGCAGAAGCTTGCCCTCACGTTGTGAAATTGACCAGGCCGAGTTGCGGGTTTTCATGTCATTCAAACGCATCGGTTCCAGCTTTAACCACGGCGTCATGCGTGGCGCAGGCTGCAAACCGGACGCAGCAGAATGCAGCACCAAGTTGATCGCATCCTCTCGGCTACGGCCTTCCAGTTGTTTGATCGCATCCCATTCCGCACCTAAACCGGTACGTGATACGAGGTGTACTGCATCCTTAAAAACAAGTAATCCCATAACCTTACTGCGTTAAAAATAATATTAATAATAACGTAACCAAACAGTAAGTTTAGCTTAAAGTTTAAACTAAACGGCAGGTTTAAAAGATCAATTTTTCAATCTTATACTGCCAAACGAAACGATAAAAGCGATGAACGACACTAGCGAGGCTAATGCACTGATCAGTAATCCTACCGACTTGCGCAATGTCCGTACAGTGCCAATGGCTCCCTTCCCCAGCAACTTCATAATGCCTTTGGTTTGTGTGCCATATTTAAGGCTGAGTTTTTCCAGCCGCAATAAATCATCACCATTTTCAACATACTGCAACAAGTGTACTACATCAACGGTGGAGCTTGCTTTACGAATATTGTTCACCTGCTCTGCGGTTTGCTGGATGGCTTGAGTCGCCTGCGGGTTGTAAGCCTTAATGGCTGCCTTACTGATACCATCCAGACTTTTCTCGGCACGCGCCGCCGATAAAAATCCTTTATAATTGAAAACCTCTGAACCCTGCCTGAGCAAAAGTTTCTGGAAGCGCGCGGTCAATCGCCCGCCTTTTGCCGCCAGCTTGGTGGTAGAAACGCCACCTTTCACGGGTGTTACCGTGCCCGCACTCACCACCGTAGCCGCCGTCAAACCCACGCCAACCCCCGCCAGCGTTACAATCAGCTCATTGACGGGTTCGTCTTTGGCATACAGTTGGTACTGTTCCCACAAGTCCCGCGCATCACCAACCACAGTGAAATCCGAGGTCAACGCCCCTGCTACACCTGCACCGCTGCTCGCATTGCCATTCAAAAAACCGGCAGTAAAATCATCCACGGTACGACGGGCGGTATTCAGGGGGGACTCCAGCCGTTGCAGTTCAGCCTCGAATTCAGCCGCTGGTACAGCATAGCCAAACGTACTGGCAAGGCTCAGGTACATGCGAGCATCAGCGGGATTATTGTTGGCAATGGCTTCCTGAACTTGCTGGCGTACCTCGACGTCACTGACTTGATGCAACAGCATTTGTGCTACATCTGCTGCTATTTCATCGTATTGCCAGTAATCCAGCAACGCTTTGAGGCTACCGACCAGCAGCACAACCGAAACCAAGAACACGGTAAAATTCCACGTTTTCATACCTTAAGTCTAGCCCATCTCCAGTTGTTTACGCAGCCCCAGCGGGTCGTTGAGGTCAACCCCTTCCATGAAGGGTTTGCTACGGTCGTTATTAGTGATCTGGTAAACCTTACCGATCCAGTTGCTGTAAAACACTTTGGCGGTGTCACGCCAAGTATTGTGCAACATCGGTAACAACAAGGCTTCCGGGAAATCCGGTAAAGGCTTGCCCTGACGTTTAGCAAGACGCTGTGTCAGCCGGTATTCGTTGAGGATAGCCTTGGCCTTGGGGCGCAAGTAGTTTTCCGGGAACGGCGGGTAATCGTCTCGCGCCCCCTCAAACCAACGCATGGTTTCACGGCGGTATTCCTTCAACAAGCTGACCTGATCGTATTCCGGGTGGCCTTGCAGGAAAATCATGCGGAACAAATCGGGGCTGACGGCCATGTGTACGCCTGCTTCATCGCTTTCCACCAGCACTTGCACCCCGACGGCTTCCAGTTGCGCCCGGTCGATTTGGTTGAAACGTGAATGCGGCACATCGAAACGGGTATTGAGGTCGTTAACCAGCGGATGTTCTGGCATCGTTACCGCATGGCTGTAAACGCCCCAGCGTTTGAAACCCAAGGAGCGACGCCGAATTCCCCACAAATGCTGCACCAGTGCATGGCTGGCGAGGCAGGAACACAGCGTGGACGTGACATTTTCCATCGCCCATGCCGCCACTTCGCACAGCCCTTCCCAGAACGGCTCGTCCTCCAGATGCGCCGCTGACGGGTTTGCGCCGGTAATAATCAACGCATCCAGCCCTTGTTTCCGCAAATCTTCAAATTTTTCGTAGTGCTGGTCAATGTAGGCTTGCGCCTTGTCACTGCGCGGCAAGCTATCCAGCGTAAACGGGTGGATGTGGAATTGCGCAATCAGGTTAGATTCGCCCACCAGCCGGAAAAACTGGCGTTCTGTGGCTGCCAACGCTGCATCCGGCATCATGTTCAAAAAACCGATATGCAGTTCGCGGATGTCCTGATTGAAAGCGTAATCTTCACTCAGAACAGTCTGGCCTTCCTGGCGCAAGCGTTCAAACGTTGGCAGCGCGGTATGTGCGACTAATGGCATGGATTCCCTTCACCTCCCAGCTTACGTATGGCGTGCAATCGCCATTTCGATCAATGCATTGAAATCATCTTCGCTGCGGACTTGCGCGGCTTCCTCTGACGTGACGGTGTAGCCGTAGTCGCGGGCAATGGCTTCGTAACGCGGCAAACGGGAATGGAACAGGCGCGGAAATACCCAGCGGGTAAAGTCGTCTGGCACCATTTCAGCGGCGTATTGCAAACCCGTTTCCTGCAAGTAAACCGCCAGATGTTCGCGCAGGAAATTGGGGCGGTAATACAAGGGTTTCGGGTCGCTGCGGGCGCGGTCGATGAGTTTCTGCTCCTCATCCTTGGTAGTCACCTTGATGTACAGAATCAGGGTTTGTTCCGCCAATACTTCAAATACGGAAGGCTCTTCCAATTCGCACAAACTGCCGCCTGCGTCGTTGACGAAGTGCGAATAGCCGTAAATGGTTTGTGCTTTGCGGATGAATTCTGGCACGTCGCGCATGGCGGCAATTTCAGCTTCGCGGTATTGCGCCTGACGCTGGATAAAATCATCCAGTGGGACGCCGCCCAACTCCGGGTTGCCCAGCTTGCCGACGAAGGAGAGCACTGGCCCCAAATCATCCACGCGGATATTGTTGCGGATGTAAATCCAGTCATTACGCAACAGTTCGCGCAAAAACGGCACTTTCATCGCCTGTTCCTTGATGAGATCCATAATGTCCTCATCCAGATAGCGCGTGCCGATGCGGTAATCGCCGGAATAATGGAACCAGTCATGGTCGCGCAACAGGCTGGAAATATGGGTTTTCCCGACGCCGGACATGCCCAGCAAAGTCACTTTTTTGTGTTCCCAGTGACGGTATTGTTCTACGTTCAGACGCACAATGGTTCTCCGTGCAGGTGGTTGCTTAATGGCGGGATACTTTACCACAACCTTACGATTTTGCTGTGGTAAACTCTCCCACACACTATGAAAATTGGCTCTTACTCCCTCGACAATTCCCTGATTGTTGCCCCTATGGCAGGGGTAACGGATCGCCCTTTCCGCACGCTCTGCAAACACTTTGGCGCAGGCCATGCCGTCAGCGAAATGATGACGGTGGATGCCACCCTGTATGCCAACAAAAAATCCCTTTACCGCGCCAATTTTGACGGGGAACTTGCGCCCATATCCGCCCAGATTGCCGGTTCTGAACCGGAAACCATGGCCGAAGCTGCGCGTTATCAGGTCGCCAACGGAGCGCAGATCGTAGACATCAACATGGGCTGCCCGGTACGCAAGGTTTGCCGCAAATTGGCAGGTTCTGCCCTGTTGAAGGATGAAGATTTGGTGGCGCGAATTCTGGATGCAGTGGTTTCCGCCGTCGATGTGCCCGTGACGCTGAAAACCCGGCTGGGCTATGCCGATGGCGAGGAAAATATCCTGCGAGTCGCGGCAAGAGCGGAGCAGGCAGGCATTGCGGCACTGGCGATTCATGGGCGTACCCGCGAACAGATGTATACCGGGCAAGCGCGTTATGAGTTGATCCGCGAGGTTAAACGCAACGCCAACATCCCCATCATTGCCAATGGCGACATCGACAGCCCGCAGAAAGCCAAACTCGTGCTGGATGCAACAGGTGCGGATGCCGTCATGATCGGGCGGGCAGCACAGGGGCGACCGTGGATTTTCCGCGAAATGAGCCATTACCTGCAAACCGGGGAATTGTTGCCGCCGCCGGAGGTTGCCGAAGTCCGCGAGGTATTACTGGGGCATCTGGATGATTTGTACCAGTTTTACGGGGAATATTCCGGTTGCCGCATCGCCCGCAAGCACATTGCTTGGTATACCAACGGGCTGCATGACAGCAATGCGTTCCGGCAGGCGATGTATGCGCAAGACTCAACGGCGGGTCAGGCGCGGGTTGTGGATGCTTATTTCAAGGTGCTGCTGGAGCGGGATGAACGGTTGAGTTATATGGAAGAAAATCTATGCTAAGATAACCATAGTTCCCACTTCAGGGAGCACTTGGAGATCACCATGCAAACAGTCGGTATCAAAGAACTCAAAACCAACCCTGCCGTCTTGATGAAAGCGGTCGAAGCAGGCGATTACCTGTTGATTTCAAAACGAGGCAAACCCTTTGCGTTAGCTACCTCACTGGAAAACCCCATGTTTGACCTCGGCATGAAAACATGGTTGCTGACCCGTGCTTTTGCTGATGGCGGCATATCGTTAGGTCAGTTGGCTCGATCCTTGGACAAATCCATATCCGATATAAGCAAACTGCTTGCTGTCTTAGGCATTCCCGTCCTAGATTACGATCTCGCAGATGAACTGGACACACTGGAAAGCCTGTCGTGAGTGCAGCCATTATCAGCGATAGCAGCAGCCTGATCATGGTTGGTAAACTGGAACGGTTGGACTTGCTGACTAACCTGTTCCAGCAAATCATTATCCCCCAACGAGTTGCCGAAGAAATCACCGCCAAAGAAGATGGTGTAGCCAAGCATGTGCTAACTCATCCTCTTTTTGTCATATCAGCTACTACTAACCATGCGTTATTAGCCTTGCTTGACGGCACACTGGATTACGGCGAGGCGGAAGCTATCGCTCTCGCCAAAGAGCGCCAGATGATTTTGCTGGTCGATGAGAAAAAAGCCCGCAAGATAGCCAAAAATATGCATTTGAAAATCATTGGCTTACTGGGCGTTTTGATACTGAATCGAAATCACGGATACCTCACGAAAGAGGAAGCCATCGCCTTACTTGAACAAGTCAAGGCAATGGACTTCCGTTTGTCTGCAAAGCTGGAAACAGACTTCCTCTCCCGTCTCTAGAATTACCCCTCCAACCCCAACGCCTCACGCACCAACGCCTGCTGCATCCGCTGATGCATATACAGCGAACCTACCGCCGGAGCCGCCATCGCTGGGCGACTCACACACGCCACATTGGCATAGTCATAGGCTTCAAAGCGATGCTTGATGCCATTCCACGCACCCTGATTGACAGGCTCTTCCTGACACCAGATAGCTTTTTCGATATTCGGGTAATACTCCATCACGTCCACCAGTTCCTGTGCCGGGAACGGGTAAAGCTGTTCAAGGCGAATAATCGCCACATCGGTCAATTCATGCTTGCGGCGTTCTTCCAGCAAATCGTAGTAAACCTTGCCGCTGCACATAATCACGCGTTTAACCTTTTCCTTCGCGGCGATGTCAGTAATATCCACATCATCCAGCACCACCTCAAACTTGCCCGAGGTGAAATCTTCCAGAATGCTGACCGCCAGCGGATGCCGCAACAAGCTTTTCGGGGTAAACACAATCAGTGGCTTGCGGTATTTGCGCATCATTTGCCGCCGTAACATGTGGAAAACCTGCGCGGGGTTGGATGGAATGCAGATGTGCATGTTTTCCTGTGCCGCCAGTTGCACGAAACGCTCCAGCCGTGCAGAGGAGTGCTCCGGTCCCTGACCCTCCATCCCATGCGGCAGAAACATGACCAACCCGCACAAACGCTGCCATTTCTGTTCGCCGGAACTGATGAACTGGTCGATCACCACCTGCGCCCCGTTCACAAAGTCGCCGAATTGCGCCTCCCAGATTACCAACGTATTCGGCTCAGCACTGGCGTAACCGTATTCAAACGCCAGCACCGCCTCTTCCGACAGCACCGAGTCAATCACAGTAAATTTAGCTTGAAAATCGGCCGTATGTTGCAGCGGAACCCACTGCTCACGGCGCTGCTGGTGGTGCAGCACAGAATGGCGATGCGAAAAAGTGCCGCGCCCGCAGTCCTGCCCCGACAAACGCACCTCGAAACCTTCCTCGACCAGCGTGGCATAGGCCAGTGTTTCACCAAAACCCCAGTCCGCCGCTTGCTCACCACGCCCCATCGCAACCCGCGCCTCCAGCACTTTGAGAACACGTGGGTGCACCATGAAATCTTTGGGGATATTGCTGACCCAGCGTTCACTGATGCTTTGGATACGTTCTGCGGTACAGGTTGTGTCAATCGCCTGACGCCACGGCTGCCCCACAAAGGCTTTCCAATGGGTCTGCAATTCGGCAGGCAGGCCAGAACGGGTCTGGCTGTTGCAGCAGGTAATCCCGCCATTCGACAGCTTGGTGCGGTAAGCGTCGATCAAGCCTTTCCCACCGCCTTCACTGACCACGCCTGCTTCTGCCAGACGCAACGCGTATTTGGCTCGCGTGGTTGGCAAACTACGGATAATGCCGTACATGACCGGCTGGGTCATATTCGGTTCGTCAGCTTCGTTATGTCCCAGACGGCGATAACACACCAAGTCGATCACCACGTCTTTCTGGAACATCTGACGGTATGCCAACGCCACCTGCGTGACATAGACCACGGCTTCCGGGTCATCGCCGTTCACGTGGAAGATCGGTGCATTGATCATTTTTGCCACGTCGGTCGGGTAGTAAGTCGAGCGACTATCTGACACGGTACTCGTGGTAAAACCTACCTGATTATTGATGACAATGTGAATAGTGCCACGGGTGCGATAGCCACGGGTTTGCGCCATATTGAAGGTTTCCATTACCACGCCCTGCCCCGCAAACGCAGCATCACCGTGAATGGAAATCCCCAATACCTGATCGCCATCCTTGTCTTGACGGCGATCCTGACGGGCGCGTACCGAGCCTTCCATCACTGGGCTGACAATCTCCAGATGCGACGGGTTGAACGCCAGCACCAAGTGCATTGGGCCACCTTCAGTACCCACATCGCAGGAAAAACCTTTGTGGTATTTCACGTCGCCCGTGTAGGTTTCGTCGATTTTGCCTTCAAATTCCTCGAACAATTCGCCCGCAGGCTTGCACAGTACATTGGTCAATACGTTGAGACGGCCACGGTGCGCCATGCCAATGACGATTTCCTGCAAGCCTTGTTTGCCGCCTTCGTGGATCAAGGTTTGCAACATAGGGATAAGGCTTTCACCACCTTCCAAACCAAAGCGTTTTTGCCCGACGTAACGGCGGTGCAGGTATTGCTCGAAACCTTCGGCGGCCGTGAGTTGTTCCAGAATCTTGCGGCGTTCGGGGTGGCTGAGTTTCGCCCGACCCTTATCCAACTCGATACGTTTTTGAAGCCAACGCTTTTCCTGTATATCCAGAATATGCATATACTCAAAACCGATGTTGCCCACATAGGTTTCGCGCAAGGCATTGATAATATTACCCAGCGTCGGTTTGGCGGTAAGATTAAAGGAACCGGGGTCAAATACCGTGTCGAGGCTGATATTTTCCAGCCCGTGGTGTTCCAGCATCAATTGCGGCACACTGACTTTATAAGCGTAATCACCCAACGGGTTGGTATTCGCTTCCAGATGCCCCAAATAGCGATAAGCATTAATCAGACGGGAGACGTGCAATTGCTCGCTGCGTTGTGCCAATACCTGACCATTCAGTGGAGCCGCTGCCATCGTAGGTTCTGCTGCATCCAGCCGCTGGAAATATGCCTGCCATTGCGGGTCAATACTGTGCGGATCTTGTTGGTATTGTCCGTAAAGCTGCTCAAGAAAAGCGGCGTGTTCGCCATCGAGGAAAGATTCGTCCGTCATACCCGTACCCTAATTGTCGACTTATTTTGATCGGGGGATTATAGACGAATGCAGTAACATTGTGTGTAGAATACGCTTCTTTCGCCTCACAGGATGTCAATCATGGTTTGGAAACCCCGCGTCACCGTCGCCAGCGTCATTGAGCACGATAACCGCTTTTTGATGGTGGAAGAAATGCACTATGGGCAACTCACCATCAACCAGCCAGCCGGACACATGGAACACGGTGAAAGCTTGCTCGAGGCAGTACGCCGTGAAACGCTGGAAGAAACCGGCTGGCGCTTTGAACCCACCGCTCTGCTGGGCATTTTCCACATGCACCGTGATGACCCTGACCGGGTATTCCTACGCTTCACCTTTACCGGCACGTTGCTCGAAGCCGTTCCCAACTACCAGATTGACGCGGATATTACCGCCGTCCACTTTCTGACCCGCGAACAAATCCGCAACCAGCAACCGCGTATCTGGCGCAGTGAACTGGTGGGGCGCTCACTGGACATGTACGAATCCGGGGTACGCCATTCCCTTGATAGCCTGCAATACTTCTTGGCTGATGACTGAAATGAACGCAAAACGTGTGATTGTTGGCCTATCTGGCGGGGTAGATTCCTCGGTTGCCGCCCTGCTATTGCTGGAACAAGGCTATCAGGTCGAAGGCTTGTTCATGAAAAACTGGGAAGAAGACGACACCGAAGACTACTGTTCCGCTGCCGTTGACCTTGCCGATGCGCAAGCAGTTGCCGACCAATTGGGTATTAAGCTGCATACCCGCAATTTCGCCAGCGAATATTGGGATCGGGTGTTCACCTATTTTCTGGATGAATACCGCGCCGGGCGCACCCCCAACCCCGACATCATGTGCAACAAGGAAATCAAGTTCAAAGCCTTCCTCGATCTGGCGCTGGAGCTGGGTGCAGACTACATCGCCACCGGGCACTACGCCCGCATTGCCCGCGACCCCGACGGCACGGTGCGAATGCTCAAAGGTGTGGATGCCAATAAAGACCAGACCTATTTCCTCTACACCCTGCAACAGCATCAACTGCAACGCAGCCTGTTCCCTGTCGGTGAATGGCAAAAAAGCCGGGTGCGTGAACTGGCGGAAAAGGCTAACTTCACCACTGCCCGCAAAAAAGACAGCACCGGCATTTGCTTCATCGGCGAACGTAAATTCCGCGAATTCCTGCAACGCTTTTTGCCCGCCCAACCCGGCAATATCGTCACACCCGACGGTGAAACCATTGGCAAACACCACGGCCTGATGTACTACACCCTCGGCCAACGTCAGGGTCTAGGGATAGGTGGGCGCAAAGATGCCGATGACTCGCCGTGGTTTGTCGTCGAAAAAGACATGACCCATAACCAACTGATTGTCACCCAAGGCCACCAGCACGAGTTGCTGATGAAACATTTCCTGCTCGCCTCGCAACTGCATTGGGTAGCAGGCCATCCCCCCGCCCAATCCTTTGAATGCAAAGCTAAAATCCGTTACCGTCAAATCGAAGAAAGTTGTCAGGTAACCATTCTTGAAGGCGGACACTGCGAAGTGTGTTTCCCCAAAGCACAACGCGCCATCACGCCCGGACAATCCATCGTGTTCTATCAAGCAGATATTTGTCTGGGCGGCGGGATCATCGACGCGATGGCGCAAGACTGCTCGAAGCCGTCGAATTAAGTAGGGCTAACTTGAATTATTTCCCCAAAGCCTTATGCTCTTTACACACACACCAGAACCGGACTCGATAAAAACCCGTGGAAGCCAATAACCGTAACCGAACCATCGCCCTCGCCGCCCTGTTTCAGTGTGTCGAAGGTGTTACCCAAATCGCCGCCCGTGGCAGGGTAGACAGTGAATTGTTTAACGCCTGCATGAACAGCGTGCTGACGGAGGATGACCATTCCCCCGAAGCCTTATACGGCGGCGTTGCAAATCTAAAAACGGGCTTGAAGGTGCTGATGTACCAGCTTGGTGCAGGCAACCTGACCCCGGATGGCAAGCCCAAAGACATTGAAGCCACCCGTTACGCGGTCAATTTGCTGTATCTGGAAAAGAAGCTCGCTAATGACCCGGATATGTTCAAGGCATTGCTGAAAAATATCGAAAATGCCCAGCAGCAACTGGACTTTTTCGCGATGACACACCCGAATATGGTGGCACGTCTGGCAGAAATCTACACCACCACCATCAGCAAACTGGGGCCACGGATCATGATCAAAGGTGATCAGAGCCACCTTGCCAACCCGGAAAACGCGGCAAAAATCCGCGCTTTGTTGCTAGCCGGGGTACGTGCCGCGCTATTGTGGCGACAGGCAGGTGGCAGCCGCTGGAAACTGATTTTCGCGCGCGGTGCTATGCAAAAAGAAGCACAACACCTGCTAAATGCCTGAGGAAACGCGGATTTTCTTCTACAAATCCGCGTTAATCTGCGTAATCACCGCCTGCGGATCGGCCGCTTGCGTAATCGGCCTACCCACGACAACATAGCTAACGCCCGCTTCCCGCGCCTGAGCCGGTGTCATCACCCGCGACTGGTCGCCTTGATCACTGCCTGCCGGGCGGATACCGGGTGTGACCAACAAGAAGTCATCGCCCAAGAGCTGGCGCAACATGACCGCTTCCTGTGCCGAACACACCACCCCATCCAGCCCGCTGTTGGCTGCTAATTGCGCCAGATGTTGCACTTGTTGTGCCGGTTCTGACGTTACACCCGTACCTGCCAGTTGTACTTTGTCCATTGAGGTCAATACGGTCACGGCAATCAATTTCGGCGGTTTATCAAAACCTTGCAAAGCCTCACGCGCGGCCTGCATCATTTTTACCCCACCCGCTGCATGGACGTTAATCATCCAGACCCCCAACCCTGCCGCCGCTTTGCACGCGGATGCGACCGTATTGGGAATGTCGTGGAATTTCAGATCCAGAAACACCTCGAAACCACGCCCGGTCAATTGCCGCACAAAGTCAGGCCCAGCCGCCACAAACAACTCAAAACCAACTTTGAGCTTACACTCGGCTGGGGAAAGGGGTTCCACAAACGCCAATGCCTGTGCGGCAGTGGGGAAATCAAGGGCAATAATCAAACGGCTAGACATGCAATATTCCTGAAAAGTTAAACGTTACTGACGGTATCCCACTGATGGCACGCGGGGCAACGCCATAAATAGCCATGCATTTTATACCCACAATGGGCGCACTGGAAATCGGGTTGGCTGGCAGACAGGCGTTGCAAAGCCGTTTGTAGCTGGGCAATGTCGCACACCTTGTTTTCTTGCCACAGGTATGACAGCACGTCGGTCGAATGCACCAAGGTATTCAGGGTCGGCTTGCCCTTGGTAAGATGCTCTTCCACCTGCGTCTGCATATCTTGGAGCTTGCCCAACTTACGCGCCAATTGCAGCAAATAGCCGAACAATTTGGCATCCTGCGTTTTGGCGAAAGCCTGCTGGATAAACCCATAGAGGCGTTCCAGTTCCTCTTTCTGATTAAAATTATTGAGTAACTGATTGAATAACATGCCAATCAAGCGGGTGTCTTTTTCAATAGCCTGCCGATAAAGTTCTTGTGCTTCCTCACGTTGACCACGCGCATAGGCCAAATCGCCTTTTAATACCAGCACCCGCGCCGAGGCAGGATAGGCTTTCGCAGCCTTTTTAATGGTTTCTTCCGCACGGAACAGGTTTTGCTTTTGCAATTCCTGAATCGCCAGTTCGCAATAGTAATGCGCAATCAAACGGCTACGGTCAACCTTGTTGCGTTGTTGGGCGTACTGGGTGATGTCAATCGCTTTGTCCCATTCGTGCAATTGCTCGTAAATATTGCGCAAGGGTTCGCACGCATCCGCGTGTTTCGGGTCATCTTTAAGCAATTCGGTGAAAACGCTTTCGGCTCGATCCAGCAACCCCGCAGCAAAAAAGTCTTCGCCCAGCGCCAGCATCGCCGCCGTGCGTTGCGCTTTGCTCAGGTCGGAACGTGCCACCAGATTCTGGTGTATCCGCAATGCACGGTTGATTTCGCCCCGGTTGCGGAACAAATTACCGAGTAACAGGAAGGTATTGGCGGTGTATTCATCAATATCCGGGTAATTGAGGAAGACATCCAGCGCCTTGTCAGGTTCTTCGCTCAATAAGTAGTTGATGCCTTGCACAAACCGCACAGAGATTTCTTTGCGCTGTTCCTGACGTTCTTTATAGCGCTTACGCGCTGCTTGCCAACCGGAATAAAAAGCGATGGGCAATAGTAAAAATAGGATTTCTTGCATAGAACCTTAGACGTAAAAAAGGAGGCTTAGTGCCCCCCTTTTATGATTAGCGTGCGCCAACAGGCGTGTTAATCCTGAATCGGAAAACCGACCCGTGATTCATTCACGCGCTCCCGCAATTCCTTACCGGGTTTGAAGTGAGGCACATGTTTCGGCGGCAGTGCCACCTGATCGCCCGTTTTGGGATTACGGCCTTTACGCGCTGCACGATGATGCAGGGAAAAGCTTCCGAATCCACGGACTTCAATACGTCCGCCATTGGACAAAGACTCACTCATTTTGTCGAGCAATAGCTTTACGGAAAGTTCTACATCCCGGCTGCTTAAATGGCTTTGTTTGCGTGACAGAATATCAATGATTTCAGATTTGGTCATCCATTCCACTCCTGAACAAGCGACGGGGTTGTCATACTCGTTGTTACAGTTTTCCAGTCTTGGAAAACGGTGCAGAAGACATCTGCACCGCCTGAACTATAGGTCATCCTTGACCTGCTTACCGTCCTGGTGGGTGAAAATTACTCGCCCATTTGTTCCTTGAAGATGTCACCCAATGACGTACCAGAGCTGGTAGAACGCCCGGTGTACTCACGCATCAAACGTGATTCATCTTCATCATCCTTGGCCTTGATGGACAGGTTGATGGAACGGGTTTTACGGTCAACGCCCATGAATTTGGCTTCAACAGTGTCGCCTTCTTTCAGCAGGGTGCGAGCATCTTCAACGCGGTCGCGTGACAGTTCGGAAGCACGCAGGATGCCTTCGATGCCTTCGCCCAAGTCGATTTTCGCTGCTTTAGGGGTAACTTCAACCACAGTGCCTTTCACTACGCTGCCTTTAGAATGGGCTGCCACGAAGTTGGAGAACGGGTCTTGTTCCATCTGCTTGATGCCGAGGGAGATACGCTCACGCTCAGGATCAACAGCCAATACGACGGCTTCAACTTCGTCGCCTTTCTTGTAGCTACGCACGGCTTCTTCGCCAGGCACGTTCCAAGAAATGTCGGACAAGTGAACCAGACCGTCGATGCCGCCGTCCAGACCGATGAAGATACCGAAGTCAGTGATAGACTTGATCTTACCGGAAACGCGGTCGCCTTTGTTGCGAGTGCCTGCGAATTCATCCCAAGGGTTAGCTTGGCATTGCTTCATACCCAGAGAAATGCGGCGACGTTCTGCGTCGATGTCGAGGATCATGACTTCCACTTCATCGCCCAGTGTGACCACTTTGGCTGGGTTGACGTTCTTGTTGGTCCAATCCATTTCGGATACGTGAACCAGACCTTCAACACCGTCTTCGATTTCCACGAAGCAGCCGTAGTCGGTCAGGTTGCTGACCTTACCAAAGATGCGCGTGCCAGACGGGTAACGACGAACCAGATCTTGCCATGGATCTTCACCCAATTGCTTCAGACCCAGTGATACGCGGTTCTTGTCGCGGTCGAACTTGAGGACTTTAACGTCGATTTCGTCACCGATGTTAACCACTTCGGAAGGATGCTTGACGCGCTTCCAAGCCATATCGGTGATGTGCAACAGGCCGTCGATGCCGCCGAGGTCGAGGAACGCACCGTAATCGGTAAGGTTCTTGACCACGCCTTTGATGACTTGACCTTCTTGCAGGTTTTCCATCAATGCATCGCGTTCTGCACTGTATTCTTCTTCAACGACTGCACGGCGTGAAACCACGACGTTGTTGCGCTTCTGATCCAGCTTGATGAGCTTGAATTCCAGTTCCTTGTTTTCCAGATAGGAAGTATCGCGGACTGGACGTACATCAACCAGTGAACCCGGCAGGAAGGCACGGATGTCGCTGAGTTCAACAACAAAACCACCTTTAACCTTGCCAGTGATGATACCGGTAACGATTTCATCGTTGGTGAAGGCTTCTTCCAGAATTTCCCAAGCACGCAGGCGGCGCGCTTTTTCGCGGGAGAGGCGAGTCTCACCGAAACCGTCTTCTACGGTATCAAGGGCAACTTCGACCAGATCGCCGACTTTAACGTTGATTTCGCCGCGTTCATTTTTGAACTGCTCAGCAGGAATAACGCCTTCGGATTTCAGGCCAGCGCTAACGATAATGAAATCGGAGCGGACTTCGAGAACTGTTGCATTCAGCAGAGCGCCGGGCTGCATTTGGGTGTAGGAAAGGCTCTCTTCAAACAGTTCAGCAAAACTTTCAGTCATGAATAAAAATACCTGTTAACAAAATGGTTTATCGTCACAGCATCCTGCATTGACGGGTTAAAACGCAAAAAGCCCAGACTTCCTGTCAGGGCTCCCTAAAAATGATCTGATCTATCAAGTGTTTAAGTAATGTAGTGCAACACTGTGGCAAAAACCTCGGTTTGATCCAACGAACCGGTGTCGATAACCAACGCATCAGCGGCAGGTTTTAAGGGAGCTACCGGGCGGTTGGTATCGCGTTCGTCGCGAGCGTTGATGTCTTGAATCAGGTCGCAAAGTTTAGCACTAAGTCCTTGTTGGCTCAACTGTTTTAGACGGCGTTCTGCACGTATTTCAGCACTGGCGGTCAAGTAGAACTTGTGGGTCGCCTCCGGGAACACCACCGTTCCCATGTCGCGCCCATCGGCAACCAAGCCCGGCAACTGGCGGAAATTGCGTTGCAGCACCAGTAATGCGGCACGTACCGCAGGCAACGCCGCGATTTGTGAGGTGGCGC
Source organism: Thiothrix litoralis (assembly GCF_017901135.1). Taxonomy (NCBI): domain Bacteria; kingdom Pseudomonadati; phylum Pseudomonadota; class Gammaproteobacteria; order Thiotrichales; family Thiotrichaceae; genus Thiothrix; species Thiothrix litoralis. Next base: position 648,669 of record NZ_CP072801.1, on the reverse strand, counting down.
TGGCGCAGGTTTCATTGCGGATTTCGCCGGTGACCATTTCGCCATTCAGCCAAGCTTCGCCATTGTTGAATTCGATATTCAAGGTGGGAAGCAGCGCAGCCAGCGCCTTTTCGTCGCCTAAACCCACGCCACTGCGCAGCGCCGCCAAGGCTGCCACGCGGTAAATGGCACCGCTGTCGAGCATGTGCCAACCGAGTTTATCCGCCAGCATACAAGCAATCGTGCCTTTGCCTGCACCCGCCGGGCCATCAAGGGTAATCACGGGGGATGGGGTATTCATGCTGCACTGATCCTCACGCCTGCGCCTGCCGCCAAACCCACAAAGCCGGGGAACGAGGTATTGACGTTGGCGCAATCGTTAATCGTAATCGGCTGGGTTGCCCGCAATGCTGCCATCGCAAACGACATCGCAATGCGGTGATCGCCGTGGCTATCAATCGTCCCGCCAGTGAAGTTGCCGGGTTTGATGATAATGCCGTCCGGGGTCGGTTGCGCATCCACACCACAGGCAATCAGGCCATCGGCCATGACTTGAATGCGGTCGCTTTCTTTCACGCGCAATTCTTCCGCACCTGTTAGCACCGTTTGGCCTTCGGCAAAGGCAGCAGCGATAAACAAGGCCGGGAATTCATCAATCGCCAGCGGAACCAGCGCTTCAGGAATCTGGATACCTTTCAAAGGCGCAGCACGCACACGCACGTCAGCAACGGGTTCGCCGCCGACTTCGCGCTCGTTGAGGATTTCAAGGTTTGCGCCCATCAGCCGCAAAATGTCGATCACGCCGGTGCGGGTCGGGTTCATGCCGACGTGTTCAATCGTCAGGTCGGAACCTGCCGCAATGCTGGCGCCGACCATGAAAAAGGCTGCTGAAGAAATATCGGATGGCACATCAATATCCGTCGCGGTGAGCTTGCCACCACCTTGCAGGCTAATATGGTTGCCGTCGGTTTTCACCGCATAGCCGAAGCCGCGTAACATACGCTCGGTATGGTCACGGGTCGGCGCAGGCTCTATCACCGAGGTTTCGCCTTGCGCATACAAACCCGCCAGCAACAACGAGGATTTCACCTGTGCGCTGGCAACCGGCATGTCGTAATGGATGCCTTGCAGCTTGCTTCCGCCATGCACCAACAGCGGTGGCGTGCCTATTTCAGTTGCATCAATGACAGCGCCCATGCTCGCCAGCGGCACAGTCACGCGCTTCATTGGACGCTTGGACAAGGAAGCATCGCCCGTCATGCGCACATCAAAGGCTTGCCCACTCATCAAGCCCGACATCAAGCGCATGGATGTGCCGGAATTACCCATCTCCAGATCGCCCGCAGGTGCTTGCAGGCCGTGCAGCCCTACGCCGTGGATGGTAACTTTACCGTCATCCGTAGGCCCATCAATCGCCACGCCCATGCTGCGAAACGCATTCAAGGTGCATAAGCAATCTTCGCCTTGCAGGAAACCGCTGACGTGGGTCGTGCCTTCCGCCAACGAACCTAACATGATGGAACGGTGCGAAATGGATTTATCGCCGGGAACGCGCACAGTGCCGTGCAAACTGCCACCGGGCTGGACGTTAAATTGTAGATTGGTGCTGGAATGGCTCACGCGGGTTTTCCTGTATCGTGTGTAGTCGTGCGGGCATTCAATCATACCCACCAACAGGGTGCAACACCCACGCAATGCGGCATAATACCGCACATTCAAACATGACAACCCAACTGAAGGAACCCAACATGCCACTCCAGCAAACATGGCGGCACAGGTACACTGTTCAAACCGTTTTGATGCTGCTCATCACACTGTCCGGCTGTAGCACCGCCCCCATGCCATTGGGTATGCATCACGTTCAGCCACAACTCCTGCAACAACCCCTGTTTCGCGCCAGTGATGGCACTGATTTAGTCATGACGCATTGGCAACCCAAGGGGAAATCCCGCGCCACCCTGATCCTGTTGCACGGTTTCAACGAATACGCAGGTGCGTTCGACAGCGTAGGCAAGCAATTCGCCCAACGCGGCATCGACGTCTGGGGCATTGACCAACGCGGTTTCGGGCGCTCAGCCTATCGCGGACAATGGGCAGGCGCACAACGCATGGCCGCCGATGCGCGGGAACTCGCCGCCTTGTTACGTCAACAAGATCCGCAACAACCGCTGTACCTTTGGGGCATGTCGATGGGCGGAGCGGTCACGCTGGTCGCGGCTGAAGAGGGCAAACTCGACGTGGATGGCATTATTCTCGAAGCCCCCGCTGTCTGGACACGCGATACCCAACCGCTTTACCAACGGGTCGCGCAAGACATTGCCGTGAAGCTCGTCCCCGGTTGGAAACCGACCGGCGAAAGCCTCGGCATCCGCGCCACCGACAACCGCGCCTTGTTACGGGAAATATGGAAAAGCCCGTGGATGATCAAAGGCGCACGCATCGAAACGGTCGCCGGACTGGTCGATCTCATGGATAAAGGCTATGCCGCCGCAGAGCATATCCGCGTTCCCACCCTGCTCCTGTACGGCGGCAAGGATGAACTGATTCCCGCCAAACCCATTGAACGCTTGTGGCAACGCTTGCCCAAAAACGGCAAAACCCGCTTCATCCGCTACCCCAATGGCTGGCACATGCTCACCCGCGACTTACAAAGCGCCAAGGTGATTAGCGATATTACCCAGTGGATCCAACAGCAATAACGTAATTGTCGCGGGCTTGCTTGGCTTTTGCCATGCGATTGTGCAGGGCTTCACCGTCCTGCGCGTCGATCATGGCGGCAAATTCGCCCAGATTGTGCTGGAAAGCGGCAATTACATCCAAGATCGCCGGTTTGTTGGTCAGGCAAATATCCCGCCACATCACCGGATCACTCGACGCAATCCGGGTAAAATCGCGGAATCCACCCGCTGCATAGCGCAAAATATCTTCACGCTGCGGCATGTTCAACAAGGTATCCACCAGCGCAAATGCCAGCACATGCGGCAAATGGCTGGTCGCCGCCAACACCTGATCATGCAAGGCTACCGGCATCCTTTCCAGCAATGCGCCTGTCGCTTTCCACATGGCTTCCACTTTGGCGGTCGCTTGCGGGTCAGTATGCGGCAACGGCGTCAGGATCACCCGACGGTCGATATAAAGGTCAGGAATTGCCGCTTCCACCCCGCTCTTTTCGCGCCCAGCAATCGGGTGTCCGGGCACGAAACGGCTGAAATCAGCACCAAATACCTGCTCGACTTCCGCCACCACACTGCCTTTGGTACTGCCCGCATCGGTAAGGATCGCATCAGCAGGCAATACCGGCTTGATCTGTTGCAGCAAATGCCCCATCGCCCCCATCGGCACTGCGAGTAACACCATATCGGCATCACGCACCGCTTCCGCCGGGTCAAGGGTGAAGCTGTCGATCACTCCAAGATCAACCGCTTTTTGCAGATGCACCGCGTTACGGCTACAACCCACGACGGTTTTGCAGAAATGCGCCTCACGCAAGGCCAGCGCCAGCGAACCGCCGATCAAGCCGACCCCAAAGATGACAAGTTTATTGATCACGCGCTAAGAACCTTCTGTAATGCCTTGATACAACGGTCATTCTGCGCTTGTGTACCAATCGTGATACGCAAGTGTTGCGGCAAACCGTAGCCACCAATGGGACGCACAATCACCCCTTCGCGCAGCAAAGCATCGTATAAAGGCGCAGCGGGTCGCTTCATGTTCACCGTAATGAAATTACCCACGGTCGGGATGTATTCCCAGCCATTCTCAGCGCACGCCGCAAACCATTGCTGCAAACCCGCCGCGTTGGTGGCAACACTTTGCTGGAGGAAAGCCTCATCGCCCAAAGCCGCTTGCGCCGCCGCCAAGGCCAGTGAATTCACATTAAAAGGCTGACGTACCCGGTTGAGCATATCGGCAATATCTGCGCCGGAAGCCGCATACCCCACCCGCAAACCTGCCAGCCCGTAAATCTTGGAAAACGTCCGGGTAACAATCAGATTCGGGAATTCCGCCAGCCATGCCAACGCATTCGGGAAGGTCGGGTCATTCACGTATTCGGTGTAGGCTTCGTCGATCACCACGATCACATCACTGGGCACACGTTGCAGGAAAGCGTGCAAATCTGCCTTGCTCAGCCACGTCCCCGTCGGGTTATTCGGGTTGGCGATGAACACCACGCGGGTATTATCCGTGATTTTCGCGGCAATATTCGCCAGATTATGCCCGTAAGGCATGGTGTCATGTTCGGGAGAATTCGCCTTGGCAACGCGCAATTCCGCCCCAACCGCCTGAATAACAATGGGGTAAACGGCAAAGGCGTATTCTGAAAACACCGCTGCACGGCTATTATCCAGAAACGCACGGGCAATCAATTCCAGCACATCGTTGGAGCCGTTACCTAAGGTAATCTGTGCGCTTTGCAGGCCAAACTTATCGGCAATCGCAGCTTTCAATTGGTAGCCACTGCCATCGGGGTAGAGTTCCAACGTTTTCAACGCGGCAGCAATCGCCGCCTGTGCATTGGGGCTAGCACCCAGCGGGTTTTCGTTGGAGGCCAGTTTGAGGATATTGCTAATCCCCAGTTCGCGCTCCAGCTCTTCGATAGGCTTGCCCGGCTGGTAAGGGTGCAAGGCTTGTACCCCGGTCACGGCAAGTTTTTTGAAATCAACGGTTGATTGCATGATGAGCCTGCATAAGCAAAAAATCAGTCAGGCATTCAATCACAGCCAGCCGGTCTTGCCAAGACGTTAACGAAACTGCTGGTAAATAAACAGCTTGTCAGCCAGCCTTGCAAAGGCCACAAGCTGTTCTTACACTAGGCTGCATTATTCACCAATAATAACAAACGACCTATGACGACATGGACAACGGCGCAAGTTGCAGCACTTTCCCCCGATGCCGCCTCACTCAAGGCAGGCGAAAAACTCAGCCAGCCGCACCAATGGCAAACCTTGGGGCAAGCCGACGGCGTATTGTGGGGTGAAATCAAAGGCAGCGGCAAAAATCCTTACCAGACCGCCATTGCCCTTGCAGAACCTGCGTTCAAATGCTCCTGCCCTAGCCGCAAATTTCCCTGCAAACACGGCCTTGGCCTCGCACTGGTATTCGCCGCCCACCCTGACAAACTCACCGGCAACGAACCACCCGTCTGGCTACAGGAATGGCTGGAAAAACGCGGGCAACGCGCCCAGAAACAAGCCGACAAAGCTGCCGCCAAAGACGAGCCGGTTGACGAAGCCACCTTGCAAAAACGGGCGGCTGCCCAGCAAAAACGCAACGCCGCCCGCGAAGACAAGGTAAACGCAGGCATTACCGAGTTGCAACGCTGGCTGTCCGACCTGATCCGCCAAGGCTTAGCCAACAGTGACGATAACCAATGGCAACGCATGGCAGCGCGGATGGTGGATGCGCAAGCCCCCGGCCTTGCCCGTAGCCTGCAAAATGCCGCCAGCCTCCGTTACCAAGGCGGCGCATGGCAGGAAAAATTACTGGCAGAACTGGCGCGTCTCCACCTGCTGCTGGAAGCTTGGCAACGTCGCGACAAGCTGCCCGCCGACGTACAGGCTGACGTGCTGGCACATATCGGTTTCAACCTGAGCAAGGACGACGTGCTGGCACTCGATGGCATCACGGATCACTGGCAAGTAGTCGGGCAACGCCAAGAAGACGACGGACAAATGCGCACGCAACGCACTTGGTTATACGGGGTGGAATCGCAGCGATACGCGTTGTTACTGGATTTTGCAGTGCAGAACCAGCCAATGGCTTTGTACCCCGGCCTTGGTGGCAATCTGGAAGGCAAAGCCATTTATTACCCCGCTGCCATACCCTTGCGGGCATTACCCCCCATCCCCAGCGATTCCCCCACAAGGGGTGAAGGGAGCAAAGCAGCCGCCTTTATACCGCTAGCTGCCAACTTCGCAGCCTATGGTACGGCACTGGGCAAATGCCCCTGGTTGGGGTATTTCCCGTTTGCCATTGCCAACGCCATCCCCGCCCGCCATGATCAGCAATGGCTGTTGGTTGATGCTGAACAACACGCGGTTCCCTTGCGCATCAGCGATGAACAGGGCTGGATACTGCTGGCGGAAAGCGGCGGGCATCCGCTGCATGTGTTTGGGGAGTGGGACGGCAACACCCTGCAAGTTTGCGGCACCTTCCAAACCAACGAGGCTGCGTAACCATGCCACTGCAACAAACCCTGCTCAAAATCGCCCTGTTGGGCACAGAACGCCAAACCCAAGTTCCACTAGGCAACACCGCCCTGCAACCCTATCTGGCGCAACTTTACCCGCAAGGGCAAGTGCCGACGGACAGCAGCCGCGAAAGCGCTTTCCTCGGTGCGGCAGCCTTAGCGCTGCAATACCGTGCGGCGGGTAACTTGCCAGCCGTGTTCACTGGCACATTAGCAAGCCCGGACGTTAAACCGGATTTTCCCTTGATCCCACCTGCCGCTGAAATGCACCTGCGGCGAATGCTGGCAGACAGTCATTTGCACCCCCTGCTGCATGGCTGGCTGGAACGTGTCGCAGCCAAAAGTTTGCGCGTACCAACAACCTTCATTCCTGCCCTGATGGAGCAAGCCCAACAAAGCCGCGCCATTCGCCCGGCTATCAGTGCGGTGATCGGGCAACGTGGGCACTGGCTTTGCAACCAGCATCCCGACTGGCAACGCCTGCTGACACTGACGCTGGAAACTGCCGACCACGACGTCAGTATTTGGGAAGAAGGTAACCCCGCACAACGTGCCGAATACCTACGCCAATTGCGCCCCCACCAGCCAGCGGAAGCCCGTGAGCTATTGCAAGCGGTGTGGAAACAGGAAGCTGCGCCAGTACGGCAAGAATTGCTACAAGCACTGCAAACCAATCTCGGCATGGCAGATGAAGCATGGCTAGAAACCTGTCTCGATGACCGCAGCAAAGGCGTGCGCCAATTAGCCGCCGAACTGCTGGGCGCATTACCGGATTCCGCCTTCAGCCAGCGAATGCAAACCCGGCTCGTCCATTGGCTGGCAATACAAACCAAAACCGGCTTGCTCAATAAACTGGGGGGCAAAAAAACCTTGCAGGTCAATCTGCCGGAAACATGGGACAAAAGCTGGTTACGCGACGGCATTGAAGAAAAACCACCGCAAGGCAAAGGTGCGAAGGCATGGTGGCTGGAACAGGCGCTCTCCTTCGTTCCGCCTGTCCGGTTGGCACAGCGCTGGCAGGCCACCCCCGATACTTTATTATTGTTAAGCTGCCGCAGTGATTGGAGCACAACTTTTAGAGCTGGCTGGGAGCAAGCATTGCACCGTTACCCGAATACTGATTGGAGTACAGCGTGGTTCACTCATATAAATCCTGGTGACAATGTATTGTGGCAACAACTTTCACCTCCTTTGGCAGAGCAAACGGCTAGTGCTCTGCTGAGCAGGGATGATAGCCCACAGTTACTGAATCTCCTTCCATCTTTGCAGCATCCGTGGTCAACAACTTTTTCTAGGCAAGTCCTGCCTGCTGTAGCAAAACAAGTGCAAACCACACTCCTCAGTTACGCCACGCACACAGTAGTACGTCATTTTGCTATCCATGCTGCCCCAGTGTGTGCGGAAGAATTTGCCACTCTTCTCCATGAACCTTTGCAGGCAGACCAATCCAATGGCATAAAACGCCTGCTGACCGAAACCCTGTTCACCCTGCGCTTTCGAGCCGACATGCTCACCGCGCTGGAAAATGCTTAACACCAAGGATAAAAACATGAGCGACAACACCCTCAAAGCCGTTCTGCGCCAACATGCTGAAAACGAATTTGCCCATGAACTCGCCGCCCTGCGCGAAGCCGATACCCATGCCCGCCCACCCAATTGGGTGTTGTCACCGTGGGCGGTGCGTACTTATTTGCTTGGCGGCAAACTCGATGGCGGCATTGAGATCAGCCCCAAATACATCGGCAATGCCCGCCTGATGGAAATTGCGATTTCCACGTTGGCGACTGACCGGGCGCTGCTGCTATACGGCCTGCCGGGAACCGCCAAATCGTGGGTATCGGAACACCTCGCCGCTGCCATTTCCGGGCGTTCCACCCTGATCGTGCAAGGCACGGCAGGTACGGGCGAAGAAACCATGCGTTACAACTGGAACTACGCACAACTGATCGCCAAAGGCCCCTCGCATGACGCGCTGATTGCCAGCCCCATCATGCACGCGATGCAGCACGGCCTGATTGCTCGGGTGGAAGAACTGACCCGTATTCCGGCGGATGTGCAGGATACGTTGATCACCATCCTCTCGGAAAAAATGCTGCCGATCCCCGAACTCAATACCGAATGCCAAGCGCAAAAAGGCTTCAACCTGATTGCCACCGCCAACAACCGCGACAAGGGCGTGAACGAGCTATCGAGTGCGCTGAAACGCCGTTTCAATACCGTGATTTTACCGATCCCCGACACGCTGGATGAGGAAGCCGCCATCGTCGACCGCCGCGTTGCCAGCCTCGGGCGAGCGCTGGAATTGCCTGCGGAAAAACCCGCACTGGCTGAAATTCGCCGCATTGTCACGATCTTCCGCGAATTGCGCAGTGGCGTAACCGCTGATGGTAAAACCAAACTCAAAATACCCACCGGCACACTGAGTACCGCCGAAGCGATTTCTGTCGTTGGCAGCGGCATGGCGCTAGCTGCCCACTTTGGTGACGGCAGCCTGACCGCGCGGGATATAGCTTCCGGCATCATCGGCGCGGTCATCAAAGACCCGGTGCAAGACAGCGTGGTGTGGAAGGAATACCTCGAAACAGTGGTGAAAGAGCGTTCGGATTGGAAAGATTTGTACCGGGCTTGCCGCGAAGCATTGTGAGGTAAAACCCATGCCACATCACGTTTTCGGCATCCGCCACCACGGCCCCGGCTCCGCTCGCAGCCTTGTGCAGGCATTAAGCGCCTTGCAGCCGGACTGCATTCTGATCGAAGGCCCGCCCGAAGCCGACAGCATTCTGCCGCTGGCGGCGCATGAGCAAATGCAGCCGCCGGTTGCCCTGCTGCTGTACGCACCGGATGAGCCGCAACGCGCCGTGTACTACCCTTTCGCCGACTATTCCCCGGAATGGCAGGCAATCCGCTACGCATTGGCACAGCAGATTCCCGTGCGCTTTATGGATTTGCCCGTGGGGAACAGCTTCGCCCGCGACAAAGCCGCCGAGTCTGTTGAATCCGCCGATGAGCCAAACGCTTCCGCCGTTATTCGTCGTGACCCGCTGGCCTTGCTGGCAGAGGCGGCAGGTTACGCCGACAGCGAGCGTTGGTGGGAACACATGGTCGAGGAACGCCAGGATTCCAGCCAACTGTTCCAAGCCATTCTTGAAGCAATGACTGCCCTGCGCAATGAAGTCGATACCGATTGCCCGCGTGACACTGCCGAATACGAGCGCGAACAACTGCGCGAAGCCCACATGCGAAAAACCATTCGTCAGGCCAACAAAGACGGATTCCAGACCATTGCCGTGGTGTGTGGCGCATGGCACGCCCCCGTACTGCAAACCTTACCCGCTGCCAAAGCCGATGACACCTTGCTCAAAGGCTTACCCAAACTCAAAACAACGGCGACTTGGGTTCCGTGGACGCACGAACGCCTCAGTTCCGCCAGCGGCTACGGTGCGGGCGTGGATGCCCCCGGTTGGTATGCGCATCTCTGGAAATGCAGTGAAGCGGGCGTATGCCATTCGCCCCTACAAACCCGCTGGCTGACGCGGGTAGCGCACACTTTCCGCGCTCAAGGACTCGACATTTCTTCCGCCCACATTATTGAAACCGTGCGTTTGGCGGAAACCCTCGCCGCGATGCGCAACCGCCCGCGCCCCGGTCTGGCAGAACTGAACGAAGCGGTGCAAAGCGTCATGCTCTTCGGCGATGCTACCCCCATGCAACTGCTGCACCGCAAGTTACTGGTCGGCGAAGCCTTGGGTAGCGTACCCGATGAAACCCCGCAAACCCCGCTGCAACAGGATTTGACACAGGAACAAAAACGCCTGCGCCTCAAACCTTCCGCCAGTGACGCCGACTTGCTACTCGACCTGCGTAAATCCACCGATCTCGAACGCAGTTACTTGCTACGTCGCCTCCAGCTTCTCGGCATCGACTGGGGTAAAGGTGGCAAACGTGCCAACGGCAAAGGTACCTTCAAGGAAAGCTGGCGCACCTTGTGGCAACCCGAATTCGCCATCCGCCTGATCGAAGCCGGGTTCTGGGGCAATACCCTTGCGGAAGCGGCCACCCACAAGCTGGTCAAACAGGCACAAGACACGCATTCGCTGGAACAGCTCGCCAGCATGGCGCATGAATCCCTCTACGCCAACCTGCCCAACGCGGTGGATGTCCTGATGCAACGCCTGCAAGCCGAAGCCGCAATCAGCAGCGACATCGTACACCTGATGCAAGCCTTGCCAGAGCTGGCTCGCCTGTTACGTTACGGCGATGTACGCAAAACCTCGGTCGAACAGGTCAGCCACGTTGTCACTGGCATGGTGACGCGCATCTGCATTGGCCTGCCCAATGCGTGCAGTGCGCTCAATGAAGAAGCTGCCGAAGCCATGTTCAAACACATCCAATCGGTGCAGGAAGCGGTCAACTTGCTGGATGACGACAGCTTCAGCCAGCAATGGACACAAACCTTGCAAGCCCTGCTCGACCAACACGGCTTGCACACCTTGCTGGCTGGGCGTTGTTGCCGTCTGCTGCTGCAATCCGGTGCGGTGGCGGAAGATGAAAGCGCACGCCGTTTCGGGTTGGCACTGTCGACCGCCAATGACCCCGCGCAAGCCGCCGCTTGGATCGACGGCTTCCTGCGTGACAGTGGGCAATTGCTCATCTACGACGAAACCTTGTGGAACCTGATTGACCACTGGATCAGCACGTTGGGCGATGAGACTTTCCAGCAATTGCTGCCGGTATTACGCCGTACCTTTGCCACCTTTACCGCACCGGAACGTCGGCAAATGGGCGAACGGGTCAAACAAGGGCAAGCGGCCTTGCCTGTCACAAGCGCAACCAATGACATGGATGCAAGCCGCGCCGAGGCAGCCTTGCCATTGGTCGCGATGATTCTGGGACTGGAGGTAGTACATGCAAGCTGAAACCCGCCAAAAACGCTGGCGCTTGATTCTCGGTGGTGGCGAAGCCGACGGCATCGGCTGCACCCTCAGCAGTATGGAGCAAGGCATGGATCAGTGCCTCGCCGCCGTCTACGGTGATGGTGCAAACACGGGCGGACGCCGTGGCAGTTTGGGTGCTTCCGCCCCCAACGTCACCCGCTGGCTGGGCGACATCCGCCAGTATTTCCCCGCTACCGTGGTGCGCGTCATCCAGCAGGATGCCATCGAACGCCTTGGCTTGCGCCAATTACTGCTGGAGCCGGAAGTCTTGCAGGCAGTTGAAGCCGACATCCATCTGGTCGCCACCCTGATTTCACTCAAAAACGTGATCCCCGGCAAAACCAAGGACACCGCCCGCCAAGTCGTCGCCAAAGTGGTAGAGGAATTGTTAAGCCGTCTGCAACAGCCGATGCAGCAAGCCGTCAAGGGCGCACTCAACCGTGCCGTGCGTAACCGCCGCCCACGTTTGCAGGAAATCGACTGGAACCGCACCATCCGCGCCAATATCAAAAACTACCTGCCGGAATACAACACCATCGTACCGGACAAGCTGATCGGCTACGGGCGCAAGCGTTCAGCCCTCAAGGAAGTGGTGTTGTGTATCGACCAAAGCGGTTCGATGGCTCCGTCGGTGGTGTATTCGAGTATTTTCGCAGCGGTAATGGCATCCATGCCCGCCCTGAGTACCAAAATGGTGGTATTCGATACGGCTATCGTCGATTTGACCGATGAATTGCATGATGATCCGGTGGATTTGCTGTTCGGCTTGCAACTCGGCGGCGGCACCGACATCAACCGTGCGGTGGGTTACTGTCAGAGCTTGATTTCACGCCCGGACGATACCGTATTCATCCTGATCAGCGACTTGTACGAAGGCGGGAATGCCAAGGAAATGCTCAAACGGGTGGCAACACTGGTGGCGTCTGGCGTACAGGTGATTTCCCTGCTGGCATTGAGTGACGAAGGTGCACCGTTCTACGATCATGATATGGCGGCGAAATTTGCGGCGTTGGGGATTCCGACCTTTGCCTGCACGCCTGACCAGTTCCCGGCACTGATGGCCAATGCGCTGGGCAAGCAGGATTTAGGGGTATGGGCAGCGAAGGAAGGGATTGTGACACAACAAGGGCAACGCTAAGGTTGCCCTCTACATCTGGCTGGAACCAGCTTACGCGACGCCTGCTTTCGGCTTATTAGGGCGACGGCGACGCGGCTTGCTGGCAGCACCTTCGGCTTTTTTCACCGGCGGTAAACCAGCCGCTTTGCGGACATCACTCTTCTGCGAGCTGCTACGGCGATTCGCAGGACGATGCTGGGCAGGGCGCGGGCGATCAGCTTCCGCATCCTTGGCAATCTCGGCGGCGGTCAATTGACGGGTCGGTGCAACACTGATGGTTGGCAATGTTTCACGCGGCAATTGCTGCTTGATGAGTTTTTCGATGCCTTTCAGGAAACCGTATTCTTCCGGCTCCACCAGTGAAATCGCTTCACCCGTTGCGCCTGCACGCCCGGTACGCCCGATGCGGTGTACGTAATCTTCCGAGACATTCGGCAGCTCGAAATTGATAACGTGCGGCAACTGTTCAATGTCCAGACCACGTGCAGCGATGTCGGTTGCCACCAATACACGGATATTGCCTTGCTTGAAATCGGCCAGTGCTTTGGTTCGCGCCCCTTGGCTTTTGTTGCCGTGGATAGCGGCGGCGGTAACACCATCACGCTCAAGCTTTTCAGCCAAACGGTTCGCGCCGTGCTTGGTACGCGAGAAGACCAGCACTTGTTCCCACTGATTCTCACGAATCAAATGACTCAATAAGGACGTTTTACGGGCTTTATCAATCAGGTAAACCGACTGTGTAACCGTCTTGGCTGCTGCATTGCGCGGGCTAACCGAGATTTGTACCGGGTTATTCAACAAGCCCTTGGTCAGTGCAACGATGTCATCGGAAAACGTGGCAGAGAACATCAGGGTTTGACGACGCTTCGGCAGCAACGCCAGAATCTTGCGGATGTCGCGGATGAAGCCCATGTCCAACATGCGGTCAGCTTCGTCCAGCACCAGCATTTCCACTTGGGAAAACCTCACGGCATTCTGGTCGTACAAGTCCAGCAAACGCCCCGGTGTTGCCACCAGTACATCCAACCCACGGCGCAAGGCCATCATTTGCGGGTTGGCACTCACGCCACCAAACACCACGGTAGAGCTGATCGGCAGATGCTTGCCGTAGTCACGCACGCTTTCGCCAACCTGTGCCGCGAGTTCGCGGGTTGGGGTAAGCACGAGGGCGCGAATATGATTGGATTTAGGCTGGTTGCCGTTAGCCGAAAGCAAGTGCAGCATCGGTAAGGTGAAACCAGCAGTTTTGCCTGTGCCCGTTTGCGCAGCAGCCATGATGTCACGACCAGAAAGGACGGCAGGGATACCTTGTGCTTGAATGGGAGTTGGGGTGTCATAACCCTGTTCGCTGATGGCACGCAACAGCGGCTCGGACAAGCCGAGTTCAGAAAATAGCATTGTTTAATTAACCTCGTTCCTCAGCCAACCATTGGCTGTAGGGATATTGGGTAAGACGGACGTTGTAATAGCGTTCCAGATGTGAAACTTCCCTACCTGCCCAAGTGGGCATGGGAATTACGTCGTCCGGCGCATCGAGTTCGACTTCCGCGACAATTAAGCCTGCGTTGTCACCGTGGAATTCATCGATTTCCCACAGTTTGCCGCCAAACTCGACGAAATGGCGGGTCTTTTCAATCAGCGGGCGGGTGCATAGCTGATCCAGTAATTCCGTCGCATCAGCCAACGGAATCGCGTATTCGTATTCAGGGCGCTGTACGCCAAGCGTCATGCCCTTGATATTGAGCGTTGCGGTGTCATCGGCAATGCGTACCCGTACTGAAGCGTGTTTGCTACTGCTCAAATAGCCTTGCCGGAAAGTTTCTGAACGGCTGATCAAAGCCCGCCATGCATCCGACACCAATAAAAATTTACGTTCGATTTCAGTTGCCATTAGAACTTCACTAAGGCAGAACCCCAGGTAAAGCCGCCGCCGAAAGCTTCCAGCAAGACGATTTCACCGCGTTTAATGCGTCCGTCACGCACGGCAGTGTCCAAAGCCAGTGGCACGGAAGCAGATGAAGTATTGCCGTGTGACTCGACCGTCACTACCACGTGATCCATCGGCATATCCAGTTTTTTGGCGGTGGCTTGAATAATGCGGATATTGGCTTGATGTGGTACTAACCAGTCCACATCGGCTTTGGTCATGCCGTTAGCTTCAAGGGTTTCATCCACAATGCGCCCTAAGGTATTGACGGCTACTTTAAATACTTCGTTGCCGCGCATTTGCAATTGCGGGCCATCGCGTTGCAGTACGTCTAAATCCCGCGAAATGCCACCATTCACATTCAATAATTGGTCGTAAGCGCCATCGGCGTGAACGTGCGTGGACAGAATGCCCGGTTCCTCACTCGCCTCGATAACGATAGCACCTGCGCCATCGCCAAACAAAATGCACGTCCCGCGATCTTCCCAGTTCATGATCTTCGACATGGCTTCTGCACCCACTACCAGAGCGCATTTGCTCGTGCCAGTGCGCACAAACTTGTCAGCAATACTCAAGGCAAAGACAAAGCCAGCACAGGCTGCATTGACATCAAACGCCGCCGCCCCGTTGCGAATGCCGAGCTTGCGTTGCAGCAAACAAGCGGTACTCGGAAACACTAAGTCGGGGGTGGATGTGCCGACAATAATCAGGTCAACATCTTCAGGATTTTTACCCGCCATTTCCAAGGCACGACGGGCAGCATGTTCTGCCATATCGGAGGCGCTTTCCATCTCGACAACGTGACGTTCACGGATACCAGTACGTTCAAAAATCCACTCATCCGTGGTGTCGACCATTTTTTCGAGGTCTTTATTGGTCAGGATTTTTTCCGGCAAGTAACTGCCAGTACCCGTAATACGCGAATACATCATGCTTTCTGCCTCTGTGCGAGCAACTGTTCTAACTGCTTGTGAATACGCTGCGGGACTTTTTCGATAATTTCGGTGCGGGCAATGCCAATGGCGTTGGCAAAGGCCACACTATCAGCACCGCCATGACTTTTGACCACGATACCCTGCAATCCCAACAAGCTTGCCCCATTATAACCTCTGGGATCAAATTTGCTGCGAAATGATTTGAGCACGGGCATCGAAATGAGCCCCGCCAATTTGGTGAACAGGTTGGCTTTAAAGCCTTGCTTAAGATGAGCAGAAATCATTTTTGCCAAACCTTCGCTGGTTTTGAGGGCAACATTACCGACAAAACCATCACACACCACCACATCGACATTACCGTGGTAGATGTCATCCCCTTCCACATAGCCGATGTAATTCAACGGGCTACCTTGCAACAAGGCATTAGCGGCTTTGACTTGCTCGTTACCTTTGATGGCTTCTTGCCCGATATTAAGCAAGCCAACTCGGGGGTTAGGGTTGTTGTCGATGGCTTTGGTCAGTTCTGAACCCATCAAGGCAAATTGGTAGAGGTGCTCTGCTTCCGAGTCGACATTCGCCCCTAAATCCAACATGTGGGTGTGGCCTTTCATCGACGGCAGGATGCTGCAAATCGCCGGGCGATCAATACCGGGCAAGGTTTTCAAGACAAAACGGCCGGTTGCCATGAGTGCACCGGTATTGCCTGCACTGACCGCAGCACCCGCTTCACCGGTTTTTACCAAATTAATGGCAACGCGCATCGAGGAATCTTTTTTATTTTTCAGGGCAATGGCGGGTGCTTCATCCATCAGCACCACTTGGGAAGCGTGGTGGATGGTTAAATGATCCGTAGGCGTTACGTTATGCTGACTCAGGGCTGCCTTGACCTGGGTTTCATCACCCACCAGGATCAGCGCAATGTCATTGTATTGTTTCAAGGCTTCCAATGCGGCAGGAACCACCACCGATAACCCATGATCTCCGCCCATCGCATCCAGCGCGATGCGATACCGTTCAGCCATGCTATCCCCTCTCCTGAAAAAAAATCGCGGGTCAAGCCCGCGATTTTGTACGATTTCTACAACTGACCACTTAGGCTTCGTCGTCCACTTCAACCGCTGCTTTGATGATCTGACGACCACGGTAGAAACCGTCTTTAGTCATGTGGTGACGCAGGTGAGTTTCACCAGACGTTGCATCAACTGACAAGGTAGGGTTCTTCAGCGCATCGTGTGAGCGACGCATACCGCGTTTTGAACGAGTCATTCGAGCTTGACCGACTGCCATCGTCTGTTACTCCGTTTTTTTCCAATCTTTTAAAACTGCAAAGGGATTTTTTTTGGCACTTGCCGCAACATCATCCACTTGCTCACTTTCTGTGACAGGCTCATCCGACGGCAAAGCTTCAATCAGCTTGCGTAACGGTTCACACTGCTCGTGCTTTGCCACTAAGGGCAAGGCCAGAAGAATTTCATCTTCAACGAAATCCTGTATAAACAGCCGTTCATCCTCGATCAGCCAAGCTTCTAAGCCTTCCTGTTCGGGACGTTCATCCGACTCAAACGTTGTCAGTGCTACTTGTAGGGGTGCATCAAGGGCAATGGTTACCGGCTGCATACAGCGTTGGCATTCCAACACGATATTACCACGGATATGACCCTTGATCATGGGACGTTTCCCAACACTGCGGGTAAAGTCCAATGTCACCTCGACATCTTCTGTGCCAGCCAAGGCAATCTCTGCCAAACGCGGCAATTTTTGCAACGGCATAACACCGGCTAAGCATCTTTCTTGCTCAACCAGTTTAAAAGGATTAACGTCTACGGGTAGTCTATTCAACATAAGCGCGGGATTATATGAATCCAGCCTATGATGTGTAAAGAAATTTCTGTTTTTTTATTGGGATACTCTTCAACGATGACGATAACGCGAACATTAGTCCTTGGCTCCACTTCCCCTTACCGGCGCGAATTAATGCAGCGCCTGCATACCCCCTTCGAGACTGCCGCCCCGGATATTGATGAAACCCGGCTGCCAGGCGAAAGCGCCCGCGACATGGTATTGCGCCTTTCCTTGCAAAAAGCCCAAGCGGTAGCCGCGCAACACCCTGATGCCCTGATCATTGGCTCTGACCAATGCGCGGTCTTGCACGAGCAAATCATCGGCAAGCCCGGCAGCCATGAAAATGCCGTCAAACAATTACAGAATTCTTCGGGGGAAACGGTCGCATTCCTCACCGGCTTGTGCCTGTATGACAGCCGTGATGGCAGTTACCAACTGGATGTCGTGCCGTTTTCAGTGGATTTTCGCGAATTGACGGGTGCTGAAATTGACGCTTACTTACGAAAAGATCAGCCGTATAACTGTGCAGGCAGTTTCCGCTCGGAAAGCTTGGGGATTACCTTATTCAAGCGGATGCACGGCGACGACCCCAGCGCATTGATGGGGCTGCCGCTGATTCGTCTGAGCGAAATGCTCAAACAGGCAGGTATCAACTTACTTGAAGAAACCCCTCCCCAGCCCTCCCCTTATCAGGGAAGGGAGTAAGAATACGATCTTGTTCCTCCCCTGATAAGGGGAGGTTAGGAGGGGTTTCTCTTCAACTCTTCCCGCAGTTGCGCCAAGACCGGGGCGGTTGACGGGCGGACACCACGCCAGATAAAAAATGCTTCGGCGGCTTGTTCCACCAGCATCCCCAAACCATCCAGCGATTGGGCAGCGCCTTGCGCCCTGCCCCATGTCACGAATGCGGTGGGCTTCGCGCTGTACATCATGTCGTAAGTACACCCATCCGCAGCCAAACAGCCAGCAGGCAGTGGCGGCAACTCCCCCTGCAAGCTGGCAGCCGTGCCATTAATAATCAGGTCAAACTGACCGTCAATATCCGCAAAACCACCACCGGACACCTTGCCGAATTCAGCAAAATCCTGTGCCAGTTCCAGCGCCTTGCTGGCAGTGCGGTTGGCGATGAACAGGCTGGCAGGCTGTGCTTCCAACAAAGGCTGCAAGACACCGCGCACTGCACCACCTGCGCCCAACAGCAGGATACGTTTGCCTTGCAGGGCAATACTGTGGTTCTGCTGAAGGTCACGCACAATCCCGATGCCATCCGTGTTATAGCCAACCATCGTACCATCTTCACTAAACGCCAGCGTGTTGACGGCTTTGGCGCGGGCTGCGTAGTCGGAAAGCTCATCCGCCAGTTCCCACGCTTCCTGCTTATAGGGCACGGTGACGTTGCAGCCTTTGCCGCCTGCCACGAGGAACATCATCACATCCTGCGCGAATTCTTCCGGCTCGGAACAGATCGCGCCGTATTCGACCGCGCCGCCGGTTTGCTCACCAAACAGGGTGTGGATGCGCGGGGATTTGCTGTGGGCAATGGGGTTGCCGAAGACCGCGTAGTTATCAACCATGTTTCAACCACTCAGCAACCTGCTTGGCGTAATACGTCAAAATACCATCCGCCCCGGCACGCTTCATGCCCAACAAGGCTTCGAGCACACAAGCCTTTTCGTTGATCCAACCATTCATGCCTGCCGCTTTCAGCATCGCGTATTCGCCGCTGACGTGGTAGACGTAAGTCGGGGCTTTGAACTCTTCTTTAATGCGGCGCACGATGTCGAGATACGGCATTCCCGGCTTGATCATCACCATATCCGCGCCTTCCTGCAAGTCGAGGGCGACCTCCCACAAGGCTTCATCGGAATTGGCAGGATCCATCTGGTAGCTGTATTTATTGCCACCCTTCAAGTTGGTCGCCGAACCTACCGCATCGCGGAACGGCCCATAAAAACTGGAGGCATACTTCGCGGAATAAGCCAGAATGCGCGTATTCAAATGCCCGTGCTGTTCCAGCACATCGCGGATTTCACCGATACGCCCGTCCATCATATCGGAAGGGGCGACCACATCCGCGCCCGCTTCTGCGTGAGACAGCGCCTGCTTGGTCAACGCCGACACGGTTTCATCGTTGAGGATATAGCCGTTCTCATCCATCAAACCATCCTGCCCGTGGGAGGTGAACGGGTCGAGCGCCACATCCGTAATCACGCCCAACGCTGGCACGGCGGCCTTGACCGCCCTTACCGCACGTTGCGCCAACCCATCCGGGTTCCACGCCTCCTCGGCTTTATCGGTTTTGGCTTCCTGCGGCGTGACCGGGAAAATCGCTATCGCCGGAATACCCAGATCAAAGGCTTCCCGCGCTTCTTTTACCAACAGATCAATACTGATGCGCTCCACACCCGGCATCGAGGCAATCGCTTCACGCTGATTCTCGCCTTCCATCACAAAGACCGGCCAAATCAGATCATTCGCGGTCAGTACATTTTCGCGCATCAAACGGCGGGAAAAATCATCACGGCGCATCCTGCGCATACGGGTATAAGGGAACATTCCGGGGTAAATTGCCATTACAAGCCCTGTTGGTGGGTGAAAGATCGCTTATTTTGCCCGTTTGTCGGGGGAATGCCAACTATTCGGCATGATCACCACTGGGTGCTTCCGCTATACTTGGCCTGTATTCCCGAAAGGTACGGCAAAAATGAAAAAACTCCCCATTGGCATCAGCACCCTCAGTAGCATCCTCAACGATGATTGCGTCTACGTGGACAAAACTGCGCTGATTCACCAACTGGTCAACAGCGGCACGTATTACTTTCTCTCCCGCCCGCGCCGCTTCGGTAAATCCTTGCTGGTCGACACCCTCAAAGAACTGTTCGAGGGCAATGAACCACTGTTTCAAGGATTAGCGATTCACCCGTTATGGGACTGGACGAAAAAACACCCCGTCATCCACATCACCTTCAACGACGGCGTACATACCGACCGGGCGCAACTGGACACATTCATAGTAGGGCAACTCAAAAAGAATGCCGAACGGCTAGGGATCAAACTACAAGAAGGACTGATTTCACAACAATTTGTGCAGTTGATTGAAGACAGTGTACAAGCCTACTCACAGCCCGCCGTGGTACTGATCGACGAATACGACAAGCCCATCCTCGACCAAATCAATAACCCTGCCCGTGCCGCCGAACTGCGGGATAGCTTGAAAAACCTCTATTCGGTGCTGAAAGGGCGCGACAAGCTACTGAACTTCGTACTTCTCACCGGCGTGTCCAAATTCTCCCAAGTCTCTCTCTTCAGCGGACTAAACAACCTCAACGATATTACGCTGGATGCCCGTTACAGCGCCCTGTGCGGCTACACCCAACGCGAACTGGAACATAACTTCCGTGAACACCTAGCCGGGGCAGATATGCCGCGAGTACGTGAGTGGTATAACGGTTACAACTGGTTAGGTGAATCGGTCTACAACCCGTTCGACATCCTGCTATTCATTGACAAAGGCCAGCAATTCCGCAGTTATTGGTTTGAAACAGCCACACCCAGTTTCCTGCTGAAACTGTTAAAAAGCGGACGCTATTACCTGCCAGAACTGGAACGTTTCAAGGTACATGAAACCCAACTAGGCAGTTTTGACGTGGATAAGATGACAGCCGAGGTATTGCTGTTTCAAACAGGCTACTTAACCATCCACAAAACGCTTCAGATGGGCAACCAACTTGGCTTTGAATTGGGCTATCCTAACATTGAAGTAAAGCTCAGCCTCAACACGCATTTACTGAGCGAACTCACTCCTACATCCAGTCATGCCGCCCAAGTAGGCTTCAAAATCTACCAAGCCTTAGCAGATGGCGAACTGGAAGCCTTACACCACATTTTGAACGCCTTTTTCGCCAGCATTCCTTATCAGTGGTATACCAATAATGCGCTTGACCAATACGAAGGCTATTACGCCAGCGTATTCTACAGTCACATGGTCGCGTGCGGAGCACAAACCATCGCCGAAGACAGCACGCATTTCGGGCGCATCGACCTAACCGTAATAGTGGAGAATAAAGTATTCATTTTCGAGTTCAAAGTGCTGAATAGCGAACAGAGTGACGGAAGTGCAATGGCACAAATCAAAGCCAAACACTACGCCGACAAATACCGTGACGGGCGCGAGTTATACTTGGTAGGCATCGAATTCAGCAAACAAACCCGCAATATCGTCGGGTTTGAATGGGAGAAAATCTAACTCACACCGACGATTCACCGTATGCCGCTGCATCCACCAGCACACAAGCATCGGCACGTACCGCCGCCGCAATCGGCAAGTGCTCACCGTTACGCCATTGCGCCATTGCCTCAGCCTTGCCCTGCCCCGTTACCAGCACCAATTGCTGCCGACAATGTTGCAAAGCCTCCACCGTCAAGCTTACCCGATCAGGCGGCGGCTTCGGCGCATTGTGTACCGCAGTCGTTAAGCCAGCAGCAACCGCGAACCCCGGAAACAAACTCGCGGTATGCCCGTCTTCACCCATGCCCAACATCACCATATCAAACGGCAACTTGTCGTGGATGGTCTGCGCATAAGCCGCCGCCGCTGCTTCCGCCCCCAATTCTGCTGGAATCGGGAAACGGTGCGGGGTAGGCAAGCTCATCTGCGAATTGCGTTCCAGATGATCAACTGGCAAGCAACGCTCATCGCCCCAGAAAATTTCCCACTTATCCCAATCCTGCACGGTTGCCGCCAGCAAAGTATACGCCCGCTGCGGCGTGCCGCCCCCCGCCATCACCAACCGGAACACACCACGCTCGCGAATCGCCGCCTGCGCTGCTGCTGCAATTTCAGCACACGCTTGTTGTGCCACTGCTTCCGCATCCACCAATACTTGAGTATCCACCGATAACATTATTCGCTTCCTTTACCATTGCACGACAGCGAATGCCGCCATCCTCTATCCGAATCACCAAAAATCTTTTCTGCCGCTTTGGGCCCCCAGCCACCTGCCGGGTATTGCAGCGGCAATTGCTCATCTTCCGCCCAACGTTGCATCACCGGGTCAACCACCGTCCACGCTGCCTTTACTTCATCGTAGCGCAGGAATAGCGAACGGTCGCCCTTGATCACATCCAGCAACAATTCCTCGTAGGCTTCCGCCTTGCGCTCACCGGGCGTACTGACCGAGGCATCCATCACGATCTGGCGGGTATGCATTTCCAGCCCCGGCACTTTCGCGGAAATTTCCATGCGCACCGCGTCTTCCGGCTGGATACCAATCAGCAACCAATTGGGATGCGGCTGATAAATGCCGCTGCCCTGAAACAGTTGCATCGGCGGCTGCTTGAAACGCACCGCCACCATGGAACGGCGTTCCTGCAAACGCTTGCCGGTACGCAGGTAAAACGGCACATCCTTCCAGCGCCAGTTGTCGATGTAGAGCTTCATAGCCGCGTAAGATTCGGTATGACTCCCCGCCGCGACGCCCTCTTCCTGCAAATAACCGGGAACAGCGACACCTTTAACCTCACCTGCCGCGTATTGCCCGCGTATCGCATGGGTCGCAAGCTGTTCCAGATTCACCGGGCGGATGGATTGCAGCACCTTAACCTTTTCATTGCGCAAGGCTTCAGCCTCCATCGACACCGGCGGTTCCATTGCCAGCAAGGCCATGACTTGCAGCAAATGGCTCTGGATCATGTCGCGTACCGCGCCACCGCTATTGTCGTAATAGCTGGCACGCCCATCCACCCCCACGGTTTCGGCATGGGTAATCTGGATATGATCAATGTGGTAACGGTTCCACAAGGGTTCGAGGATCAGGTTGGCGAAACGCAGCACCAGCAAGTTTTGCACCGCCTCTTTGCCGACGTAATGGTCGATACGGTAAATCTGCTCTTCCTTGAGCTGGTCACTGAGGCTATGCTGCAATTCGCGGGCGGATTCCAGATCGTGTCCGAAGGGCTTTTCGATCACCATGCGCCGCCAGCCGTGGGATTCTTCCAGCAATTGCGCTGCTGCCAAGCCTTCCGTGACCGTCACGTACAATTCCGGGCTGACCGATAAATAGAAAACCACGTTATTGGCACATTCGCCATCGTTGCCGATCCAGTCACCCAGCGACTGATAGAACGCCGCTTCTTTCAAGCTACCCGACAAATAATCCAGACGCTGAATGAAGCTGTCGAGTGAGGCATCTTCCGCGATGCCACTCTCAACAAACTGCTTGCGCACCTCTATCTGCCAGGTTTCCTGCGTAAACGGGGTGCGCCCACAGCCGAGGATTTCCACATCCTCCGCCATGTGCCCCATGCAATGCAGTTGGTACAGTGCTGGCAACAGCTTGTTTGCCGCCAGATTGCCGGTTGCGCCGAAAATGACGTAGGCGTGGGAAATACCGCAACAACTCATGCCATTTGCTCCTCGGAACCATCGCCGTTCCAATGTGTATGGAAAGCCAGCGCCGGGTCACGGTCAGTACGCTGATAGGTATGCGCCCCGAAGTAATCGCGTTGCGCCTGCAAAATATTGGCAGAACCCGCCGCACAGCGATAACCGTCATAGAAAGATAATGCAGCAGACAATGCTGGGGCAGGCACACCCTGCATCACCGCCAGCGCCACGGTTTTACGCCAACCCGCTTCCGACCGTTTCAGCTCCCCGATAAAAAACGGGTCTTGCAGCAAGCTTTGCGGCACAGGCTCACGCGCAAAACTGGCCTTGATGTCGCCCAGGAAACGGCTACGGATAATGCACCCGGCACGCCACAACAAAGCAATATCACCGTAGGCCAGATTCCAGCCGTATTCCTGCGCAGCAGTTTGCATCAGCATGAAACCTTGCGCATAAGACACCAACTTAGCGGCGTAAAGCGCGTCGTGGATAGCTTCCAGATACGCCTGATGCTGCTCGGCGGAAACAGGTTCCGCTAAGCCACCCAGTAATTTGGCGGCGGCGACGCGCTCATCCTTACGGGCAGAGAGCATCCGCGCATGGACAGCTTCCGTCACCAGCGTAAGGGGAACCGCGTGTTCCAGTGCATCCTGTGCCGTCCACAGCCCCGTGCCTTTTTGCCCGGCGCGGTCGAGGATTTTGGTCACCAACGCACTACCGTCAACATCTTTGTGGCGCAAAATTTCGCTGGTAATTTCGATCAGGTAGGATTCGAGCTTGCCCTTGTTCCATGCCGCGAACGTGTCCGCCATTGCGTCGAAATCCATCCCCAGTGCGTGTTGCATCAGGTGGCAGGCTTCCGCGATCAGTTGCATATCGCCGTATTCGATGCCGTTGTGCACCATCTTGACGTAGTGACCGGAACCGCCTTCGCCCAGCCATTGGCAGCAGGCTTCGCCATCCACTTGCGCGGCGGCTTTCTGGAAAATGTTGCGAATCTCAGGCCAAGCCTCAACAGCACCGCCGGGCATCATCGAAGGGCCGTGACGTGCACCCTCTTCTCCGCCAGAAATGCCCATACCAACGAAAAGGATGCCTTCTTTTTCAGTGAGTTCTTTCCAGCGGCGGCTAGTGTCTTTGTAGTTGGAATTGCCGCCGTCGATAATGATGTCATTGGGGTTAAGCAGCGGCAGCAGTTGCTCGATCACTGCATCCACCCCGTGGCCTGCGGTAATCATCAGCAGTACAATACGCGGGCTATCGAGCTGGTTGACGAATTCGGACAGCGTTTCAGCGGAACGAATGGCGCGACCTTGCGCATGTTCCTGCATGAATTGTTCGGTGAGGGAATAGGTGCGATTGTAAACGCTCAGGGAATAGCCTTTGTCGTTCAGGTTCAGCGCCAGGTTGGAACCCATGACGCCAAGGCCAATCAAGCCGAGATTGCTAGTAGTGGTATCCATGCCTACCTCGTTGTAGTGTTAATGTGTGGTGGTTGGTTGGGATAAGGATAGCAGAAGAACCTGCAACGTTGGAAACAGGTATTATTTTACAATATTTTTGAGAGTTGAGGATAAGCATCCATTGACACCGTTATTATTCATCGAGGCACTCTCCATCCGCTTCAATACCCCGGAGGGTAGTGTCGAAGCCGTGCGCGGGGTAGATTTGCAACTCGCAGCGGGCGAAACCCTGGCAGTGGTAGGCGAATCCGGGGCGGGCAAAAGCCAGTGCTTCCACGCAGTGATGGGCTTGTTACCACGCAATGCCCACACCAGCGGTCGCGTAACCTTTGCCGGAACGGAATTGCTGGGTCAGCCACCACGCATCCTGAACCAGTTTCGGGGCAAACGTATGGCGATGATTTTCCAAGATCCGATGACGGCGCTGAACCCGCTGCTCACCATCGGGCGGCAACTCACCGAAGTGTTGGAAGTGCATCAAGGCATGAACGCGAAGCAAGCACGCCATCACACCATCACCATGCTGGAACAGGTGCGCATTCCCGATGCTTCCCGGCGTTTCCACAGCTATCCGCACGAACTTTCCGGCGGAATGCGCCAGCGGGTGATGATCGCAATGGCCTTGCTGTGTGAGCCAGAATTGCTGATTGCTGACGAGCCGACTACCGCGCTGGATGTGACAGTACAATCGGAAATCATGGCATTACTACGTGACATCCGTGCCCAGCGCGAGATGGCTGTCGTGCTGATTACCCACAACCTGCCACTGGCGGGGGGGTTGTGTGACCGGGTAGCCGTCATGCGCCACGGACAGGTGGTGGAAACGGGCGAAGTCAACGCCCTGTTCCAGCAGCCACAGCACCCTTACACCCGCACCTTATTACAAGCTGCACGGCACTGAACATTTCACAGACATAAGAGTCTGATACTGGGAGCTATCGTCAAAAGAAACAACAAAGGGGGTACATAATGAGTCTATCAACTTACAGCGCACCGGCATGGCTACTACTTATCGCCAGCCTGTTGCCTGCCAGTGGCTGCGCGGATACCGCAGCGCTCGCGCGGGCAGCCACTACGCCTACCAATACATTCGCCGCACTTTGGCAACCAGGCTGGGCTTGCGGAAAAACGGCAAACGTCAACCGCGCATTCTTGCGCTCCCTCACCGACAATAATGCCTTGCATGGTTATGCTTTGAACGGTATTCCCCTACCCATTTTGCTGGGACAAAACCCTGAGCAGTCGGGCGCTATCCTGTTCGCCAAGTACAACGGAAAATGGCAGGCTTACCCGATTGCCGATGGCAGCGTGGTGCTGGCAGCGTACAGCACACCAGCCTTCAACCGCCTGATGCTGTTTGCCACCGGAGGACGTGAAGGGCCGGGCAACGACTATCTGGTACTGTACGGCAAAAACCAGCTCCGTGACTTCGGCTGCGCGACAGCACCCTTCCCGGCAGAATTGAGCCGCCCGAACTGGGGTAACACTTATCCCGGCTTGCACGATTTCAATATGGATACCCAAGGGCGCGGCACACTGATTGCCGCCGCAAATATTGTAGAAGGCAACACTGATAGCAAACACTGGTATCAATATACCAGCAGTGATTGGGGAAGAAGCTGGGGTAAAGCACTGAATTTAAAGGCTCTGCCGCCCCCCAAACAGGGAATTTTCCTGCCGCTTCAAGAAGTGCCTGCGTCACCGTGGTTATTGAATAACCTGTTGAACAGCACACCGTAACGGTTTTTGCTACTTTAATGCTGTACTAGACCATGCCGCGCAAACACATTCAGCAAGTGCTTGACGTTAGCGCTGATCTCCTTCTCCAGACCCTTGCCGCTGGTTTGCGCCTGCCTGCCACCGGGAATGGGCACGTTTCCCGCGACAACCTCGGCAATCAGGTAACTGACCAGTTCTGGAACTGTGCGGCTACCATCCAACTCTTGCAACAAGTAACTGGAAAAGCTATCCAGACTCATCACCTGATGACGAATACTCGCCACACATTCCCACCCTTGCGCGGCCTGTAAACGTGCCAGCGCTGTCGCTTGTGGGTGCTCAGGCCATTCGGGGCGGTGCAAGCAGGGTGTCA
Source organism: Thiothrix litoralis (assembly GCF_017901135.1). Classification (NCBI taxonomy): domain Bacteria; kingdom Pseudomonadati; phylum Pseudomonadota; class Gammaproteobacteria; order Thiotrichales; family Thiotrichaceae; genus Thiothrix; species Thiothrix litoralis. The sequence continues at coordinate 621,805 of NZ_CP072801.1, read as the reverse complement.
GATGCGCATAGACTGCCCGGTAGCTGTACAGGCTAAACAATTCACTCACCAACTCGCTACGCGCTTCGGCAAATGCCTTGCCGCCTGCTTGCCGTACCTTGGTAGCAGCCTTGGCATACAATTCCTCAAAATCCGGGGTGTAAGGGTGCACATCCTGTAAATACAATAACGCCGCCTTGCTCAAGGGGTGTGTAACGCTCAACTCATTATTATCTGCCGTCAGGAAAATGACGGGCTTGGTATTGTTGAGGTTTTCCTTGCCCTTGAGACGCAAATTTGCGCTGTAAAAATACGCAGTAAACACGTCAATATCAATGGCACGTTCCAGCGGCAAATCTGCCCGGCACAACACACTCTTGCGGAAGGCACGCATTTGCACAAAATCCATCCATTGTTCATGCTGCAAGGGGTCTTCAATATCGGCAAGGGCTGTTTGCGCGGGCTGGCTCAGGGTGGTATCGAACAGGGTATGCAGGTCGGTTTCACACACGTATTGCAGCTCATGCCGCCCAGCATCCGCGAGGAATTCACTGAACAGGAAAGCATTGTTTTCACCCGCCAAATACTCGTGCAGCAGATAACTGGGGTGGGCAGCCAACAGGTAGGTAATTTCTTTTTGCACGTAATGCTGACTATCGGCTGCCGCCCCTTGCAAAGCCTGCTGCAAGCGTTCCAGTGCGGCAATCGCGGTATTGTATTTAGCTGCTGCCCCTGTTACCTCGCGAGTAGCGTGCAGCAACAGATCACGTAAACTGCCGCGCATCCGCCAGCCGGGTAACAGGTTGTAGCTGATGTAGGCCAAGCCATGCGGTGTCAGGCAATCCCGCGTCAGTTGCAGGATTTTTTCACGCACGAGAGGCGGAACCCACGAATACACCCCGTGCGCAATAATGTAATCAAATTGCCCGATTCGGGCTGCGTCGAGTTCGAGAATGTCGCCCACTTCCAGCCGGATATTGGGCAATTCCAGCGTGCTGACAATGCGTTGACCAATGTCCACTTGGGCGGCGGAAAGCTCTACGCCCACAAACTCACTTTGCGGCAAGTGCCAAGCCATCGGGATAAGATTACCGCCAGTGGCCGAACCCAGTTCCAACACCCGGCATTGCTGCGGGGAAGTAGTCTGGATACCAAACAAACGCCCTAACGCCGCCAGATTACCGGGATGCGTCTCGGGAAACGGGTTGGTTTCGTAGGTAAGCTCATCATAAAAATCGACCATACAAACAAATTCCCAGCATCAAAGGTGTGAGTCAGCGGATAGGTAATGCCACAACCATCCTGAATTCCAGACGCACCTTACCGACATCTTTCAGCCAAAAGTTCTGCACCGCCAATTGATGAGTCGGCGTATGAGTAAACTGCATAAGATAGCTATCATTCACGCCAAGACCATCAACGCGCAAAGACGTTGCTGCGGCGCTCCAAACGATTTTACCATTGCCGAGGTTGAGGATATAAGCGACACCCTCGCGACCATTCAGACGGTTATTCATCAACAATCCTGCTAGTTTATGCCGCATAATAGGATCGTCAATTACCTCAAAACGACCATTAGCGCTGTATTCCAGACTCCCTAATAAATCATAAAGCAACTCCCCCTGTACTTCTGGGTTAGCGGCCAATTTGTACGGGAACACCAGCAAAGTTGCTGCCAAAAATGTTAGTGTCAACCCCATCAGCGCAATCCCCAAAGCAAAATGACGGGCAATATGAGGCTTAACAGCTAGCCGTCTTTGCATGTTATTCCAACCTTTTTCTAAATACTCGAATCCTTTGATTATAGATCACAATAAGAAAAATGAATTGAAACTGAACAGATTTACCCAAGCAACGTTCATTGATTCCGATAAACGGTTTCCAAATAGTGGTAAATGGCGAATAATCCCATCGCCTCACCACCCGTCGGACGTCCGGCACGCTCACGGTTGTTCCAAGCCATCACGTCAAAGTGCGCCCACGGAATATTCTCGGGCACAAATTCATTCAGGAACAAAGCGGCTGTAATCGCCCCACCGTAACTGCCACCGCTATTGGTAAAGTCAGCACAAGCGCTTTTCAATTGCTCAAAATAAGCCTTGTGCAAAGGCAAGTTCCAAATCAGCTCTTCGGAAACCTCTGAAACCGCCTGAAGTTTTGCTGTCAATGATTTGTTATTACTGAAAAAAACTGGGATTTCCGTGCCAAGCGCCACCCGCGCAGCACCTGTCAGCGTGGCAAAATCCAGCAGCACATCAGGCTTGTGGTTGACCGCATCTGCCAAGGCATCGCACAACACCAAACGCCCTTCGGCATCGGTATTGTCCACTTCCACCGACTTACCCGCACGGGTAGACAGAATGTCACCGGGGCGGAAGGCATCGCCACCGATGGCATTATCAACCGCCGGGATCAGCACCCGCAGTTGCACGGGCAATTGCAACTGCATGATCAACTGCGCCAGACCCAAGACGTGCGCCGCACCGCCCATGTCCTTTTTCATAAAACGCATGTATTGCGAGGGTTTAATATCCAAGCCGCCGGTATCAAAACACACCCCCTTACCCACCAACGTCACCGCCGGATGCTCAGGGTTTCCCCAGCGCAAGCTCAGTAAGCGCGGCGCATGTTTACTGGCACGTCCCACCGCGTGGATTGCCGGATAATTTTGCGCCAGCAATTCATCACCAACCAGTTCACGGAAATCTGCTCCAAACGTCTCTGCCAATTGCGCGGTAGCGGCTGACAAATGCTCAGGCATCATGTGATTGGCGGGCTGATTGATCAGGTCACGCACCAGCGTCACCGCTTGCACGAAGGCTTGCGCACGTTTCTGCTGAGCGCTTGCCAAGTACAACACAGGTCTGGCCTTGTTATCCGGCTTGGTGTACTGCTCAAAGCGGTAATAACCCAAACCCCAGCCGATACTGGCTTGCAAGGTTTCAGCCTCTGACCAGTCGCAAACCAGATGGTAATGCCCGCGTGGCAACTTGTTGGGCAATGCCGCCACCGCCCAACGCACCCCTTCCGCCGCATCATAGCCCACCAACACTTTGCTGATGCCGCCCTGCCCGTCCGGCAGCAAGCAAAGCTGACCAGCTTTTGCGCTGAAATCGTGCAGTGTTGCCCACTGGTATTCGGCAGCAGACAACGCATCAGCCAGCACCCTCCACGTCTGCGGGGTCAAGGGATGCAACGCAACCGAGTCTGCGGGTTTTTCTTGTGTAAACATAGCCTTCCCCTTAACGCTTGCAACCATCCCACCAGCACGGCGTGCTACGGATAAAGTCCAGCAATGCCTGATACTTGGGCGCTTGACTGATCGGTTGGGTAATGTATTCCTTGGTTCCCCATGGCCCATGCTTGGTGAACGTGCGGGGTGCGGTGTAGTGCATGAATAATGTACCGCCTTCAGCCTTCCAACCACTCAGCAAACGCGCATAAACGTCACGCATACGCGGGTCGCGGTTGGCAGCAAACAGCATCGGGTTGGGCATTTCATCATCGGTGGTGGTTTTGAAATCGGCCAAACCTTGCCCGGCCTCATACGCAATCAAGCGCAAACCGTATTTGTCGGTAATGGCTTTTTGCATCCGCACATAACCCAGTTCTTTTTCGAGGGAATGGCGATACACCGGGTTATTGATCAGATCAAAGGCTTGATCCACACTTCTGACACCCCGAATTTCCTCATGACCACC